>NZ_CP014301.1:2116153-2418461 GCF_001562255.1 Bosea sp. PAMC 26642 | reverse complement strand
ATGAGGTGTGCCAAGCCGCTCGCCGGGTTGCGCGAAGCCGCAAAGCCCGATCGCGCTGCGACACCAGCGCGTCCCGGATCGGCGCAGCTAAGCGGCTTGTCCAGGATGACGGAGCGTTACCGAGGGTAGAGCCGATGGCTTGTGGGCGCGCCTCAGAGTCGCTTGCCAGTAGCGGCGGCGGCCGTCTTTGTTCCCGCGGCCTTGGTCTTGTCACCCGGATTGACGGTCTCGACGGCCGGCGTGGTGACCAGAAAACCCGCAATGGCGTCCATCGATTCCGAGGCCGCCTTGGCGACGACGGTCTGGTCGATTCCCGACCACGGGTCGGCGCCGCCGCCGCTCCGGCCGAAGCTCTCGCCCTGGACGCGCTGGGCGCGCTTCTTGCTCTCGTCATAGACGTCCCAGACGAAGGCGAGCGAGGTCTGGCCGTCGACGGTCGGCTGAGCGGTCAGATAGCCCCGGACCCGGAAGCGCGCCGGCTTGTCGCCCGCGACGATCTCCATCTTGCGTTCGGCGGCGGCCTCGCCGAGCAGGCTGGCGAAATTGGTCGTCACCGAGTCGGGTGCACCGGAAATGCTCTGCACCGACACCGGGACGCCAGGCGCATCGACGCGCTGGCGCGCGACGGTCGTGGTTTCCTGACAGCCCGCCAGCGCGAGCGCGGCGAGCGGAATTAAAACGAGGCCGTTTAGGTGTCTGGTCATGACGCTTCCCGCCTTGTTGTCGTACGGGTCCGGACTTCTTTACAAATCGTTGCCGGCCTTTCTAGGCTCAACGGATCGCAAGGTCCAGATCGGGCAGGTTGACGGGTTCGGCCGCCGTTTCGCCGACGATATAGGTCCGGCCCAGGCACATCGCCGTCTCTGATGCGGAATCCATCAGGATCATGTGCGCGAACATCACCATGCCCGCTTCGAGCGGCCAGTCATTGGCCTCGTAGAACATCGGCCAGTCCATCCAGGACGGCGTGAACTTGGCGCCGAGCGAGTAGCCGCAGGCGTTGAGGCGGTGCTGGGAGAGTCCATGCTCGTCGAGCACGCGGGCATGGGCCGCGAAGACGTCGCCGGCCGTGCGGCCGGGCTTCAGCTCCGCCTCGCAGGCGAGCAGTGCGGCCTTGGCGGCGGCGTGATAACGCCGGTGCAGGGGTTTTGGCTCGCCGACCACGACGGTGCGCATAATCGCTGCATGGTAGTGGCGGTCGACGCCGGCGAATTCCAGCGTGATCTGGTCGTCAGCGTCGAGCCTGCGCCGGCCGGATTTGTAGCGGCAGAGCAGGGCGTCGGCGCCGGAGCCGATGATGAACTCGTTGGCGGGATAGTCGCCGCCGCCCGAGAAGATGGCATCGTGCTGGGCGGCCAGGATGTCGCCTTCGTCGGCGCCGGCGCGGATGGCGTCGAGGCCGGCCTTGTCGGCCGCGTCGGAGAGCGCCGCTGCGCGCCGGACATAGACGATTTCCTCGGCCGACTTCACGGAGCGCAGGCGCGTGACGATGGTCGAGGCATCGATGAGATCGCTGACGCCTGCGAAGGCCGCGTCGAGCTTGCGGCCATTGGCAGCCACGAGACCATAGGATTCGTATTCGACGCCGATGCGCTTGCCCGCAAGACCGAGATCGCGCGCCAGCGCCAGCAGGTCGAGCGCCGGGTTGGCGTCGCGGCCGTCCTTCCAGATGCGGATGTCGCTCAGGTTGGAGGTCTGCTGCGCCTGGCGGTAGTCGGCCGAGCGGGTGAGAAGAGCCATGGTGCCGTCGGCCTTCACGGCCAGACACTGGAAGAAGCAGAAGCCGAAGGTGTCGTAGCCGGTCAGCCAGAACATCGATTCCTGCTGGAACAGGAAGAGCGCATCGAGCCCGTCGCGCTGCATGGCGGTCAGAAGCGCGTCGCGGCGGCGGGCGAATTCGGGCGTGGTGAAATGCAGGGCCATCGGCTGAGATCCGGCTTCGAGTTTCCGCTTCTGCATAGCGTGCAAACGGCATGGGTTGAACAGCGCCATGCGATCATGCGTCGGCGCTCACGATTGCGCGGCTCGGGCTTCGCCCCCATATCTGGGTCAGCAAGGCGCAACGCCGCCGTTCCGGAGAGCCCCATGGTCACGACCTCCAGCCGCATCCTCGACGACATCGCTCGCCTCGCCACCGATGCCGCTGGCGCGGCGCAAGGGGTGCGCCGCGAGGTCGAGACCGTCGTCAAGACGCAGATCGAGCGGCTGCTGCGCGACATGGACGTGGTCACGCGCGAGGAGTTCGAGGCGGTGCGCGAGATGGCACTGCTGGCGCGCGAGGAGAACGACAAGCTCGCAGCGCGGTTGGCAGCGCTGGAAGGCGCGAAGACTGGCAGCTGAGTGCTGCTCGGCATTTTCACGCCGTCATCTCTTTCCGTCAGAATGAGGGCTGTGGGCTGCAGCCAGTGGCCTGGCTGCGTCCTCCACAGCCATGTGCTGTGGACAGCGGCGTGCGGGGATTGAGCCCCGCCCCCGAATCCGGGGAGCGTGCAGCCGTGTTGGGAGCGTCACAGCGCCTGCGCTATCGTCGATGGAAGGTGATTCGTCGGCGGGCCTGTCCAAAAGGCCTGCCGGAGGATGTGAAGGCCGTCTTAATCTTTGGCCGCCACAGTCTTGTTGCGTATCTTTGCTTTCCGTCGCCGTGTTCCCGTTCTCGAACGCGCCGCATCTGCGCCAGCAGGTGCCGGCAGTTGGACCCTAGGGCATGATGGACCTCGATCTGGACGCCGATATCGACCGGCCCTCCAATCCCCTCGACCTCATCGAACGGCTGGCCGCTCTCAACAACTGGACCTTCGACCGTGACAGCGACGACGAATTGTCGGTCGCGGTCACCGGCGGCTGGTCGGACTATCATGTCGCGATCACCTGGCTCGAGGAGGTCGAGGCGATCCATATCGCCTGCGCCTTCGACCTGAAGGTGCCGGAGCGGCGGCGCGGCGAGGTGCTGCAACTCGTCAGCCTCGTCAACGAGCAGCTCTGGCTCGGCCATTTCGACCTGTGGAGCAGCGAGAACGTGGTGATGTACCGCCACGCTCTGCTGCTCTCGGGCGGTGCCGAGCCGACCGACGAACAGGCCGCCGCGCTGATCAAGGCGGCGATCGATGCCTGCGAGCGCTATTTCCAGGCGTTCCAGTTCGTCGTCTGGGCCGGCAAGACGGCCAAGGAAGGGCTCGAAGGCGCGATGCTGGAGACGGTTGGAGAGGCGTGAGCCAATCGCGGGCGTCATGGTCGGGCTTGACCCGACCATCTCATGACGAGAAGGCTTTCTTCTGAGAGATTCTCGGGGCGAGCCCGAGAATGACGTTCTGCCAGCGAGACCAAAGCCCATGACCAGACCCCTGCCGCAATCGCTCGTTCTCATCGGCGCGGGCAAGATGGGAGGGGCGATGCTGGAGGGCTGGCTGCGCATCGGCATGAACCCGGCCGGGATCAGCCTTATCGATCCGCATCCGTCCGACGAGATGGCCGCACTGGCGAGAGAGAAGGGCACGCGGCTGAACCCGGCGCCCGAGACCGTGGGACCCGTCGATGTCCTTGTGCTCGCGACCAAACCGCAGATGCTCGATACCGCCGCGCCCGCCGTTCAAGCTTTCATCCGCCCGCAGACGCTGCTGATCTCGGTGCTGGCCGGCAAGACGCTGGGGGATCTGTCGGCGCGGCTGCCCAACGCGACGGCGCTGATCCGGGCGATGCCGAACCTGCCGGCAGCGGTCCAGCGCGGCGTCACGGCGGCCGCGCCCGGCCCCGGCGTCAGCGCCGCCCAGCGGGCGATGACCGATGCGCTGCTCGGCAGCATCGGCAAGGTCGAGTGGCTCGACGACGAGAACCTGATCGACGCGGTCACGGCGGTGTCCGGCTCCGGGCCGGCCTATGTCTTTCACCTGGTCGAATGCCTTGCGGCGGCCGGCGCGGCGGTTGGACTGCCGGCGGATGTGGCGGAGAGGCTGGCGCGCGCCACGATCGAGGGCGCGGGCGAATTGCTGTTCCAGTCGCCGCTGTCGCCTGCGACGCTGCGCCAGAACGTGACCTCGCCGGCCGGCACCACGGCGGCGGGCCTTTCTGTTCTCATGGCCGATGACGGCCTGAAGCCGCTGATGATGCGAACCGTGGCTGCTGCCAAACGTCGCGCCGAGGAGCTTTCCGGCTGAGCGGCCTTTCAACGGTCGCGATCGAGGCCTAGCTTCTCCTCATCGCGTCGCGAGAGGAGAACTCACATGGCCCCCGAACCCGTTCCCCCGATTGCCGAACCCGCCGCCCCGGCCGCGCCGACCGATCCGCGCAAGCAGGCGATCGAGGCTCTCATGCGGCTTGCCGCCGGCCGCCCCTGGAGCGACATCGAACTCGGCGACATCGCGGCCGAGGCCGGGTTGTCTCTCTCGGCGTTGCGTAGCCTGTTTCCCTCGAAACTCGCCATGCTCGGTGGGCTGACGCGGCTGGTCGACGACGCCGTGCTAGCGGGCGCCTCCGACGATCTGGCGGGCGAGCCCATGCGCGAGCGCATGTTCGACCTCGTGATGCGCCGGCTCGATGCGATGTCGCCCTACAAGGAAGCCTTGCGCCGCATCATGCCGGTGATCCGACGCGATCCGCTGACGCTCGCCGCGCTCAATCGCGGGGCGGTGAATTCCTGGCGCTACATGCTGGCCTCGGCCGGCATTCCAACCGAGGATGCGCTCGGCGGCCTGCGTGTGCAGGGCGCGGTGCTGCTGATGGCGCGCGTCGGCGAGACCTGGCTCGGCGACGACGAGCCTGACCTCTCCCGCACCATGGCGAGGCTCGATCGCGAACTGAAGACCGCCGGCAGGATCATGGCCCGGGCCGAGGATTTGCACAGGCTGACCGCGCCGCTGCGCGGACTGGCGCGGGCGCTGTGCTCGGGGCGACGGCCTGGCGTGCGCCGGCGCGAGCGCGGCGAGGAACGACCGCGCGACGAGGACTACGTGCCGGCGATCTGACAACATCGGCAGTTCGGGCGCCCTGCCGCATCATTAAGCAGACCTTAGCCAATTTGCGCGAATGTGAGGAATCTCATTTGCGCGGGGGCTGACGTGTCGCTCATCAAGAAATTCGCTACCCTGTCGATCGGGCGCTCGTTCGGGCTGATTGCCGTGCTTGCCGTGCTCCTCGCGGTCGGCGGGGTCGGCTACACCCTCGACGCGGCGCATAAGGAGATGATCACTCTCAAGCGCGCCGAGATCAAGAATGTCGTCGAAGCAGCGGCGTCGACCGTCAACAGCTATCTTGCACGTGCCGAAGCCGGCGAGTTGAAGGACGCAGACGCCAGGAAGATGGCGATCGATGCACTTAAAAACGCTCGCTTCGATGGTGGGAATTATTATTTCATCATCGATTTCGACGGTAATTTTCCGCTCCATGCGAACAAGGCATTGGAAAAAACAAATCAGATTTCGTTGAAAGACAAGGACGGCCGGTTCTTCCTTAAAGAGATGGTCGATCTCGGTAAGGCCAAAGGCTCAGGATTCATCGACTATCTGTGGATCAAGCCTGGAGACGCGGAGCCCAGTCTGAAAATCTCTCATGTGATCGCGGTGCCAAAATGGCAATGGGTCGTCGGTGCCGGGCTGCACGTCCACGATGTCAATTCGGCATTTCTCAGCATGATGGCTGATGTCGCCAAGGTGCTGGTCCCGCTCGGCCTGCTGATGCTTGGCCTCGTCATCCTGCTGAGCCGCCGCGCTTCGGGAATGCTGACCTCGCTTTCGGGTACGATGAACGGCCTCGCCGCCGGTGACCTCAACGCCGAGATCGCACATCAGGAGCGCTCCGACGAGATCGGTTCGATGGCCCGGTCGCTCGTGGTCTTCCGCGATGCCGCGCTGGCGAAGGTCGAGATGGAAGCCGACAAGTCCCGCGTCGAGGCGCAGGCAAATACCGCCCGCGACGCCGCAGATGGCGAACGCCGCCGCAACGAGGCCGACCGCGCCGAGCAGTCGCGGATTCAGGAAAGCGTCGTCCATGCGCTTGGAAACGGCCTCGAGCGTCTGTCCGAGGGCGACCTGACCTATCGCATCGACGAGCCGTTCAGCGCCGAATACGCCAAGCTGAAGGATGATTTCAACGGCGCGATCGCCAAGCTGCAGGAGACGATGCGGCAGATCGCGACGAACACCGAAAGCATGAAGGCGGGCTCGGGCGAGATCAGTCAGGCCGCCGACGATCTCGCCGGCCGCACCGAGCAGCAGGCCTCCTCGGTCGAGGAGACCGCGACGGCGCTCGACGAACTGACCGCGACGGTGCGCCAGACGGCTGAAAGCGCCCGTCAGGCAAGCCAGGCGACCGGTCAGGTCAAGACCGAGGCCGAGCAGTCGACGACGATCGTGCGCGACGCGGTCGCGGCGATGGGAGGTATCGAGAAATCGGCCGACGAGATCTCGCAGATCGTCGGCGTGATCGACGAGATCGCCTTCCAGACCAATCTGCTGGCGCTGAACGCCAGCGTCGAGGCGGCCCGCGCCGGCGACGCCGGCAAGGGCTTCGCAGTGGTCGCATCCGAGGTGCGGGCGCTGGCGCAGCGCTCGGCCGAGGCGGCCAAGGAGATCAAGGCGCTGATCGCGGCTTCGACGGTCGAGGTCGACAAGGGCGTGGCGCTGGTCGGCCAGACCGGCAGCGCGCTGCAGCGCATGGCCGAGCAGATCAACCTCGTGACCGGGCTCGTGGCCGAGATCGCGGGTGCGGCACAAGAGCAGGCAGCCGGCCTCCAGGAGGTCAACACCGCCGTTAACGAGATGGACCAGGCGACGCAGCAGAATGCCGCGATGGCCGAGGAATCGACGGCCGCCGCGCATTCCCTGACGCAGGAGGCCGACAGGCTTGCAGCGCTGGTCGCCCGCTTCCAGCTCGGCGGCGATGTCGGTGGTCTCAGGACGATGGCGCAGACCATGCGCGCCGCCGTCGCGCCGGCTCCGCGCCCCGCCGCGCCACGCGCGAAGGCCTCGGCTTATTCCGGAGGCGGCGCGGCCGCGCGCAAGCTCGATCCGGCCGCCCATGACAAGGGCTGGTCGGAGTTTTGAGCGCGCCTGCCGAACCCTCCGCTCCGATCGGCTTCGACGATTTCCTCAAGGTCGATATCCGCGTCGGCACCATCGTCGAGGCCGCTCCCTATCCGGAGGCGCGCAAGCCGGCGATCAAGCTGGTGATCGATTTCGGCGGCACGATCGGCCTCAGGAAATCCTCCGCGCAGATCACGAAGCACTACACGCCGGAGGATCTGCCGGGCCGGCAGGTTCTGGCGGTGGTCAATTTCCCGCCGCGCCAGATCGGCAAGTTCATGTCCGAGGTGCTGACGCTAGGCATGCCGGACGCCGAGGGCGAAGTCGTGCTGATCTCGCCGGGGCTGCCGGTGCCGGATGGCGGGCGGATGTTCTAGCCGCCTCCACTTCATGCCATGGCGTCGGTATCCCACACGCCCGTCTGCAAGGTCGTCGCGGCCGGTTCGACGGGAGACCAGGCGAAGGGCAGGGCGCCCCTGCGCCGCCAGCCGGCGGTAATGGCAATCCGCAGCAGGCGCTCTGCTCCGACGACATGTGAGAGCGTCTCGCCGTCCCAGATGATCTGCGCAGTCCCCTGCAATTGCAGCAGAGAACCGTCAGCGAAATCGACGAAAAGCAATCCCGCGCGCGGGTCGCTCAGCAGGTTCCCGAAGCTGTTGAAATAGTTGTTGCCGGCGAAATCAGGCACCAGCAGCGTGTCGCCGTCGATCGCGACGAAGCCCGGCCTGCCGCCGCGATGCGACATGTCGAGGCCGCCATGGGCCGGATCGGCGCTCTGGCTGGCGAGGAAGAAGGTGTCGGCTGCTGCGATCTGGCTGCGTGCGCCCTCGTCGAGCGCGCCGAGCATTTCGACGGTTTCCGTGTTCCTCCCGGCTATCGGGACCGGCGTTCGGGCCTGGATGTATTTCGCGCAATTGCCGAAGCTCTGCCGGACCGAGACCGAAAAGCCGCCGGCGTCACGCGTCGTGACAACGCCATTGGCGCGGTTGCGGCGTCGTGACGGAAATTCCAGTCCGAGCAGGCCGATCGGCCGGTCTGGCTGCAGATGCACTGCCGCCGGATCGCTCTGTGGGGGCAGGGCGCGGACCGACAGCGTCGTCGGCGTCGGGCTTTGCACGAAGCCGGGCTCGCCGCTGACGAGGGTCGCCAGGGGATGGCCGCCGGCATCCGCGACGGAGGCGAAGAGGATCGGCAGTTGGCCGAAGAAACCTCGGTGCTGATCGGGCATCGCATCGCGGATGCCGGCGCCGCGTGAAAGCGCCCCCGCGCGGGCCTGGGCCGCCAGTTCGTCGGGATGGAAAGGGGACGGGTCCACTGGGCTCACTCCGCTTTGGACAAAGGCGCGCCCGGCATCGCCTTGAAGAAGGGCAGCGCCTCGATGCGTGCGATCCAGGCGCGCAGATGGGCATAGGGCGCGAGCGGCACGCCGCCCTCTGGGGCGTGGGCAACATAGGAGTAGCAGGCGAGATCGGCGATGGTGGGGTGGTCGGCGGCGAGAAAGACACGGGTCGCGAGGTGCTCGTCCATGAAGGCGAGCAGCTTGGCGGCGATCCGGCCCGCACGCTCGATATCGTCGTCGATGCCGAACTGGACGATGAGCCGTGCCGTGGCGGGACCATGCATGACCTCGCCGGCCGCGCTCGAGAGCCAGCGCTGCACGCGTGCGGCCGCGACAGGCTCTTCAGGCAGCCAGTTCGTGCCCTCGCCATAGCGCTTGGCGAGATAGACCAGGATCGCATTGCTGTCGGCGAGGATGAGGTCGCCGTCCACCAGCACGGGGACCTCCTGCAGCGCGTTCAGCGCCCGGAAGGCGTCCGTGCGCCTGACCGCGACCGGCGCGGCCTGGAGCTGGTGGGGCAGGCCGAGTGCGAGCAGCAGCAGCTCGACCCGATGCGCGTGTCCGGAGCGCGGCGTTCCGTGCAGGACGATCTGTGGTGCGGTCATGGCAAGCCTCCCGAGGATGAGGCCGCCAAAATGGGCGTTCCGGATTTGAGACGAAAGATGCTATGCTTTGACTTCAGAATTCCAATTTCTGGAATGATCCATGGACCGTCTGGACGAACTCGCGATCTTCGTCGCCATCGTCGATGCCGGCAGCCTGGCGGGTGCATCGCGCCGGCTCAGGCGGTCGCGGCCGGCGATCACGCGGGGGCTCGCGTCTTTGGAGGAGCGGGCCGGCGGTCGCCTGATCGCGCGCACGACGCGGCAACTGACGACGACCGACGCCGGACGCGAGCTGGCGGTCCGGGCACGCCGGCTGCTCGCCGATTACGAGGCTTCGCTGCGCGACGTCGCCGGCCAGCCCGTGCGGGGGCTTTTGCGCATCACCGCGCCTTTGGCCTTCGGGCGGCGCCATGTCACGCCGCTGGTCACGGCCTATCTGGCGCGCTACCCGGAGACTCAGGTCGAACTCCTGCTGGCCGACCGCAATCTCGATCTGATCGAGGAGGAGCTGCATCTGGCACTCCGGATCGGCCCGATGCCGGATTCCGGCATGGTGGCGCGGCGTCTCGGCAGCGTACGGCGGATCACCGTCGCGCCGCCGGGCTATCTCGAACGGCGAGGACTGCCGGGCCGACCGGCCCATCTCGCCGGGCATGACACGATCGCGAGCGTCGCGGCGGGACAGACGCTGGTGTGGCGCTTCGGCAGCGGGCGGGGGACGCGGATCACGGTGGCGCCGCGGCTGATCGTCAACGAGGTCGAGGCGGTTCTGGTCGCGGCGCGTGCCGGGCAGGGGATCGCCAGGCTGTTATCCTATCAAGCCGCCGACGACCTCGCCGCAGGCACGCTGCTGCGCATCCTGCCCGAACACGAGCCACCGCCGTTGCCGGTGCAGCTCGTCACGACGGCCGGTCTCCAGATGTCGCCGAAGGTTCGCGCCTTCATCGACCTTGCCGTCGCGTATTTGCCCGAGAACGCGCCGATCGGCGACGACGCCTGATCTCACACAGGCAGCCGCACCGTCGCCCGCAAGCCGCCGAGAGGCGAGTCGGCCAGGATGATGTCGCCGCCATGGGCGCGGGCGATGTCGCGGGCGATGGCGAGGCCCAGGCCGGTGCCCCCCGCATCGACGTTGCGTGCCTCGTCGAGCCGGAAGAAGGGACGGAACACCTCCTCGCGCTGCTCGGCGGGGATGCCGGGGCCGTCGTCGTCGATCATCACGATCAGGTAGCGCGCGTCATGGGTGGCGCGGATCGCGATGCGGTCGCCATAGCGGGCGGCGTTGGAGACGAGGTTGGTGAGCAGGCGGCGGAAGGCGTCGGGCCTGATGACGACCAGCGGATCGCCGACGACCTCGAGCCCGGTCTGGTGGCCTTGCCGTTCGGCATCGGCCTTCAGCTCCTCGAGCAGCGCACGAATATCGGTCTCGACGGCGGCTTCGCCGGCATCGCCGCGCGCGAAGGCGAGGTAGTCCTCCAGCATGCGGGTCATCTCGTCGACGTCCTTTTCCAGGGCGTCGATCTCGGAGGAGCGCTCGAACAGGGCCAGCGACAGCTTGAAGCGCGTCAGGATGGTGCGCAGATCGTGGCTGACGCCGTTCAGCATGGTGGTGCGCTCGCCAACCGAGCGCTCGACGCGGCGCTTCATCTCGATGAAGGCGTTGCCGGCGCGGCGGACCTCGCGGGCGCCGCGCGGCCGGAAATCCGCGTCGCGGCCCTTGCCGAAGGCCTCGGCCGCGTCGGCCAGCCGCAGGATCGGCCTGATCTGGTTGCGCAGGAACAGCACGGCGATGGTCAGCAGGATCAGCGAGGTGCCGAGCATCCAGACCAGGAAGATGTGGCTGTTGGAGGCATAGGCCTGGTTGCGCCGCGTCAGCACGCGCATCACGTCCTTGCCGAGCTTGATCCGGATTTCGATCAGGCTGGAGCGCCCGACCGTGTCGAGCCAGAAGGGCCGCGCGACCTGCTGGCTGAGCTCGGTCGAGAGTGCGCTGTCGAGCAGCGAGAAGAAGGGGCGGGGGCCGGGTGCGGGCAGGTCGGAATCGGGGATGATGTCGAGATCCATGCCCAGCCGCTCCTGCGCGATGCGCGAGATCGTCGCGAACTGGACATCCTGCGGATAGCTCTCATAGACGTCGATCATCGCCGCGATGTCGGCCGAGACGGCCGAGGACAGGCGCTGCGTTACCGTCTGCCAGTGCCGCTCCATGAAGACATAGGCGATCACGGATTGCAGCAGGACCACCGGCGCGATGACGATGACCAGCGCGCGGGGATAGAGCCCCTTCGGCATGTAGCGGGCGATGACGCGCAAAGGCCCGTTGACGATCCGGCGCATCGGCTTCAGCGCATCGAGGCCGCGCGTCAGACCGGCCTGGATGCGGCCGAGGCCCAACCCGATCGCCTGGGGCATCCGCAACCGTCTGGCGCCGTTCGACACCCGTCAGACCCGATCCGTGACGAGCCGGTAGCCGACGCCGCGCACCGTCTGGAGATAGAGCGGATCGGCCTGGTCGCGCTCGATCTTGCGGCGCAGGCGGTTCATCTGGACATCGACCGTGCGGTCGTTGGCGGCTGTCCCTTGCGCCGCCAGTTCCTCGCGCGGCACGACTTCGCCGGCCCGCTCTGCCAGCGCGGTCAGAATCTCGCGCTCGCGCTCGGTCAGGCGGATCGTCTCCTCGCCCTTGTGCAGTTCGCCGCGCGCCAGCCCGTAGATGAACGGGCCGAAACGCACGAAATCGGGCCGCGTGCCCGACTGGGCCGTATCGACGATGATGGTGCGCTTGAGGATGTTGCCCAGCCGCAGCAGCAATTCGCGCGGCTCGAAGGGTTTCGCGAGATAGTCGTCGACGCCAAGTTCGAGACCGTTGATCCGGTCCTTGCCGTCGGCGCGGGCGGTGAGCATCAGGATCGGCAAAGCGGATCCTTCGCGGAAGCGTTTCGCGAAATCGAAGCCGTTCTCGCCCGGCATCATGATGTCGAGCACGATGGCGTCGAAGACGAGTTGGCCCAGCCGCGTATCGGCCTCGCGCGCATTCGCCGCCGTGGTCACGCGGTAGCCGTTGTCGCCGAGGAACCGCGCCAAGAGGTCGCGCAGGCGGCGGTCGTCATCGACCACGAGGATGTGCGGCGCCTCGTCGGGCAGCGGTTTGCGCTGTGCTTGTGCGGCCATGGCGTGCCCCTTTGGATCGAGCGCACTATGGCATGGCCGCGCGTCGTTTCCGTGTCCGGCCCGCAACAGATCGGGTTCGATCGAACGCCTGGTTCGCCCTTGTCAGTCGCGGCTGGCCTGTGGCGGGGCAGGGCTTTGGAGAAAGCCCAGGACCTTATTGCGCTCGGATGCGTCGATCAAACCCGACAAATAGCGCGCGACGGCCTGCCCGCCGTCCGGGCCTAAGCCCTCCAGAGCCGATGAAATCCGTGTCGCCTGAAGCTGCACGAGCCGCATGGCGAGGTCCTGACCGGCCGGGGTGGTGTGCAGCTTGCGCTGGCGCTTGTCCTGCGTGCCCGTGCGCTGCTCGACGAAACCGGTCTCGACCAACTCCTTCAGCACGCGGTTGAGGCTCTGCTTGGTGATCTGCAGGATGTCGAGCAATTCGGCGATGGTCAGCCCCGGCCGGCGCTGGACGAAATGCAGGACGCGGTGATGGGCGCGGCCGAAGCCGTAATCGGCCAGGATGCGGTCCGGATCGCTGACAAAATCGCGATAGGCGAAAAACAGCAGCTCGATCAGGTCGTAAGGCACCGCCCCGGCGCGAGCGGAGTCCGGTCTTGCCTCGATCGATTCAGGCTGCATATCCGACACCTGCGATAACCTCTCGAAAATTTATGTCAGTGTTATTGACATATCTCAGACGCAAGATTACCGGTCAAGGCCGCCGGACGACGGAATATGTCGCAAGATGCCGTCGCGGCGCATTTTTCGGTCCGGGCTTGCGCACCGCGCGTCGCTTTGGCGATGTTCGGCCAGGCCGGTTTTGAGTGAAGAGGATAGTCCCATGTCAGTCATTCCTTTCGACCAGCGCGACGGCGTCATCTGGTTCGACGGCAGGCTCGTGCCGTGGAAGGACGCGAAGATTCACGTACTGACCCATGGGCTGCATTACGGCTCCTGCGTGTTCGAGGGCGAGCGCGCCTATGACGGCGTGATCTACAAGGGCACCGAGCATTCGAAGCGCTTCCACAAGTCCGCCGAGATCATGGATTTCACGATCCCTTGGTCGGTTGCGGAGCTTGATGCCGCGAAAGAGCTCTGCCTGCAGGAGAACGGGCTCAAGGACGCCTATATCCGCCCGGTCGCCTGGCGCGGCTCGGAGATGATGGCGGTTTCCGGCATCAACAACACGATCCATACCGCGATCGCGGTCTGGGAATGGCCGAGCATGTTCGACATGGCGCAGAAGCTGAAGGGCGTGCGCCTCGACGTCGCCGAATACCGCCGGCCCGATCCGGCCTGCGCACCGGTCCATGCCAAGGCGGCGGGGCTCTACATGATCTGCTCGCTGTCCAAGCACAAGGCGGAGCGTGGGGGCTACGCCGACGCGATGATGCTCGACTGGGAAGGCAATGTCGCCGAATGCACCGGCGCCAACATCTTCTTCATCAAGGACGGCGTGATTCACACCCCGCTTGCCGACCGCTTCCTCAACGGGCTGACGCGCCAGTCGGTGATCGACCAGTGCAAGAAGCGCGGTTTCGAGGTGATCGAGCGCCGCATCCGCCCCGAGGAGTTGGAGAGCTTCAACGAGTGCTTCATAACCGGCTCGGCGGCGGAAGTGACGCTGGTCTCGGAGATCGGACCCTACTCCTTCATCACCGGCAATATGGGTAAGGTGATCATGGAGGATTACTCGGATGCGGTGAGGGCGAAGGCGGCTTGAGGGAGGGCGCATGCCCGACACCGAGATTGTCATGATTCTCGTGGCGGCATGCCTTCATTGCGGCCGGTTATCTGGCTCCGGCCTTCCCGCAATCGCTCCCGCACATTTGCTATCAGACGATTGGTCAGCGATTGCGACAGTTGTCCGTAGACAAAGCCGCGCCCGGCGCGGTTATGCGTGACCGGGCGGATATCGGGTCCGGGCCAGGTAAAATAGTTCAGGTCATTCGTGATGACCCATGATGGCTCGACGTCGAGCCCAAGGCGAGCCTTCGCGGCCGCCGGGATTTCGATGCCAACGCTGGGATCGCGCGGTCGTGCATGCGTGATGGGCGCGACGACAACCACCGTCTTGTCATTCGCGCGTTTCGTCGTCAGCACGACCGCGCATGGCCGGTCTTTCGACGCTTCGACGCGGCCAGAAGCGGCTTGATCTCGCCACAGATAGGCATAGCGAATGACAAGCCCCGGCTCCGGCGCCACGATAGACATGCGCGTTTATTCGCATTCGTGATTGAATTGCGCCGATTCCGATGGCGCCTCGGCATGTTCCAGAGCCTCGATTAGATCATCGGGTAGTTCCCAAGGGTAGACAGCCTTCCGGTCGTCGAAATATTTCAGCCGCTCGTATTCCTCCGCCGAGATCAGCACGAGGCTGTCCCGGCCGTGGTGGGTGATCGCCACGGGTTGGCGAATCGCAGCCTCGCGATAGCGGCCGAACTGCTTCTGCAACTGTGCGGCAGTGACTTTGAGCATGGGAGGCTCCTTCCGGATTATCCGGATAATATGGAAGCTTCCGCCTGTCGCGTCAATTTCCGGGTGGCGACGCGCTACCACCGCCCCGCAGCGGCGTCGTCGTCCGCCTTCGCCTCGACCCAGCCGCCGGTGGTGCCGTCTGTGAGGTGCTCGCGCTTCCAGAACGGGGCGCGAGTCTTGAGGTAGTCCATCAGGAATTCGGCGGCCTCGAAGGCGGCGCGGCGATGGGCGGACGTTGTGACGACCAGCACGATCTGCTCGCCGGGAGCGACCAATCCGTAGCGGTGGATTGCGACCAGCCCCGACAGCGGCCAGCGCGCGGCCGCCTCCTCTGCGACGAGGCCGATCTCGGCCTCGGCCATGCCAGGATAATGCTCCAGTTCTAGCGCACGCAAGGTGCCGCCCTCGTCGCGGCAGAGCCCGGCGAAGGTGACCACGGCACCGATATCGGCGCGGCCGGCGGTCAGCGCGGCGACCTCGGCGGCGAGGTCGAAATCCTCGCGCTGGATGCGGATGATCGGGGTCATGACCACAGCGTCATTCCGGGGCGTGCCGCAGGCGCGAACCCGGAACCCACGACCGAGTGCGACGGCAAAGCAAGTATGTCCATCGCTCACCCTGTCGTGGGTTCCGGGTTCCGCGCTGTGCGCGGCCCCGGAATGACATCGCTGGGGTCATCACCCCCCCGTCATTGGCGGGAAGAAGGCGATCTCGCGGGCTCCGGCGATGCTGGCCATCGGTTTCACATGGCGGTGGTCGATCGCGGCGCGCACGATCGCCTCGTTGTCGAAAGCGGCCTGATAGCCTTCGTCGCGGCTCTTCAGCCAGCGCACCAGATCGGCGATGGTGGTGGTGCCGGGCGGGGGCGTGACGGTCTCATCGGCCAGCCCGACGCGCTCGCGCACCCAGGCGAAATAGACCAGCTTGAGCGTCTGCGTCGTCGCGATCGTGTCGGTCATGGCGCGCGCTCGTCCTCGTCAACGAGATGGCGGATGCCGGCGTTGAGATAATCCCAGCCGGTATAGATGGTCAGGACGGCGGCGACCCAGAGCATGACGATGCCGATCAGCGTGTTGTGGGGCAGGACCTTGTCGCCCGCCGGTCCGGCCACGAGGAAGCCGAGCGCGAGCAGTTGCGCCGTCGTCTTCCATTTCGCGACCTTGCTGACTGGCACGCTCACCTTGAGTTCGGCGAGGAACTCGCGCAGGCCCGAGACCAGGATTTCGCGACAGAGGATGACGATGGCCGCCCAGATCGCCCAGCCCTTGATGGTTTCGGTATGGACCAGCATCAGCAGCAGGGCGCAGACCAGCAGCTTGTCGGCGATCGGATCGAGCATCCGGCCGATTGCCGATTGCTGGCTCCAGGCGCGGGCGATCCAGCCATCGAGGTAGTCGGTAACGGCGGCGAGGACATAGACGCCGAGCGCGATCCAGCGCACCCAGTCGTCGCGAGGCCAGAACAACAGGCCGACCACGGCCGGAATCGCGAGGATGCGGCCGTAGGTCAGGAGGTTCGGCAGCGACCATGGGCCACGTCGCCGGATGGCGTCTGGAAATATCGTCACGCCGACCACCCAAACAGCGTGGCCGCTACAGCGTCAACACGCAAAGCCACGACAGCCGCAAATACGGGCATGCGTCGGACGCGCTCACCCCTCATGGAAAAACGCGTGCACGGCCTTTGCCGTCGCGGCGTTGACGCCGGGCGTATCCATCAGGTCGTCGAGTTTTGCGCGCTGGATCGCCTTTACGGTCCCGAAATGCAGCAGCAGCGCGCGCTTTCGCGACGGGCCGATGCCGGGAATTTCGTCGAGCGGGTTCTTCATCGTGTCCTTCTTGCGCCTTGCCCGATGGGTGCCGATGGCGAAGCGGTGGGCCTCGTCGCGCAGGCGCTGGATGAAATAGAGCGCCGGATCGCGCGGCTGCAGCTTGAACGGTTCGCGGCCGGCCATGTGGAAGGTCTCGCGCATGGCGTTGCGGTCGACGCCCTTGGCGATGGCGACGAGGGGGATGTCGCTTGCGCCGCATTCGGCCATGATCTTTCGCGCCGCCTCGAACTGGCCCTTGCCGCCATCGACGATGACGAGGTCGGGGCGGGAGGGGAAGGCGGCGTCGTCGGGCTCGTCGGTTGCAAGATGCGGCTCAACGCTAGCCCTCCCCCCGCTTGCGGTGGGGAGGGTTGGGTGGGGGGGAGAGTCGCCGAGACGATCGGTTTCGCCATTTTCTGCACGCCCCCCCATCCCTAACCCTTCCCCACCGCAAGCGGGGGGAAGGGGACCGGTCGAGGCTCCAGCGCCCTCTGGAGCATCCTTCGAGACGGCCGCTTGCGCGGCCTCGTCAGGATGAGGGCTCGGCGGGAGAGGCGTGATGCTGCCGTTCTCCTTTGCCAGCCTTGCAAACCGCCGCTGCAGCACCTCGCGCATCATGCCGAAATCATCGCCGGCGATGGTGTCGGTCGAGATGTTGAAGGTGCGGTAATGGCTCTTCATGAAACCGTCCTTGCCGGCCACGACCATGCCGCCCACCGCATTGGTGCCCATGATGTGCGAGTTGTCGTAGACCTCGACGCGGCGCGGGGCGCGCGCGACGCCGAAGGCCGCGCCCAGCGCCGCCAGCAGCGATTGCTGCCCGGCATTGTCGGCGAGCTTTCGCGAGAGCGCCTCGCGGGCGTTGCGCAGGGCGTGCGACATCAGATCGTGGCGCTCGCCGCGCTTGGGGTTGGCGACCTCGACCTTGCGGCCGGCGCGGGCTGATAGGGCGGCGGCGATCAGCTCGATCTCCTCGACCGGATGCGAAAGCAGCACGAGGCGGGGCGGCGGCTTGTCGTCGTAGAATTGCGTCACCACCGAGGCGAGCACCTCGGCCGGCGTCAGCGAGCGGTCGGCGCGGGGAAACAGCGCCCGGTTGCCCCAGTTCTGGTGATTGCGGAAAAAGAAGATCTCGACGCAGAACTGCCCGGCCTGCTCGTCGATGGCGAAGACGTCGGCCTCCTCGACCCCTTGCGTGTTGATGTCCTGCCCGGCCGCTACGGCCGACAGCGCTGCCAACCGGTCGCGATAACGCGCCGCCTTCTCGAATTCGAGTTCCTCGGCCGCCGCCTGCATCCGGGCCGACAGCGTCCGCTTCACATCTGAGGAGCGGCCGGCCAGGAAGTCGCGCGCCTGGCCGACCAAGCCCTGATAGTCGGGGATTGAGATTTCGCCGGTGCAGGGGCCGGCGCAGCGCTTGATCTGGAAGAGCAGGCAGGGTCGCGTGCGGTTCTCGTAGAACGAGTCGGTGCAGGAGCGCAGCAAAAACGCCTTCTGCAACGCGTCGATGGTGCGCTTCACCGCCCAGACCGAGGCGAAGGGGCCGTAATAGTCGCCCTTGCGTTGCCGCGAACCGCGATGTTTCGCGATCTGCGGCGCCTCGTGATCGCCGGTCAGCAGGATGTAGGGGAAGCTCTTGTCGTCGCGCAGCAGCACGTTGTAGCGCGGCCTGAGCTGCTTGATCAGGTTGGATTCGAGCAGCAGAGCCTCGGTCTCGGTGCCGGTGGTGACGAACTCCATATTCGCCGTCTCGGCGATCATGCGCGCGACCGCATTGGTATGGGCCATGCCGCGCGCATAGGCCGTTACCCGGTTCTTCAGGTTCTTGGCCTTGCCGACATAGAGCACCTCGCCCGCGCGATCGAACATGCGGTAGACGCCGGGCTTGTTCGGCAGGTGCTTCGCGAAGCCGGCGATAACCTCGATGCCGTGCTTCAACGCGCCCGGCGCGGCCTCGCCGAGATCGAGCGGGGGGCTGAGGAGGGTGTCCTCCTCGTCCTCGATGTCGTCTTCGGGAATGTCGTCGGGCCGTTCGCGAGTCATGGCACGCATGTAGGATGCGCGAGGCGTTTCGTCATGTCAGGAGTGTAGCCGTCGTGGCAGGGGCTTCAGAGATCGCATGATGGCTGACTTTTCGCCGCCGGTCGGAAAAATGATCCTGCTCAACGGAGCCTCGTCGAGCGGCAAGTCGTCCCTCGCCAAAGCGATTCAGGCGCGGATCGACCAGCCGTTCTGGCATATTTCGATCGATCATCTCCGCGATTCCGGCGTGTTGCCCTCGGCTCGCATCAAGAGCGGCGAGTTCGACTGGCGTGCGATGCGCGAGCCGTTCTTCATCGGGTTCGAGGAGTCGCTGCTGGCCTATCTTCGGGCCGGCAACAGCCTGATCGTCGAGCACATCATGGAAAGCGAAGCCTGGCTGCACCGGCTCGTCGGCATCCTGTCGGGGCAGGATGTGTTCTTCGTCGGCGTGCAGTGCGATCTGGTCGAGTTGGAGCGGCGCGAGCTTGCGCGCGGTGACCGGCCGATCGGCGATGCGCGGCGCGATTTCCACCGAATTCACAGCTATTGCCGCTATGATCTCGAGGTCGACGGCGTGAGCCCGGCGGATGAGAACGCCGAACGGGTCATCGCGGCCTGGCACAGACGCGCGACACCATCCGTCTTCGCCAGGCTGGCGCAGGCGTAAGCCGGAAGCGAGAATAGGCCGTCGCCCGGGCCTATGCCGTCCAGGGGTCGATAACCGTCAGGCCGGCTGCGATGAACGGGCCGGTGTCGCGCGTCGCCACAGTCAGTTGGTGAGCCTCTGCTATAGCTGCAATGTAACCATCGACCGTCTCGATGGCTTTGCCTGTTGCCCTGCCGTGTGCGCGAATACGCGCATAGGCTTCGGCTGCCGCAGCATCGAAATGCAGTATACGCCCCTCGAAGACCGGCAAGACGACGCGACGCAAATTGTCTTCGAGCGCGCGCTTGCGGCGGCCTTCCGGCAAGATGGCAATGCCGAACAAAAGCTCGGCAACGGTTATCGCCGACAAATACAAAGTCTCGGCGATTTGGGCGTCGAGCCACGCCCTGACGTCTGGATGCCCGACGGGCTTTGAGGCTTCCGACACCACATTGGTGTCCAGCAGAATCACTCGAAACTCACCGGCTCGGAAATCGTTTTGTCTCGAAGACCATCTGTTTCAAAACCACCAGTTTCCTGCCCGATCTTCGCTAACAGCGAACCTAGCTTGATGCGGCCAGGCGGATTCACCGCAGCCTCGATGATGTGTCGGATCTCGGCTTCGGTGCTGCGGCCATGATGTGTCGCGCGGGCCTTGAGAGCCCGATGCGTCTCGTCGGAAATCTTTCGAACGGTGACTGAAGCCATCTCACCCTCATAAAATCGAATGAAGCGATGATATCACATTGGAGCCAACGCTATCAATCTTCATCGTAAAGAGTTTGTCGGCCCTTGACCCCGCAGCCGTTCAACGCTCATCACCTCCCGCCCGCCACCGGACCAGACCGCCCATGCCAACCTTCGCCATTTCCTTCCCGATGATCGACCCGGTCGCGCTGTCGCTCGGGCCGCTTTCGGTGAAATGGTATGGGCTGGCCTATGTCGCCGGGCTGCTCGGCGGCTGGTGGTATGCGCGCAAGCTGGTCGCGGCCGATGGCCTGTGGGCCGGGCGGGCGCGGCCCAAGGCCGAAGAACTCGACGACATGCTGCTGTTCGTGGCGGCCGGGGTGGTGCTCGGCGGGCGGCTCGGCTTCGTGCTGTTCTACGATCTGGCGCGCTATATCGAGCGGCCGCAGGACATTCTCGCGATCTGGCAGGGGGGCATGTCCTTTCATGGCGGGCTGATCGGCGCTGCGACGGGCCTGTGGCTGTTCGCGCGGCGGCGGGGCTATCCGGCGTTGAGCGTGTTCGATCTCGCCTCGGCCGTGGTGCCGATCGGGCTCGGCCTCGGGCGCATCGCCAATTTCATCAATGCAGAGCTTTGGGGCCGGCCGGCGCCGGAGGTGCCCTGGGCGATGGTGTTCCCCAATGGCGGGCCGCTGCCGCGCCATCCGAGCCAGCTCTACGAGGCGTTTTCCGAAGGGCTGCTGCTCTTCATCCTGCTCGCGATCGTGGTCAGGCTCGGCGGCCTGAAACGGCCCGGCCTCGTCGCCGGCGTGTTCGGCATGGCCTATGCGGTGGCGCGCATCGTCTGCGAATTCTTCCGCGAGCCTGATGCTCAACTCGGCTTCCTGTTCGGCCGGAATGTCGATGCGCTCTCAGGCGGCGTCACCATGGGCATGCTGCTGTCGCTGCCGTTGTTCGTCGCCGGGCTCGTTCTGGTGCTGCGCGCAAGGCGCGCGGCGTGAGCGGGCTGAAGGCGGAACTGGTCCGCCAGATCCGCGACGAGGGGCCGCTGCCGGTCTCGCGCTACATGGCGCTCTGCCTCGGCCATCCGCGCCATGGCTACTACATCATGCGCGACCCCTTCGGCGCGCAGGGCGATTTCACCACCGCGCCCGAGATCAGCCAGATGTTCGGCGAATTGATCGGGCTGTGGGTGGCGAGCGTCTGGCAGGCGATGGGCTCGCCTTCACGCCTGCGGCTGATCGAGCTCGGGCCGGGGCGCGGCACGCTGATGGCGGATCTGCTGCGCGCGGCGAAAGTGGTTCCCGGCCTGCGCGAGGCGCTCTCGATGCATCTGGTCGAGACCAGCCCGGTGCTGCGCGGGGTGCAGGCCAAGACGCTGGCCGGCGTGGAGCCGGTCTGGCACGACACGATCGCGACGGCGCTGGACGGCCCGGCGATCGTCCTCGCCAACGAGTTCCTCGACGCACTGCCGCTCGACCAGTTCGTGATGACGCCGCAGGGCTGGCGCGAGCGGCTGGTCGGGCTCGACGAGGCGGGCGAACTGGCATTCGGGCTGTCTGGCGAGCGGTCTCTTCTCCTTCCCCCCGCTTGCGGTGGGGAGGGCTGGGGTGGGGGGGAAAGTCAAGTCGCGCCTCCGACAATGGCCGCGCCATATTCTGCGCGCCCCCCCATCCCTAACCCTTCCCCACCGCAAGCGGGGGGAAGGGGACAGGTCGCGCCTGCCGGCTCGGTCTTCGAGCAGCCGACGGCGGCGCTCGACATCGTCGCGACCATCGCCGGTCACATCGCGCGTCATGGCGGAGCCGCGCTGTTCATCGACTACGGCTCGGTTCGCTCCGGCTTCGGCGATACGCTGCAGGCGATGAAGGCGCATGGCTTCGTGGCGCCTCTGGCGGAGCCTGGCGAGGCGGATCTGACGGTGCATGTCGATTTCGCCCGCATGAAGCAGGCTGGTTTGTCACGAGGCGCTGCGGTCCATGGCCCTGCGACGCAGGCCGATTTCCTGCTGGAACTCGGGTTGGCGGCGCGTGCGCAGGCCTTGTCGGCCAAGGCGAGCCCGGAGCAGGCCGCCGCGATCGCCTCGGCCTTCGACCGGCTGACGCAGCCCGGCGCGACGGGAATGGGCGAGTTGTTCAAGGTGCTGGCGCTGACGCATCCGGATCTGGCAGCGCCGCCCGGATTTAACCTTCATCGCCTGCCAGAGCAGGGCTGAGCCACGCCCCAACCAAAGCCCTCGCGATACGGGCCGAACCGGACGACATCATGGTCATCACCTCTCCCGATCTTGCCGCCGAGCTCGGCATCCGGCACGCCTTCTTCACCAGGCAGGGCGGCGCATCGAGCGGCATCTACGCCTCGCTCAATGGCGGGCTCGGCTCGGCCGATGATCCGGCGGCGATCGTGGAAAACCGGGCACGCATGGCACGCCATCTCGAGGTTGCGCCGGAAAACCTGGTCAGCCTGTATCAGGTGCATTCTGCCGATGTGGAGATCGTCGGCGGCCCTTGGCAAGGCGACCGGCCCAAGGCCGACGCCATGGTGACGACGGCTCCCGGCATCGCGCTCGGCGTCTCCACCGCTGATTGCGGACCGATCCTGTTCGCCGATGCCGAGGGGGGCGTCATCGGCGCGGCGCATTCGGGCTGGAAGGGCGCCTTCACCGGCGTCATCGCCTCGACCGTGACCGCGATGGAGAAGCTCGGCGCGCGTCGCGAGCGCATCCTCGCGGTGCTCGGCCCCACCATCAGTGCCAAGGCCTATGAGGTCGGGCCTGAATTCGTCGAGCGCTTCAAATCGGGCAATCCAACCTATGCGCGCTTCTTCACCGCCTCCGAGCGGGCAGCCCATGCGATGTTCGACCTGCCGGCCTTCATTGCCCTGCGCGCGCAGGAAGCCGGCATCGGGCGCTTCGTCGATCTGGGGCTATGCACCTATGGCGACGAGGAGCGCTTCTTCAGCTACCGGCGCACGACCCATCGCGGCGAGCCGGATTATGGTCGGCTGATCTCGGCGATCGTGCTGGGGTGACATTGTCAGCGCAATATCCGCGAGGCGTTGCGGCGCTGGTGCAGGACACGGACGATATCGATTTGACGGCTGGACACCCTGTAGAAGATGGCGTGAGACCCGATGAGTAGCCGTTGATAATTAGCACGAACATGTTCGAAAACGGCGCCGCTGCCGGGGGTATCCGCGAGACGCGCGAACGCTGATCGTAGCGATTCCAAATACAGGTCTGCCTGCCGCGCGCCCCACTCGCTCTTAGAGAAGCGCCATATGTCTTCGAGATCGGCCACGGCTTTCGGCCGGACGAGGATTCGAAGCGTCATCCCTGTTCATGCTCGGCGTGCATTCTGGCGATGAAAGCCTCGAAGTCGAACTCCTCGGCATCGCCGCTCTCTTCGCCTTCTATCAAGGCTGCCTGCAGGGCCGCGATCTCCGCCTCATTCTCTTCCAGCAATTGCAACGCGGCCCTGACGACCTCGCTTGCGGAGACATAACGTCCCTCGGCCACTTGCTTGTCGATGAAAGCGACGAAATGGTCGCCCAGGCTGATCGACGTGTTCTCGCCCATGTCCCGACTCCGCTCGTTACCAATATTTGGTATAGTCGCGTGCCTCCGTCATGTCATCGTGACACAGCGTTCCCGTGGTATTTGCCCCTCGCCGGCACGGACGCAATTCGGTTGTAGATACCGCGCGAGGGTTGCACCGAGGGATGGGTAGAGTCATCGTCCCATGGTCACATCACGTGACTTTGGGGGCGGATATGGAACAGATTCTGATGAATCTCATTGCCGGCGCGATCGGCGGCAATGCGGCGGGCAAGACGTCTCCGACCTTCGACCTGGGGACGCTTGGAAATACCATCGCAGGCCTCGTCGGCGGCGGCGTGCTCGGTCAACTCGTGCCGCTCGTTCTGCCAGCCATCGCGGCCGCCGCGCAGGGCGGCAATCTGAGCATCGGCGGGATCTTGTCCAATCTGATCGCCGGCGGAGCCGGTGGGGCCATCCTGACCGCCATCATCGGCGCGGTGAAGAACAAGGCTGCCTGATCGACACGACTTTGGGTCAAGGACTTTGGGGTCAAGGCGGCGGCAGGAGCAAGCCGCCGCCGTTGGCAAGCCTTTCGTTTCCGAGCGCAATATCACTCGTGAGCTGACGTGGCTGAACGGCGCTGATCGCGTTATGGCTGGGTGCCGCGCTTTCCCCACGCCTGAGATCCCCCCATGCCCCGCCAGATCGACTACTACTTCTCGCTTCACTCGCCCTGGACCTATCTCGGCCACGCGACCTTTCTCGACATCGCGGCCCGGCACGGCTGCATCGTCGTCTACCGGCCCGTGCCGCTGCGGGCCGTCTTCGACGAGACCGGCGGCCTGCCCTTGCCCAAGCGCCATCCGGTGCGCCAGCGCTACCGGCTAATGGACCTCCAGCGCTGGCGCGAGCGCCGCAATGTGCCGCTGGTGCTGCAGCCCAAGCATTTCCCGCTCGATCCTTCGCTGGCGGATCGCTTTCTCATCGCGATCGTCGAGGCTGGCGGCGATCCCGGCCGGTTCATGGCAGAGATCATGGCCGGCGTCTGGGCGCGCGAAGACGACATGACCCGGCCCGAGGCTGTCGCGGCCGTGGCTCAGGCAACCGGGTTCGACGCGCAGGCACTGGCTGCTGCGGCCGAAAGCGAAGCGGTGCGCCAGCGCTATGACAGCACGATCGGTGCTGCGATCGAGGCCGGCGTCTTCGGTGCGCCGAGCTATGTGCTCGACGGCGAGGTGTTCTGGGGACAGGACCGGCTCGAACTGCTGGACAGTGCGCTCGCCAGCGGCCGGGCGCCCTATCGCGCGGAAGCGAACGCCTGAGGCTTGGGCGTCAGCCGACGACGTCGGGCGTGCGCCAGCCGAGATGCTGGCCGGCGTCGACAGCGATCATCTGGCCGGTGACCGAACAGGCGCGGGCGAGATAAAGCACCGCCTCGGCGATTTCGGCCGCGTCGACCTTGCGGCCTAGCAGGGTGCCGGCAACCTCCGCATCCATGGCCGCGGCACCGTCATGCGGATTCGGCAGCGTCGGGCCGGGGCCGACGGCGTTCACCCTGATCCGCGGCGCCAGCGCCTGCGCCATGGTCTGCGTCGCGGTCAGCAGAGCGGCCTTGGTCAGGGTGTAGGAGTAATATTGCGGCGTCAGCTTCCAGACGCGCTGGTCGATGATGTTGACGATGGCGCCATCGCGGGCCTCGGGCAGGCGATTGGCCATCGCTCCCGCCAGCACCGATGGCGCACGCAGGTTGATCGAGAACTGCCGGTCCCAGTTCGCAACGTCCAGCGACCGGATGTCGTCGAGCAGGAAGCTCGAGGCATTGTTGACGAGCAGCGTGACCGGGCCGAGCGCCGCCTCGACGGCGGGGATGATGGTATCGACGGCGGCGGCCTCGGCGAGGTCGGCAGCGATGACGAAGGTCGTTGCGCCGTCCTGCCGCAATGCGTCGGCCAATGCCTCGGCCTCCGGCTTTGAGGCGCTGCTGGAATGGACGGCGACGGCATAGCCGGATCGGGCCAGCACCTCGACGATAGCCCGGCCGATGCGTCGTGCGCCGCCCGTGACGAGCGCAACTTCAGTCATCGCCGCGGTCCGGCGGCTTGACCGCATTGCCGCGGCTCAGCCGCCGTTCCCAATGCTTGGCGACGCGCAGATAGCGGTAGAAGGCGTAGTTCATCGCAGTCATGAAGCCGTAGACGCCGCGCAGAGCATGGCGGCGGCCGATATAGGCCTTGAGGAAATTGGCCGGAAATTCAGCCACCAGCCGGAAGACCGAAAGCGACAGGCCACGCTTGTCGAGATCGTCGGCCTGCGCGTCGCTATAGGCATTGAGCTTGTCGATCTGTTCGCCGAGGGAACGGACTGAGTAATGATGCACTGTGCCCTTGAGCCGGCCGATGCAAGCGCCGGGAACCAGTTCGACCCGGTCATGCACCGGCGAAGGCGAATAGCGCCCCTTGTCACGACGATAGAGCCGCACCGGCGGAAGTGCATAGGCGAAGCGGTGGGGGGCAGCCTCGCCGGGAAAAATCTCCGCGATTCTCATCTTGTAGGCGTCGGCGCCCGGTTCTCCCTGCGCGAAGAGCGCAGCGATCTCCGCGACAAGCCCGGGTGGAACGACTTCGTCGGCGTCGATGTTGAGCAGCCAGTCGTGGCGGCACTGGTCCTCGGCAAAGCGCTTCTGCTGGCCGTAGCCGGGCCACGGATTGAAGATCACGCGGGCTCCCGCTCCTTCGGCGATCGCCTGCGTGTCATCCGTCGAGCCGGAATCGACGACTACGATGTCGTCGCTGAGGGATGAGACCGCCGCGATCGTGCGCCCGATGCGGTCGGCCTCGTCGCGCGCGATGATGAAGATGGAAAGGGGCGGCACCGGTTGCGTCTCGTTCCTAGCCTGATCGCATCCGGCTAAAGCACGCGGGGTCAGGAGCCGCAAGCGGCGCGCGCGCAGATTGGTTTGCCAGGCACGGAACCTTACGACAGGTCCGGCGTTAAGCAGCGGCGAGGGTCAAGGCGGGTCGGGTTCTATTAGTATTCGATTTGCTCACCAGCGTGCTTTAGCGATGATTAACGGGATTTAACGTTTTCGCCTCAGTCATCCAATTCGTGCCGCATTTCTGCCGCGCTCTGCATAGGCGATGTGCTTCAAGTGCAACAGACAAACGCCTGTATTGGTCTTATATCACTGCAATCGAATTCACCCCGCCGGGCAGACCCGGCGATAGCGACGACTAAGGAGTTCAACATGAAGAAGTATCTGCTTTCGGGCGTCGCGGCGCTTGGCCTCATCGCAGCCGGTTCGGCTTCGGCCGCCGACCTGCCTTCGCGCAAGGGCCCCGTTGCGGCTCCGATCTATGCTCCGATCTTCACCTGGACCGGCTTCTATGTCGGCGCCAACGCCGGCTATGCCTGGGGTCAGATCGACTCCACCAACCTCGGCGTCATCGGCGGCGGCGCCCCGGGCGTTTTCGGCTTCGACGATCCCGATGGCTTCATCGGTGGTGGCCAGGTCGGCTACAACTACCAGATCGGCCAGTGGGTCATCGGCGCCGAGGCCGACTTCCAGGGTTCGGATCTGAAGGCTGTCGCCACCAACCCGGCTCTCGGCCTGCGTGCTTCGAACGAGATCAACTATTTCGGCACCGTTCGCGCCCGCGTCGGCTACGCCTTCGATCGGTTCCTGCCTTACGTCACCGGTGGTTTCGCCTACGGCAACGTGAAGAACAAGCTCACCGCCCCGGGCTTCGCCTTCTCGGATGACAACACCCAGTACGGCTGGACCGTCGGTGGCGGTCTGGAATACGCCTTCACCAACAACCTGTCGGCCAAGGTCGAATACCTCTACGTCAACCTCGACAAGGAGTCGTATCGGATCCCGGGCGCCACGCTCAACACCGACGTCGAGACCAAGTTCTCGGTCGTCCGCGCCGGCCTGAACTACAAGTTCTAGTCTGCTCCCCTTCATTGGGGAATCAAGCAACCCGGTGGCTTCGGCCACCGGGTTTTTTGTTGTTTGCGAGATGATTCATAGTGCGCCGTCATTCCGGACCAGCCGCGAAGCGGCGCCGATCCGGAATCCATCATAGGGCAACGCCTTACCTTACGATGGATTCCGGGTCTGCGCTTCGCTTGCCCGGAATGACGGAGGGGCCGACGAACACCCCAGTGCCAGGTTCAACCTTTGAAGCGCGTCACTTCGAAAGCCGGTACCTTGGCTGCGAAGGCATCGAGCCAGGCGACGAGGTTCGGGTGGTTCGTGCGCCAGGCGCCGTGGAAACGCAGATCGAGATAGCCGAGCGCACAAGCCAGCGCGATGTCGCCGATGCGCGGCTTGTCGAAATCCGCCGGCGGCGCGACCTCCAGCGCAATCAAAGCGCGCTCGACCTTGCCGGCCTGGTTGGCGACCCAGTTGGCGTCGCGGTTGCCCTCGGGTCGAAAGCGCACTTCGTAGACCTGGAGCAGGGCCGCATCGCAAAGCCCGTCCGCAAGTGCCTGAAGGCGCAGCTGCGCAAAGCGCGACTCGCCCTCGGGAAACAGGATCCCGCCGCCGGCGAGATGGTCGAGATATTCGGCGATGACGCGCGAATCGAACAGCGTCGTGCCGTTCTGCAGCACGAGCGTCGGAATCTTGCCGAGCGGGTTCTGCTGGCGCAGCGGCTCGGCGGGATCATTGGTATCGGCTGCGACGATCTCGATCCTGTCCATCAGGCCGAGGACGATCGCGGCGATCTTGACCTTGCGGCCGAAGGGCGAGGCGGGGGAGGAGCGCAACGTAAGCATAGCGGGGGCCTTGGCAGACGGGGTTGAACGGGCGGCATCAGCCGTCGGGACGGATCGCCTCGCATCGATAGCGCGGGTTTGGCCCCTGCGCGAGCCTTTCGACCAGCGCCGGCAGCAGGATGCCGGCTTCCTGCGCGAGCAGCCAGGGCGGGTTGACCACAAGCAGGCCGGTCGCGCTCAGGCCGCCGGCGGCTTCCGGTCGGTCGACGTCGATCTCGAGCCGCAGCAGCTTGCCGATTCCGGCCGCCGTGATCCCGGAAAGCAGGTTCTCGACCGCGAGGCGATCCTTGACCGGGTACCAGAGCGCATAGATGCCGGTCGGCCATTTGCGGTGGGCGGCGATCAGTTCCGCTTCCAGAGTGGCGAATTCGTCCTTTTCCTCGAAAGGCGGATCGATCAGCACGAGCCCGCGCCGCTCCTTGGGCGGAACATTGCCGCGCAGCGCGTTCCAGCCGTCGATCGCCAGCGCCTTGCAGCGCGGGTCGGAGCCGAGGACGGCGGCGAGCTTTTTGTGCGTCTGGGGGTGGAGTTCGGCGGCGATCAGGCGGTCGTCGGGGCGCATCGCCTGTCGGCACAGCCAGGGCGAGCCGGGATAGGCGTCGGGCCCGTAGAGCGCGCGCGCGCCAGACAGGGCATCGCGCCAGGGCTTCAGCAGCGCCTCGACGGCTGGCGCGAGGGGCGAGCGGTCGAGCCGCGCGACGCCGTCCTTCCACTCATGTGTCCGCAGCGCCTCGTCCGAGCCGAGATCGTAGCGGCCGGCGCCGGCATGGGTGTCGACGATGCGATAGGGCGTGTCCTTGGCGCCGAGATGCAGGAGAATCCGCATCAGGACCGAATGCTTCAGGACGTCTGCGAAATTGCCGGCGTGAAAGCCGTGACGATAGTTCATCGCGCGCTCTTACGCGGGTTTGCCGCTCGTGTCAGCGCGGCGCGACGACCGTGATGTCCCGCGCCCGGCAGCCGGAGCGATCGACCTGCTGGCAGGTTCGGAAATCGCGCAGGTCCTTGCTGAAACAGATGCGGACCTCCTGCAGGACCTCGCGCTTGCAGGCGACCGAGATCATGTCGGTGCGCAGGCCCGGATTGGCGGCCACAAAAGCGCGTTCGAGATCGATCGCGGTCCATGTCTGGTCGCGCTCGGCCTTCGCCAGTTGCGGCGGGATGACGATCTTCTCGCGGGCGCGGCGGACATCGGCGAAATAGTCGCTCGGGCTCGATCCCGAGCAGGTGCCGTGCTTGCGCCATTCGTAGCGGGCAAGTCCTTCGCTCGGAAACAACCCTTGCGCCTGTTCCAGCGCGATCCGAGACGGGGTCCGGCCGGCCGGGCCGCATTCGCTGGGATAGCCGCGCTCGTTCTGCGGCCAGAGGCCATGCACGACGAAGCGCAGGCCGGCGCCGTCGGCGCATTGCTCGCTGTTGCGGCCGCGGCCGCCGTCGAGTTCGCAGAAACCCGGCGACCAGGACAGCGCCAGCACATAGAAGTCGAAATCGCCCGGCGTGCCGCCGCGCTCATAGCGGCCCTGCGCCTTGGCCGGGCCGAGAATCGCAGCTATGCCGGCCGCAACGATCAGCCAGGAGCGGATCAATCCCGGCAAGGGTCGGCGGCTCAGGGGCGCGCCATCTTGCAGTCGGGCGCATAGGCGCGATGGCGGTCGAGGCCGCTGACGCACCAGTTGACGTTCCAGCCGAAGCCGAACAGGCCCAGATTCTCGCGGACCGAGTAGTCGATGCGGTGCACGGTGCCGTCGTTCAGCGTGACGCGGCCGGTGCAGAAGCGGCGCGGGATGAAGTCGTCGCCCAGCGGCCGGTAGCCGATCGACTGGATGCGGTCATAGCCCACAGCCTGCAGCGGGCCCCAAAATTTGGCCTCGCGCGAGTTGAACCAGCTGGTGACCTCGCCGAGCACGGAGGGATCCTCGCAGCCCGGCAGGTTGCCGTACATCGGGATGATGCGCTCTTCGGCGCGGTCGCGCGGATCGACATGGCGGCGGTTCATCGCCTCCGCGGAGACGGTGGCGGTCAGGCAGGCGAACGACAGAAGGGCGGTTCGCAGCAAAGCGCGGCGCATGGGTCAAGCCTCGTGAACGATGGTCGGCGATCGTGCGGCACGATGGCGGCTGGTAGCGCGCGGGTCAAGGCGCGGCGGCGCTTGCAGGCGCATAACGATGGGGAATGTGGCTTTTCGACCGCTCAGCCGGGCTCAGCCATCGGCGCCGGCCGGTCCGACCATGCGCTCCAGCAGCGGCAGGGCGATGCCGGCGGCCACGATCAGTCCGGCGCCTGCCAGCATCGCCGGCGTCGGCCAGTCGCCGAAGACGAGCCAGCCGAAGATCAGCGCCCAGACGATCAGCGTATATTGATAGGGCGCGACGACCGACGCCTCGGCCAGCTTCAGCGAGCGCGTGACGCAGAGATGCCCCGCCATGGCGGCGATGCCGAGCAAAGCGAGAAGGGCCGTATCGACCAGCGTCGGCGTCACCCAGCCGAAGGGAAGCAGGGCCAGGCCGACGATCAGGGTGCCGAAGGTCTGCCAGCTGACGAGCGTGACGTCGGGCGTACCGCGCAGATAGCGCCCGGCGATCATCATGATCGCGAAGAGCAGGCTGCCGAGCAGCGCCAGCAGGGCTGGCAGGGAGATGCTCGCACCGGTGGGTGCCAGCGTAACGATCACGCCGACGAAGCCTGCGAGTACCGCGAGCCAGCGGCCGGGCGAAACCTTCTCGCCGAGCAGCAGGGCTGCCAGCATCACGACCCAGACCGGCGCCGCCATCCACAGCGTCATGATGTCGGCGAGCGGCAGGTAGAACACCGCGAAATAGAACAGCGCCGTCTCCGAGGCGCCGAGTACGACGCGCAGGAACTGCAGACCTGGCCGCTGCGGCCTGAGCGTTCGCGTCACGCCCTGCCTGACGATGAAGGGCGCCAGCACCGCCAGCGCGGCGGCGCTGCGGATCAGCAGCAGCTGCCCGACCGTATAGGTCGCGACCAGCCATTTCCCCATCGCGTCGTTGAGGGAGAACAGCAGGATGCCGAACAGCATCAGGCCGATGCCGGCGAGGGTCGCGTTGCGGGTCGGCATGGGCTGTTGGCGAGGTGCTTTCGGAGCGGGGCCGCTGCTTTGGCGCAGAGCGGGGCGCGAGGCAAGGGCTCCCATGTCATGTGCGATAACACCCGGCCCATCCAGCCGTCATTCCGGACAAGCCGCGCAGCGGCGCCGATCCGGAATCCATCATAGAGCACCGCAGTGCCTTACGATGGATTCCGGGTCTGCGCTTCGCTGCGCCCGGAATGACGGCGGCGTGTCCACCATCTATAATTCGCGATTGACTTAATTAAGTAAATAACGAATTATCTGCCCATGGATCGTTTCGCCGCCCTCGCCGAACCCACCCGCCGCAGCATCGTCGAGATGCTGGGGCAGGGCGAATTGTCGGCCGGGGAGATCGGGGCGCGGTTCAGCATCAGCGCTCCGGCGATCTCGCAGCATCTCAAGGTGCTGAAGGAGGCAGGGCTGGTGCGGGTCACGGTCGAGGGCCAGCGCCGGATCTACCGGCTCGATCCCGAAGGGCTCGACGCCTTCGATGCCTGGGTGCGCAAGGTCCGCGGCTTCTGGGGCTTGAGGCTCGACGATCTGGAACAAGAACTGGCGAAAGCCGAACAACGGGATGGAGAGCGCGATGCCGATGGCGACGAGTGAGTATGGCGTGGTTCTGGAAAGCGGCGCGGTGCGCTTCGAGCGGCTGCTGCCGGGGCCGATCGAGCGGGTCTGGTCCTATCTGGTCGAGGGCGAGAAGCGCGCGACCTGGTTCTGCGGCGGCGAAACCGAGCCGCGCATCGGCGGGCATGTCGCGCTGTTCTTCAAGCATTCGCTGATCACCAGCGAGCCGCCGCCCGAGGGCGCCCGCAAGATGAACGACGAGGGCGCGCTGATGGGCGGCACGGTCACGGCCTACGAGCCGCCGCACCGCTTCGCCTTCAACTGGGTCGGCATGGGCGAGCCCGATTCCGACATCGAGTTCGTGCTGACGCCGGCGGGCGAAAAAGTCCGCCTCGTGCTGACGCATCGCAGGCTGGTGACGAAGGACCGGATGGCGATGGTCTCCAGCGGCTGGCACCTACATCTGGGCCTGCTGGAGGACCAGCTGACGGGGCAGAAGCCGCGCGGGTTCTGGTCGGTGCATGAGGGGCTGAAGACGGAGTATGTCGAGAGGCAGAAGGGGGAGGCGGTTTAGGCTGCCGTAAAGTTCAGGATCGAAGGGCCCGGCGAGATGCCGGGCTTTCGGTTTTGGGTGCGACCCCTCTTGGACTCTGCGGCCGCTTCCATCGGACACCTGTTCGCCGAATGTCCATTATGGAATGGTCGTGGACGTCCGAGATCGGCCGATTGTGTTGAAGAAGTCGGCGCTGGGTCGGCTGCCGATTGGGGCTGAACGGATCGCTGAGAGGGCGTTCGCCCTCATGCCGCCAGAGGCGGTGCTCCGGCCGGCATCAGTTTCGCCATTTTCCTGAGGTTCTGGGCGGTGGCGGCAAGGAGGAACTCGTCGCGGGCCCCACTCGGTCCTCGCAATCGCAAGCGGTCGAGCTTGAGGATGCGCTTCAGGTGCGCAAACAGCATCTCGACCTTTTTCCGCTCGCGGCGGGAAGTTACGTAGGCATAGGTGGCGGCGATGTCGCGCGCCATGTCGCGGGCGCCTTCGTGGATGGAGCGGAGGATCTTGCGAGCAGGATCTTTCGGGCAGCACTGCGGCTTCAGGGAACAGGCGTCGCAGTCGCGCTTAATCGCCCGGTAGCGCATGAGGCCGTCGGGATCGATACCGTCGCGCGGCACCGCGAAGGGCCGGCGGAACTGCCGCAGTTCCTTGCCGTCCGGGCAGATGTAGAGATCGCGATCGTGATCATAGGCGAAGTCGGAGCGGCTGAAGGTGCCGTCCCGGCGTCGGGATTTGTCGAACACCGGAATATGCGGCTCGATACCGCGCTCGTGCACCAGCCAGGCTAGGTTCTCGGCCGAGCCATAGGCGGCGTCCGCGACCAGTTTCTCGGGCCAGGTGCCAAACTTGTCTTGGGTTCGCTCGATCATGGTTCGCGCGGCGCCGACCTCGGCCTGCCGCACGGCCGTCGTCGCCTCGACGTCCATGATGACGGCGTGCTTCAGATCGATCAGATAGTTCGTCGCATAGGCGAAGAAGGCCTGCCCGCCATGGGCGGCCGTCCAGCGTGCGGCCGGGTCGGCGGGCGAGATGAACTTCGGCACGACCGGCGTCGCTGCGCCGAACGCGGCATCGTCCAGCACGGCCAGATACTCGCGCACCGCATGGTTCGCGCCCTCGGGTGCCAACCCGTCCTTGCCGGGCACGCCGCTTTGGCGGTTGGCATCGGCCTTGATCAGGCTGGCATCGACCGCAAATCCCTCGCCACCGACCAGCCCCTCCGCCATGCAGCGCCGGACCGTCGTCTCGAAGACCTCGCGCAGCAGATCGCTATCGCGGAAGCGACCGTGCCGGTTCTTCGAGAAGGTGGAATGGTCGGGCACATCGCCCTCCAGGCCGAGCCGGCAGAACCAGCGATAGGCCAGGTTCAGATGGACCTCATCGCAAAGCCTGCGCTCGGAGCGGATGCCGAAGCAGTAGCCGACGATCAGCATTCGGATCATTAACTCGGGATCGATCGAGGGCCGGCCGGTGTCGCTGTAGAACGGGCGCAAATGCGCACGAATGCCGGACAGATCGACAAAGCGATCAATGGCGCGCAGCAGATGATTGGCCGGGACGTGCCGTTCCAGGCTGAACTCGTAGAACAGTGCCTCCTGCGCAACCGTCCGCTCGCCCATCATCGCGCCGCCCTCCGCAGCGACGACTGAATCAGAACCTCAAGCCCCCAGCAACACCGACTTCTTCAACACAATCGGTCGGAAGCGGACGCCGCAAGCTCGTTCAAAAATCAAGAGTTATGCACGCTCTTGATGTGTTGAGGATACCAGCCGGTGAATTTAAACGCTCCGACGAGTGCCAGCACGATCGCAATCACGCCGACCTGTTGCGGGAGGCCGGGCACGTAGAGCAGAACGAGTTCCGCAATCACCATCACGCCAAAGGCCAATGCCCAAGCACCCGTGATGACATAGTTGGTGCGGATGAACCGAGGGCTGTCCCATAATGACGGGTCCACGTTCTCTCGCGCGTATTGTTGCGTGAACGGGCGTCCGACGATCATCGACACAAGAACTATCAGAAGCAGCCCGGCATCGACCCAAAGCCTGACGCCGGTTACCGACCAAGTCCGTCCCACCATGATCGTATAGGCGGCCAGTCCGGCGAATAGGAGCGCCGTGCCGACCTCCAGGATCTTGGGAGAGTTTCGGAGTAGGACGACATCGCGCACCAACAGGATCACTGAAGTCGCGGCAGCGGCGACCAGTCCTGCCGTTGCGCCAAATATCCGATCGACGATCGCAAATACGATGAAGGGCATGAAGGCGATAAGCATGGTGTTGATCCTTCGGTCAGCTCACGTTTGCGGAAATTGCTCAACATGGGTCTCGGCGGTGCGACCGAAGTAGACCGCACGGCGACCGCTGAACGAGACGATGTAACCGGCGCACCCGGCCGCCATGACCTTCGCGCAGAAGCCCGCGTAGGTGTAACCGGGAACTGCTTGCTGGGCCTCCTCGATGGCCGCCTGCACGGCGACGGTATCCAACACAGTTGCAATGGCACCGCTGCCATGACTCTTCGTCGGCAGCGCCACGCTCTCGCCGTCCGGCAGATAGTAGGTCGCGGTCGCCCCCCGATAGTCGATCATGTAGCTTTCAAAGCCTTCCTGCATCAGCTTTCCGACGATCTGCGGGAAAGCCATGGTGTTGTTTTCGGCGGCGTCCAGGCAGGTCTGTGCAATTGCGGTCAGGCGCGTATCCATGGTGGCTCTCCTTGAGTTTTGGTTCGCGGACGTCAGGCAACCGGCATGGCGGTAAGGCCAAGCTGGGTGACCGTGAGTTTCAGGATGCGATGCAGGGAATCGCGATCCCTGTCAGACAAGTGGGCGAAACATTCGGCTTCGTTCCGGTCTGCCAATGCCGCCAGTTCGGGGACAAGCTCCACCCCCTGAGGCGTCAGGCATAGGGTCTGTGACCGCCCGTCGTCGGGGTTGGCCTCGCGGACGATCAGAGATTTCGCAGTGAGCCGATCAGCCAGCTTCGTGATCGCGCCTCGGGTCATACCCATGTCGTCAGCCACCTGGCTGGGCGATGTCGGCTCCCTGCCGTAGAGTACGCGCATCAGCACCCATTCCGCGACGGTCACGTCCTTGGCGGCGAGCTTGCGCGCAAAGGCGTGCGACACGTGGTTGGAAACGTGCCGCAGCCAGTAGCCAAGGTGAGCGGTCAATTCTGGAACGTCCGGGGGCATGGCACACTCATTGGTTGACTAGTCAATTATAATGTAAAAGTTTCCTAGTCAACTGTTTGTTTGGCTTGTCTGGGTTCATAAATCAAGTTTTTTGCATCATCGGGAAACGCGAGCGATATCAAGGTTATCTGTGGCGCATAAATCAGGTGCGAATGTCCGCCCGCTGCCCGGCGCGAGGCTGGCCGGGCTCGCGCCGGGCTATCCTGCCGCAAATCCAGCGCGTCAGAATAGCCAAGCCACAATGTAATCCCCGGCACTCCGACCCGCCCCTATTCTCCCCCCATTCCGCCCGACCAAGGGGGCTGTCGCGAGGTGTCGTGCGGCCGGGCGGAGTTGCGGTGTTCATGGTCGCGGCCGTCACGGGTCGATGACCATGGAGGTGCCGTTCGTCGCCTGGGCCTTCAGCAATCCCGGTCATGCCCGACCTCAATTGGCGATGACGGACCCCCAGAGAACCGCGCGCGGGACGGTCGGGGCGGCCTTTGACGCTGCTCGACATCGGCTCGACTTCGACATCGGCTCGCAGCCGTCGACTGCGACGCCCCAATCGTCCCGCGCATCCCTCCGGGTTCAGCGGAAAACCCTCGCGGCGTCGCCGGCGGGGTTTTTCGTGCGGCGTTTGCCGCGTGTGGCGCTGGAAGAACCCCTCTCCCGCCTCTAAGTCGGGTATACCCGACTTAGACACTCCGAATGCTGAACTCGGGCAGGCCCGAGTTCAGTGAGATGGGCAGGGGTGAGGGGCCGCCGCTGGTGGCTGAAACGCGACGGCGCCGTTGCGCATTCTGGCCCGGTGGCAGGCCCTCATCCGGCGCTCTGCGCCACCTTCTCCCATCCGGGAGAAGGGAAGAGGCGGCGGCGCTACAGGCTCGCCGCCGCCCTTGCCGCCTGGTCGTAATGGCCCGAGAGCGAGCGCATCATCGCGGCGATTTCGGAGAGGCGGGCGGGGTCGGTGCCGGTTCCGAGCACGGATTTGACCAGAAGCTGCTCGCGGATGCGGGCATAGGCCCGGCAGGCCTCCTCGCCTCCTTGAGTCACCGCGACGGTCTTCTCCTTGCCCTTGCGGCCGCCCTTCAGCAGCTTCAGGCGCTCGAGCTTCTTCAGCGAGTAGTTCACGACATGGGTGTCCTCGATGTTGAGGACGAGGCAGATGTCGGCGAGGCGCTTTGGCTTGCCGCGATGGTTGACGTTGTGCAGCACCAGCACGTCGAGCGGCGAGAGATCGGGCAGGCCGGCGACCGCCATGCAGCGCACCGCCCAGCGGTGGAAGGCATGGACCGTCATGCTCAACGCGAACTCGAACTCCGACAGAGCCGGCATCGCGCCCGAGGCGAGATGGCCGGAGGAGACGATCGGGCCGAGGTCGTTATTTGTCGGAGACACAGGCACCTTCGCAATCCGAGTGAGGCGCTGGAAGAACCCCTCTCCTGTAAGGAGAGGGGCAGGGGTGAGGTGAAGGACGTGTGACCAGTGAGGCGCCGAATTTAGGAATGCTGCGGTGAGGTCACGCCCCTTGCGGAGAACGTCCGACCCCTCACCCTGCCCTCTCCCTCCGGGAGGGGGTTCCCCGCGCCTTCATCCCAAGGGATAGATCCCTTGAGACCTCACATCTTCTTGTAGGCATCCACGATGGCCTGGCCGTCGGCGCCGGCCTTCTTCAGCCAGTCGGCGGTCAGGGTCTCGCCGGCCTTCTTGAAGCCGGCAGCGAGCTCGGGGCTCGGCGCCTGGACCTTCATGCCCTTGGCCTTGAGCTGGTCGAGATACCAGCCGGCCTTCTCCTCCCACATCTTCCAGCCGCGCTCCTCGGCCGTGGCGGCGGACTTCAGGATCGCGTCCTTGGTCGGAGCGTCGAGCGCCTCGAAGGCGGCCTTGTTGACGAAGGTCGCATTCTTGGGGATCCAGGCCTTGGTGTCGTAGAAATGCGTCAGCGACTCCCAGACCTTCGAATCATAGCCCGTGCCGCCCGACGACATGAAGGAGTTGACGACGCCGGTCGCCAGCGCCTGCGGCAGTTCCGCGGCCTGGATGGTGACCGATTGCATGCCGAGCAGTTCGCCCAGCCGCGTGGTGCCGACATTGTAGGAGCGCCATTTCAGCCCCTTCATGTCCTCGACCGTGTTGATGTCCTTTTTGGCGTAGACGCCCTGCGGCGCCCAGGGGACCATGAACAGCAGCTTGACACCCTGCGCGTCGAGCTTCTTTTCCACGGCCGCCTTCGAGGCCGCATAGAGCTTCTTCGATTCCGCGAAGGAGGCGGCGAGGAAGGGCACGACGTCGATGCCGTAGACCGGGTCCTCGTTCTCATGGATCGACATCAGGACCTCGCCCATCTGGGCCTGCCCGGTCTGGACGGCGCGCTTGATCTCGGGCGCCTTGAACAGCGAGGCGCCGGCATGGACGGTGATCGAGAGCTTGCCGCCCGTCGCGGCCTCGACGTCCTTGGCGAAGGCGGCGAGGTTTTCACTGTGGGGATTGTCGGCCGGGTAGGCGGCGGGCAGGTTCCATTTGGTCTGGGCGCTGGCGCCGGTGGTGGCGAGCGCCAGGGTCCCGGCGGCGACGCCGATGGCGAGGAGGCTCTTGATGAAATCGGTGCGCGTCATGTTTTTCTCCGTTCCCTGTTTTTGATGTCGTCTATTGCGGCGGAAAGGCCATCTCCGGAAGGATCATCACGATCTGCGGGAAGATCGTAATGATCGCGACGGCGGCGACCAGCAGAAAAAAGAAGGGCAGGGCGGCGAGCGCGACCGTGTTGGAATCCTTGCCCGACATGGTCTGCAGCACGAAGAGGTTGAAGCCGACCGGCGGCGAGACCTCGGCCATTTCGACGATCAGGACGAGGAAGATGCCGAACCAGACGAGATCGAAGCCGGCGGTCTTGATCATCGGGATGACGATCGCGGTGGTCAGCACGATCATCGAGATGCCGTCGAGCGCTGTGCCCAGGATGATATACATCACCGTCAGCGCCGCGATCAGCGCATAGGGCGAGAGGTGCAGACCGTCGACCCAGGCGGCGAGTGCCAGCGGGATGCCGGTATAGGCCATCGAGGTCGACATGAAGGAGGCGCCGGCGAGGATCAGCATGATCATGCAGGTGATCCGGGTCGTGCCCATCACGCTCTGCCAGAAGGCCTCTTTCGTGAGCGTGCCCGACCACCAGGCGATGCCGAAGGAGCCCAGAACGCCCCAGGCGGCGCATTCGGTCGCGGTCGCCCACCCCAGCAGCAGCGACAGAAAGACGAGTGCGATCAAGAGCATGCAGGGAATCAGCTGCGCCGATTCCTGCAGCTTCATGCGGAAAGACATGGCGGGCTCGGGCGGCGGCGCCTTGTCGGGGTTCAGGATGTGCCAGATCGCGATGTAACCGGAATAGAGCACCATCACGAGCAGGCCGGGCAGGAAACCGGCGAGGAATATCTGGATGATCGAGACGTTGGCGGCGACCGCATAGACCACCATGGTGATCGAAGGCGGGATCAAGATGCCGAGCGTGCCAGCGCCTGCGAGCGAGCCGAGCGCCAGCTTCTCGTCATAGCCGCGCTTCTTGAGTTCGGGCAGGGCGATCTTGGCGACGGTGGCGCAGGTCGCCGCCGACGAGCCCGAAACCGAGCCGAAGATGCCGCATGCGAGCACGTTGACATGCATCAGTCGGCCGGGAAGCCAATTGAGCCACGGGGCGAGGCCGCGGAACATCTCCTCGGAGAGTTTCGTCCGGTAGAGGATTTCGCCCATCCAGATGAAGAGCGGCAGGGCTGCCAGCGTCCAGGAGGCGCTGTTGCCCCATATCGTGGTGGCGAGCACGGAGCCCGCCGGGATGCCGCCCGCGACGAACTGCATCGCGACCCAGCCGCATGCCATCAGCGAGATGGCGATCCAGACGCCGCCGGCGAGGAAGACGATCAGCAGGAGGAGCAGAAGCCCCGAGATTTCGATCATCGCCATGACGTCAGACTCCGCTCGCCATGGCACGCTCGACGATTTCCTCGTCGGATTGCGCGGGCGGCTTCTCGTAGCGGGGCGGCTGGCCGCGCAACACGACATGGACGAACTCGTCGACGAAGGCGATGAATAGGATCACGAGACCGCCGGAATAGCCGAGCTGCGGGATCCACATCGGCATCGCCACGACGCCGCCGGCGACGTCGTTGAAGGCGTAGGACTGCCAGGTCATGACGACGGCGTGCCAGGCGAAGAAGCCGACGAAGCCGAGACCCAGCACCAGCGAGAAGACCTCGAAGACCCAGCGCGTGCGGCCCTGGAAGCGGTCGATCAGGAGGCCGACGCGGATCATGTCGCCGGATTTGAAGGTGTGGGCGAGGCCGAGGAACGCCATCGCCGCCATGCACCAGGAAGCGAAATCGTCGCCGGCGGGAATGTTGAAGCCGACCTCGCGGCCGAGCGACAGGCTCATCATCAGCACGAAGATGATGACGAGGAAGGCGCCCGCCGCGTAGCCGGCCCAGAGATAGAGCGCGTCGAGGCTGCGGCGGATCATGACTGGGCTCCGGATGCCGTCATTGCGCGGCTCTGGATTGCTTCTCTGCGCTCGCAATGACGGAGTACCGCCATAGCCAAGACTGATCCGCTCATCGCATCCTCCTCTTGACCGGCCCGGCCCCTCAGCCATGTTCCGGTCACAATCGAACCTACCCGGCGAAATCCGCTTGTCAACGTTTCATCGACAATTTATCGATGAAACGTCGGTGAGCTTTTGGCTCGGCCGGTCTTGACGGGGGAGGCTTTCATGACGACGGGTCGCTGGGATTTCTGGATCGACCGTGGCGGCACCTTCACCGACGTGATCGGCCGCGATCCCTCTGGCAAGCTCCATGCCAGAAAGCTCCTGTCGGAGAATCCCGGTGCCTATCGCGACGCGGCCGTACAGGGCATCCGCGACCATCTCGGGCTGAAGGCGGGCGAGGCGATCCCGGCCGGGCTCGTGGACGAGGTCCGCATGGGCACGACGGTCGCGACCAACGCGCTGCTGGAGCGCAAGGGCGACCGCACGCTGCTGGTCATCACCAAAGGTTTTCGCGACGCGCTGCGGATCGGCTACCAGGCCCGGCCCGACATCTTCGCCAAGGAGATCATCAAGCCCGAGCAGCTCTACGATGCGGTCGTCGAGGTCGATGAGCGCGTCCTGGCCGATGGCGCGGTCGAGCGCGCGCCCGACGAGGCGGCGATCCGGGCCGATCTGCAGGCGCAGTACGAGGCCGGTTTCCGGGCGGTCGCGATCGTGTTCATGCATGCCTATCGCTATCCCGCCCATGAGCAGGTCGCAGCCCGCATCGCGCGCGAGATCGGCTTCCCGCAGGTCTCGGTCAGTCATGAGGTCTCGCCGCTGATCAAGCTGGTCGGGCGCGGCGATACGGCCGTGGTCGATGCCTATCTGTCGCCGATCCTGAGCCGCTATGTCGCGCAGGTCTCGGAGGAACTCGACATCGCCCGTACGGGCGTACGCCTGATGTTCATGATGTCATCGGGCGGTCTGACCGCCGCCGAGTTGTTCCAGGGCAAGGACGCGATCCTGTCGGGTCCGGCCGGCGGTGTCGTCGGCCTGGCCGAGACCGGCCGCTCGGCCGGGTTCGACAAGGTCATCGGCTTCGACATGGGCGGCACCTCGACCGATGTGGCGCATTTCGACGGCGAGTACGAGCGCGCCTTCGAGACGGAGGTGGCAGGCGTCAGGATGCGCGCCCCGATGATGCTGATCCACACGGTGGCGGCCGGTGGTGGGTCCATTCTGCATTATGACGGCGCACGCTTCCGGGTCGGGCCGGATTCCGCCGGAGCCAATCCGGGGCCGGCAGCCTATCGCCGCGGCGGGCCGCTCGCGGTGACCGACGCCAACGTCATGGTCGGCAAGCTGATCCCGGCCTATTTTCCGCCGATCTTTGGCGAGACCCGCGACCAGCCGCTCGATGTCGAGACCGTGCGCCAGAAGTTCGCGGCGCTGGCCGCAGAGGTCGGCGACGGGCGCTCGCCGGAAGAGGTCGCCGACGGCTTCATCCAGATCGCGGTCGCCAACATGGCCGAGGCGATCAAGAAGATTTCCGTGCAGCGCGGCTACGACATCACCCGCTATGCGCTGAATTCCTTCGGCGGCGCGGGCGGGCAACATGCCTGTCTGGTGGCCGATGCGCTCGGCATCAAGACGGTGCTGCTGCACCCGTTCTCCGGGCTGCTTTCCGCCTATGGCATGGGGCTCGCCGAAATCCGCTCGACGCGGACGGCGGCGCTGGATGCCGCCCTCGACGAAGGAGCGCCGGCCGCTATCGCGACCGTGTCTGACAGGCTCGCTGCCGAGACCCGCGCCGAATTGACGGGGCAGGGTGTGCCCGAAGCCGAGATCACGGTCCTGACCCGCGCCCATATCCGCTATGCCGGGACGGATACCGCGATCGCGATCGCGGCGGGGACGACGGATGCGATGCGCGACGCCTTCCAGGCCGCGCACAAGGCGCGCTTCGGCTTCATGGACGAGACCAAGGCGCTGGTCGTCGAGGCGGTCGAGGTCGAGGCCATCGGCGGCGGCGCGAAGTTCGAGGAGGCCTCCGCGCCCGAAAACGCCGGCGAGCCGGCGGCGGCCGAGCGCACGCGCCTGTTCTCGAAAGGCCAGTGGCACGAGGCGGCCGTGGTGCGGCGCGAGGCGATCTCGCCCGGCCAGCAGATCGCGGGGCCGGCCATCATCATCGAGCCCAACCAGACCGTCGTGGTCGAGGATGGCTGGTCGGCGAAGCTGACGCCCAAGGACCATCTCGTGCTGGTACGCTCCAGGGCGCTGGTCCAGAATTCCGCGATCGGCACCAGGGCCGATCCGGTGATGCTGGAGATCTTCAACAACCTGTTCATGTCGATCGCCGAGCAGATGGGCGTGACGCTGCAGAACACTGCCTATTCGGTGAACATCAAGGAGCGGCTCGACTTCTCCTGCGCCGTCTTCGACCAGACCGCTGCGCTGGTGGCGAACGCGCCGCATATGCCGGTGCATCTCGGCTCGATGGACAAGTCGGTCGAGACGGTGATCGCCAACAACGCGGTGATCCGCCCCGGCGACGTCTACTGCCTGAACGCGCCCTATAATGGCGGCACGCATCTGCCCGACATCACGGTCTGCACCCCGGTCTTCGACGAGGCCAACGAGACGATCCTGTTCTGGGTCGCCAGCCGCGGCCACCATGCCGATGTCGGCGGCGTCGCGCCGGGCTCGATGTCGCCGCTGGCGACGCATATCGAGGAGGAGGGGGTCTATATCGACAACTTCAAGATCGTCGATCAGGGCCGCTTCTGCGAGGACGAACTCGTCGCGCTGCTGACGGGCGCGCGCTATCCGGTCCGCAACGTCGTGCAAAACGTCAACGACCTGAAGGCGCAGATCGCGGCCAACGAGAAGGGCGTCGCCGAACTGCGCAAGATGATCGCATCCTTCGGGCTGCCGGTGGTGCAGGCCTATATGGGCCATGTCCAGGACAATGCCGCCGAGAGCGTGGCGCGGCTGCTGACCCGCCTGCATGATTGCGAGTTCACCTATCCGATGGACCAGGGCTGCGCGATCAAGGTCAGGATCACGATCGACCGCGACAGGCGTGAGGCGACCGTCGATTTCACCGGGACTTCGCCGCAGCGCGAGGACAATTTCAACGCGCCTGCGCCGGTGACGCGAGCGGCCGTGCTCTATGTCTTCCGGGTGATGGTCGACGACGCTATCCCGATGAATGCCGGCTGCCTGCGGCCGATCAGAATCGTCATTCCCGAGGGCTCGATGCTGGCGCCGCGCTATCCCGCCGCCGTGGTCGCGGGCAATGTCGAGGTCAGCCAAGCGGTGACGAACACGCTGTTTGGCGCGCTCGAAGCCATGTCGTCCTCGCAAGGGACGATGAACAACCTGACCTTCGGCAACGACGAATACCAGTATTACGAGACGATCTGCTCGGGCTCTCCGGCGGGGCCGGGGTTCCACGGCACCTCGGGCGTGCATGTCCACATGACGAATTCGCGCCTGACCGATCCCGAGATCCTGGAGACACGCTTCCCCGTCGTGCTGGAGGATTTTCACATCCGCGCCGGCTCGGGCGGCAAGGGGCAGTGGAACGCCGGCGACGGCACCAGCCGCACGATCCGCTTCGCCAAGACGATGGACTGCGCGATCCTGGCCTCACACCGCAAGGTCCGTCCCTTCGGCATGAAGGGTGGCGAGCCGGGGCAGGTCGGCAAGACGCTGGTGCGGCGGCTCTCGGGCGCAGTCGAGGAACTGAAGCCCTCGGACCAGACGCTGCTGCAGGCGGGCGAGGCCGTGACGGTGATCACGCCGACGGCCGGGGGGTATGGCAAGGCGGAGGGGTGAACGTAGAGTTCAGGCTGCCTTGCGCGGTCGTACGGAGATAGAAACCTCCACCTGCTGACCTAGCTTGCCCAGAATCGTGATCATGCGGTCGATGGTAAAGCGGTCGAGCTTGACGTTGCGGATGCGCGAGAATTCCGACGCCGCCACGCCGGTCAGCGTTGCCGCCGCCTGAACGCCGAGCTTGTTGTCATCGAGTACGGCGATGATCTTCGCGGCAAGCAGCGCCCTTGCCTGTTCGAGATCGGCATCAGGCGAGCCAAGATCGCGGAAGACATTGCCGCTGCCATGATCCAGTTCGATGTCGTCACTCATGGCAGCATATCCTTCAGTCGTTTCAGCCGGTCGAGTATGAGATCGATATCCGCTCTCGACGTCTTGATGCCGGAGGTCGATTTCTTCTGGAACGCGTGGACGACCCATAATGCGTCGCCAATCTTTACGGCGTAAACCACGCGGAACGCATCTCCGCGTGAGCGCAACGCAATCTCGAAGATGCCGCTGCCGAGGCGGTGAAGCGGCTTTGCGATGCCGGCCATGCCGCCCTCGGCCGCAACCGTCAGCGCCCGCAGAAGCATCGCGCTGGGCCGCCTCAGGGAAATCCAGAAAATCCTTCCGTGCGGCCTTGATCCACGATATCGGCCGCGTGTCTCTCATCTGTGGATTTTGACATATTCGTCAAAAATCACAAGAGGGCGTCTTCTGTCCCGCGCCAGAACATGTGTGCCATGCTTTGCTTGCGGCTGTGCCCTATGGCTTCGGGGCCTGCGACACCCTAGCTCGAGCCTCCATAACGGAGATACCCCATGCCCCAAACCTGGATGATCACCGGCGCCAATCGCGGCATCGGGCTGGCGCTGACCATGGAACTGCTGCGCAAGGGCGAGCATGTCGTTGCCGCCGCGCGCAACCCTTACGGCGGTGTGCTGGCGGAACTCGCGGCCGAGCATCCGGCTGCTCTGATCCCGCTCGAACTCGACGTGACCTCGGACGAAAGCGTGGCGGCTGCGAAGGCGGCACTCGCCGGCAAGCCGATCGATGTTCTTCTGAACAATGCCGGCGTTCTCGGTGTGCGTGGCGACGAAACGGCGCTGGCGATGGATTTTGCGATGTGGCGCGAGGTCTTCGAGGTCAATGTCTATGCGCCGCTGCGTGTCGCGCAGGCGTTCCTGCCCAATGTCGAGGCCGGTTCAGGCCGCAAGATCGCGACGATCACCAGCCGCATGGGCTCGATCGGACTGAACCCCTCCGGCTCGTTGCCCTATCGTTCGTCGAAGGCGGCGGTCAACATGACGATGGTCGTGTTCGGCAACGCCGTGCGCGAACGCGGCGTCAGCGTGCTGCTGTTTCATCCCGGCTGGGTGAAGACCGACATGGGCGGCGTCGGCGCCGACATTACGCCGGCGCAAAGTGCCTCCGGGCTGATCGCGACGATCGACGCCTCCGGGATGGCCGATACTAACAGTTTCCGGACCTGGAATGGCGAGACGATTCCCTGGTAGCCGACATGCGCCCAAGGCGGATGGACCGCGTCGCGCCCCCGTCCTAATCGTTTGACCCCATCGTCCTCAGGAGCCTCCCATGATCCGCATCACGCTCGCCGGCTGCACCGGCTGGGTCGGCAAGGCGCTCGTCGCCGCGATTTCCGACGCGCCCGATCTCGAACTCGTCGCGGGCATCTCGCGCAAGGCGGCTGGGCGCGATCTCGGCGAGGCGGCTGGGCTGCCGGCCAACGGGCTGCCGGTGTTCCCGACCATGGCCGAGGCGCTTTTCGTGCCGTCGGATGTGGTGATCGACTACACCAAGCCTGACAGCGTGAAGGCCAATGTGCTTGGCGCCATCGCCGGCGGGCGCCATGTCGTTGTCGGGGCGTCGGGCATGATGGGCGAGGATTATGCCGAGATCGATGCGGCGGCGAAGTCGGCCGGCGTCGGCGTGCTCGCCGCCGGGAATTTCTCGATCACGGCGACGCTGCTGCGGCGTTTCGCCCGCGAGGCGGTGAAGTATGTGCCCGATGTCGAGATCATCGATTATGCCTATCCCTTCAAGCCCGACACGCCGTCGGGCACCGGGCGCGAACTCGCCGAGACGCTCGCGGTCGAGCGGATGGCGGCGACCTCCAAGCCTGTCGCCGAACTCGGCGGCGTCAGGGAGACGCGGGGAGGCGCGATCGGCGCGCCCCATCCCGTTCAGGTGCATTCGGTGCGGATGCCGGGCTTCGTCCTGTCCTGCGAGGCGGTGTTCGGCCTGCCCGACGAGCGGCTGGTGATCCGGCACGATGCCGGCAGTTCGGCTGCGCCTTATGTCGGCGGGACGCTGCTGGCAGCGCGGCGGGTCTCCGACCAGACCGGCCTGCGGCGCGGGCTCGACAGCCTGATGGCATGAAAACGGCTTGCAACGGGCCGCGGTTTGCGGCTTTGTGGCCGAATATGTTCACGCTCCGTACCCATCGATGAACTGGTCTCCGCAGCAGGACGCGGCGCTGACGTCCGTCGCGCGCTGGCTCCAGGGCGGCAAGCCGCAGGTGTTCCGGCTGTTCGGCTATGCCGGCACGGGCAAGACGACGCTGGCGCGCCATATCGCCGAGGCGGTCGATGGCGACGTCGTCTTCGCGGCCTTCACGGGCAAGGCCGCTCTCGTGCTGCGCAACAAGGGCTGTACGGGCGCGCAGACGATCCATTCGCTGATCTACCGCTCGCGCGGCGTCGAGGAGGAAAGCCCGACCTTCGTGCTCAACCGCGAGAGCACGGCCGCCAAGGCCAAGCTGATCATCATCGACGAATGCTCGATGGTCGACGAGGACCTCGGCAAGGATTTGCTCTCGTTCGGGACGCCGGTGCTGGTGCTGGGCGATCCGGCCCAGCTGCCGCCGGTTAAGGGCGGCGGCTTCTTCACCGAAGCCGAGCCCGACGTGATGCTGACCGAGGTGCACCGGCAGGCGGCCGACAACCCGATCGTGCGGATGTCGATGATCATCCGCGAGGGCGGGCGGCTCGATGTCGGCGAATACGGCCAGAGCAGGGTGATCAGGCGCGATGCGATCACGCCCGAGATCGTGCTCGGTGCCGACCAGGTTCTCGTCGGGATGAACAAGACGCGGCGCAGCTACAATGCCCGCATGCGCCAGCTGATGGGCCGGACCGAGACCGTGCCGGTGGCGGGCGAGAAGCTGGTCTGCCTGCGCAACGACAAGAGCAAGGGTCTGCTCAACGGCGGATCATGGATCGTGCAGGAGCTCAAGACTTCGAAGAAGGGCCTCGTCACGATGCGCGTGACGCCGGAGGACGACACGGCCGCCAAGCCCGTCAAGGTCTCGGTGCTGCCGAATTTCTTCGACGGGACGGAGGACGAAGTGCCCTGGGAGCTGCGCAAGCACACCGACGAGTTCACCTTCGGCTACGCTCTGACGGTCCACAAGGCGCAGGGCTCGCAATGGAACGACATCGTTCTGTTCGACGAAGCTTTCGCGTTTCGCGAGCACCGGGCGCGGTGGCTTTACACGGGGCTGACGCGGGCTGCGGAGATGATTACGGTGGTGGTGTGATAAGGTCGTCTTCGCGCGGAGGTGACGATGTCGGAGCCGGATGAAAGCGAAGCGGGTGGCGAGCCGATTGATGCCGAAGACGCCGTTTATCTGCGGCTCGTAGAATCGTTGTTCTGCGAATGGCGCAGCGCCGCCGATGCGGCGGCTTATGATGATCTCTTGGATCGCCAGACCTCGGTCACCCCCGCGCCGTCATCCCGGGCTTGACCCGGGATCCATCATAAGGCTGGCCGTCGCCTTATGATGGATCCCGGATCGGCACGGCTTCGCCGCTTGTCCGGGATGACGGAAGCCTTTTTCCTCACAACGCCTGCGACGTCGTTCCCTTCGCCACGATCGGTCCTGTCGGGCGGCCGGTCGGCGAGCCTTTCGAATCCTCGATGGTGATCTCGAAGAGCTGGTCGCGGCCGAGCGGGAGCTGGTCGAGCCTGAGCGGCGTGGTGCGGGCGCGGTCGATCAGGCCGACGGAGCGCGGCCCCACGGCGCGGTCCCACAGCGTCCAGATTTCCAGCGCCTTGCCCTCGGGCACCGCGATGTTCTGCAGCGGCACCATCTCGACCCGGCCATCGGCGAAGGTGTTGACGACGGCCGCCGCGATGCTCGCCTCGGTCAGCAGCACGGCGACCATGACGGGCTGGCGCTTCGCGCGGTCGAGTGCGCCGACGAGGCCGATCGCGAGGATGATGGCGGCCAGCGCGCCGGCGAGCGCCGCGCCGCGCCAGACCAGGAGACTGTCCCACCAGCCGGCCAGCACGGAGCCGGTCGCGCCGGCTTTGGCCGGTGCGGGGCGGGTGCCTGCGGGCGCACGGGCCGCAGGCGCGCGCGCGGCTGTCTGGGCGATGGCCGCGATGTCGGATTCGATGCGCGGCCACAGACCGGGAGAGGGCGGGATCGGTGTCGCTGTCGCATCGATCGCAGCGAAATGGCCGCGCCAGCGCTCGACGGCCTCAATGAGCGGGCGGTCGCTCTCGAGCCGCCGCACGAAGGCGACGAGGTCGCTGCCTTCGATCAGGCCCAGCACATATTCGCCTGCGAGGCCGTCGCGCTCGTTGGGCGTCAGGGGCATGTCTGCGGTCGGGCTCATCCGAGGCACTCCTTGAGCGTCATCAGCGAGCGGCGGATCCAGGATTTCACGGTGCCGATCGGCATCTGCAGTCGCCCCGCGATCTCGCCATGCGTCAGGCCCTGGACGAAGGCGAGCAGCACGATGCCACGCCTCTGGGCTGGAAGCGTTTCCAGGCAGGCGCGCAGGGCCTTGGCGTCGGACAGCTTCGACATGACCGTCTCGGGATCGTCCTCTTCGCTCGCCGTTTCCTCGGCGACGGGGGTGTCACTTGTTTCCGTGCGCTTCTCGTCCCGCAGGATCGAGAGCGAGCGGTTGCGCAGGATCGCGTAAATCCAGGTCAGACCGCTGCCGCGCTCCGGATCGAAGCGCGCCGCGTGCCGCCAGATCAGCACGAAGGCATCCTGCACGGCCTCCTCAGCCACGGCGCGACGCTTCAGAAGACGCTGCGCCACACCAAGCATACGCGGCGACTCGGCATCGTAGATGCGCCGGAGCGCCGATTTATCGCCGGAGGCACAGGCAAGCAGCGCGGATTCGATTTCTTTTGCCTTCGCCGGCTGCGTGGCGTCGCTCGCCATCCCTGGTCTCTCCCTGTCCGGCTCGGCGTCCGTCCGAGCGCAGGCCAGCACCTTGTTACATGGCTTGCGAAGCTGCGGATGCAGCAGGATTTTTTATTTTTTGCGACGCATCCGCAAGCCGCCGGCCACGTTACCCCCTGAAGAATGCGGAGGCCGACAATGTGGCCCACCCTGCATCCAGACAATCAACAGGAGGAACAGGCCATGACCCGGACAACCCGCATCGCATTGCTAAGCTCGACCGTGCTTGGCCTTGCCGCCGCCCCGCTCGCCGCACAGGCCGGCATGTTGGCTGCACTCAGCGGCGACAACACGCTGACCATGATCGATACCGGCACGATGAAGGCCGGCAAGTCGATGAAGGTCACGGGCATCACCGGCAAGATCGCCGGGATCGACGTCCGTCCCGCCGACGGCATGCTCTATGCGCTCGGCACCGACGGCACGATCTACATGGTCGACTCCGTCGGCAAGGCGACGATGAAGTCGAAGATGGACACCGTGCTCGACAAGAGCGCCATTGCGACGGTCGACTTCAACCCGGCCGCGGATCGGCTGCGCGTGATCGGCTCCGACGGCACCAACCTGCGGGTCAATGTCGACGACGGCAAGACCACCGTCGACGGCAAGCTGAAATTCGCCGAGGCCGACATGCACAAGGGCGAGATGCCGATGATCGTGGCCGGCGCCTACACGAATTCCGTCAAGGGCACGAAGGAAACCGCGCTCTACGACATCGACTCAAAGATCGGGGGCCTGATCAAGCAGGCTCCGCCCAATGACGGCGTCCTTGGCGCCGTCGGCAAGCTCGGCGTGATGCCGAAGGCGATCGCCTTCGACATCGAGGCGGGCGCCGACGGATCGAATACCGGATGGCTCGTGGCCGACCGTGCGCTGCACAAGGTCGACCTCGCCACCGGAAAGGCCTCGATGGTTGGCAAGATTACCGGGCTGAAGGCGTCGGTGCGTGATGTCGCGGCGCTCCCGGCGTCCTAAGTCCGAGACGATCTGCTAACCTGTCGGGAGGGCCGTCGCCTTGCAAAGGGCGGCGGCCCAATTCTTTTGATTTCGTAGCGTAATCCACCCTCGTCCCGCCGTGCTTTTCGACGATAGCGCCAATTGCCGCTTTCCGGTTCGGTTTTTCGCCATAGTTGTCGTGCCACTTCGAAGCCGTCTATCCGCGTTCGACCGCTTTCGGAGAGCTTTGCATGGCAAGCCCTGCTGATCTTCGTGCCAACAGAGTGGGCCTCCAGCGCTTCGGGCTCGGCTTTCGGCTGGGGCAGCCTGCCGAGATCGTCGAGCGTGCCCGGGAAATCCTGATCGCCGAGGTCAGGCCGGGCGGGGTCGCCCAGCCGTCCGGCGTGCCCTTCTCCGGTGCGGCCGAGACGGGCGCTGCGCTCTACGCTTTCGAGGATCAGGAGCGCGTCGAGCGCGAGGCGAGGCGGGTCGCGGCTCTTCCGGGGCAGCCCGTGCAGGTCGCTGCCGCACCACCTGCGGCGAACCAGAACCAGATGGCGCAGCCCGCCAAGGCGCCCAACCAGCCCGCTCTGCCCTATCGGACCTATCGCGACGAGGTCATGGCGCGGACGCGGCTGGCGCTCGATGCCGAGACGGGCTTTGGCGAGCGGATGGTGCAGTTCTGGTCCAACCATTTCTGCATCGGCGCGACCAAGAGCAACATGACCCGGATCATGGCCGGCGCCTATGAGCGCGAGGCGATCCGCCCGCATGTCTTCGGACGGTTCGAGGACATGCTGGTCGCCGCCGAGAGCCATCCGGCGATGCTCGACTTCCTCGACAACCGGCTTTCGATTGGACCGGGATCGCCGGCCGGGAAGCGGCGCGGGCGCGGGCTGAACGAGAATCTGGCGCGCGAGATTCTGGAGTTGCATACGCTCGGCGTCTCGGGCGGTTATGCCCAGGCCGACGTCACCAATCTCGCCCGCATCATCACCGGCTGGACCGTGGTCGGGCGCGAGGCCGTGCTCGGCTTTCCCGGTTCCTTCGCCTTCAATGCCGGGCTGCACGAGCCCGGTCCGCAGCCTTTGCTCGACAAGCGCTACGAGCAGCCGGGCAAGGCGCAGGGTCTGGCGGCATTGGGCGACCTCGCGCGGCATCCCGCGACGGCCCGCTTCATCGCGCTGAAGCTGGCGCGGGCCTTCGTGGCGGACGAGCCTCCGTCAGCGGTGGTCGGCAGGCTGGAGAGTGTGTTTCGCGAAACGGACGGCGATCTCGCGGCCGTCTCGTTGGCGCTGCTGCAATCCAACGAGGCCTGGTCCGCGCCGCCGACCAAGATCCGGACGCCGCAGGATTTCCTGCTTGCGTCCTGTCGCGCCTTGGGGCGCAAGCCCGATTTCGGCCAGGTGGTCGGGCCGCTGACGGCGATGGGGCAGCCCTTCTGGCAGCCGGGCGGCCCCAACGGCTATCCCGACAGCAACGATGCCTGGGCCTCGGCCGAAGGGATCAAGACCCGGATCGACGTCGCCGCCGGATGGGGCCGGCAGGCGGCCGGCAGCGTGCCCGACCCGCGGGCGCTGACCGAGGAGATTCTGGGGCCGCTCGCCTCGGCCGAGACGCGGGCTGCGGTCGCGCGGGCCGAGAGCAAGCCGCAGGCGCTGGCGCTGCTGCTGATGTCGCCCGAATTCCAGCGGAGGTGAGGCCGATGTCCGATGCCGACGACGACTGTGAACGGATGACGCCCTCGCGCCGGGCCGTGCTGGGCGCTGCCGGTGCGCTGTTCGCCTGGTCCTTCGTGCCGAAATTCGCCTATGCGGCGGCGGGGGCGCGCGATCCGCGCTTCGTGCTGGTGGTGCTGCGCGGGGCGCTGGACGGACTTTCGGCCGTGCCGCCGATCGGCGATCCCGATTATGCGGGCCTGCGTGAGGATATCGCGCTGACGAAGGACGGGGCGGATGCGGCGCTGCCGCTCGACGGCTTCTTCTACCTGCATCCTGCGATGCCGAACCTGGCGCGGCTCTATGCGGCCGGGCAGGCCAGCATCGTGCACGCGGCAGCGACGGGCTATCGCGAGCGCTCGCATTTCGACGGACAGGACGTGCTCGAAAGCGGGCAGGGCGGTCCCGGCAAGACCGAGAGCGGCTGGCTCAACCGGCTGATCGCCAATCTGCCGCCCGGCGAGACCGTGTCGCGGCGCGGCGTGCTCGGCGTCGGCGTGGTGCCGCCGCTGGTGGTGCGCGGCGAGGCTCCGATCCTGGGCTGGGCGCCACCGCGGATGCCGCGCGCCGGTGCCGATCTGATGACGCGGCTGTCGGATCTCTACGGGCAGCGCGACCCAGGCCTTGCACGCGCGCTGGCGCAGGCGATCGAGACCGAGGGCATCGCCGCGCGCCGCGGCATGAGCGGCGAGGTCCGCGGCGGGCAGGGGCCCGACAGCGCCGAGGGGATGAAGCGAATCGCCGAGGGCGCGGCCGGGCTGGTCGGCGCCGATGACGGCCCGCGCATCGCCGCGCTCGCCTTCGAGGGCTGGGATACCCATGCCAACGAGGGTGGCGCCAAGGGGCGGCTGGCGCAGCTTCTCGGCGGGCTCGACGGCGCGCTGGCAACCTTCGAGCAGGGGCTGGCCCCGGTCTGGAAGGATACGGTGGTGATGGTCGTCACCGAGTTCGGCCGGACCGCCAAGGTCAACGGCACGGTCGGCACCGACCACGGCACCGGCACGGTCGCGTTCCTGGTAGGCGGCGCGGTCAAGGGCGGGCGGATGATCGCCGACTGGCCGGGTCTGAAGCCCGAGCAGCTGTTCGAGAAGCGCGACCTCAAGCCGACGACCGACATCCGCGCCGTAGCCAAGGGCGTGGTCTCCGAGCTGTTCGGGCTATCGGGGCCGGTGCTGGCGGAAAAGGTGTTCCCGGGGAGTGGGGGTCTGGCGCCGATCGGCGGGCTGGTGGGGTAGGGCGTTCTACCTTCTCCCCTCGGGGGAGAAGGGGTTAGGCCCACTCCCTTTGCGCGAGCCTGGCCTCGAAGGCTTCGATCTTCGGGGCTTTTTCCATGGTCAGGCCGATGTCGTCGAGGCCGTTGATCAGGCAGTGCTTGCGGAAGGGGTCGATGTCGAAGGTGACCGTGCCACCGTCGGGGCCGGTGATCTCCTGCTTTGCGAGATCGACCGTCAGCGTGGCGTTGGAGCCGCGGTCGGCGTCGTCGAAGAGCTTTTCGAGGTCCTCATGGCTGACCACGATCGGCAGGATGCCGTTCTTGAAGCAGTTGTTGTAGAAAATATCGGCGAAGCTCGTCGAGATCACGCAGCGGATGCCGAAATCCAGCAGCGCCCAGGGCGCGTGCTCGCGCGACGAGCCGCAGCCGAAATTGTCGCCTGCGACCAGGATCTCGGATTTGCGGTAGGCTGGCTGGTTCAGCACGAAATCGGGGTTTTCCGAGCCGTCCTCCTTGTAGCGCATCTCCGCGAACAGCGCGGTGCCCAAGCCCGTGCGCTTGATCGTCTTGAGGTACTGCTTTGGGATGATCATGTCGGTGTCGACATTGATCACCTTCAATGGCGCGGGGGTCGAGGTCAGCGTGGTGAAGGGCTGCATGGGAAACTCCTGATCGACAGTCCTTTAGCCGAACTCGGGGGCTCCGCAAAGATGGCGCAAGGCCCTGACGGCGTTGCGCTCGCGTCAATGCGCTGCCGTCAGATATAGGCGATGTAGCGCCCGGCTGCCGCGACGCCGAGCCAGATCACCAGCGAGAGCGCGGCCGGCACCCGCGCGGCGCGCGCCGTCATGCCGGGATAGCCGCGCTTCAGCGCGTGCTCGAGCCAGAGCACGTTCAGCAGCCCTATGGCGATTAAAGCGAGCTTGATCTGGAAGGAGGGGTTCCTGATGATCGCGCTCGCCTCGGGCGTGAACAGCACGAGACCTGAGACAACCAGCACGCAGAAGGCGCCGATCGCGACGGGGCGGAAGCGGCGGATGACGGCCCCCGTGGCGTCCTCGCGGAGCGCGCCGAGGACGCGCAGATCCATGATCGCGACACTGGCGAAGAAGACCAGCACGGCCAGGACATGCACGACGTTGGCGACGGGATAGATCAGCACGGCGTCACGGATCAGGAGGCCGAAGCCCGAGCGTTCGAGCCAAAGCAACGGATTGGGAATGCCGTGCTCCACCGGCTCATCTCAACTCGTAGCGCTTGCCGGCGACCTCGATCCATTCCGCCCGCATCTCGCCCGGCTTCACGCGGCTGGGGTAGCCATAGGCCGTGATCGTGGTGCCGATCTTGATCAGGCTCTCGATGGCGCCGCGCGACTGCATTCGCGAAGGCGGGGCGAAGGTCAGCTCCCAGTCCTTGCCGTCGGCGGCGGTGAGATCGACATGAACGTGGGGATTGACGAATTCGAGCGTCTTGACCAGCCCGGTCAGCGTCACCGGGTTTTGGGCGTCATAGGAGCCCCAGCCGTGATGGGCGAGGGCCGCGGCGGGGAGGGCAAGAGCAGCAGCGGCGAGGGCAAGGCGGCGCATGGGGCGTCTCCGGTTCGGGGCGGCGTCTGCTGCAGTAGAAGCGGCGATGGCGACTTCACTATGGCCGGACAAGCGGTCCCATCGTCGCTGCGTCTCACATTTGCGTCGTAAGCAGCTTGAAGCTTGCGAAGGCGAAGAAGGCGGCGAGGCATGCTTCCGCTCGCCGCCGAATCCTGCGGTAGCCCGCGATCATGGATGCCGTCGAAAACAGCACGGCATAGCCCTGATTGATGACGAGCGAGATCAGCGCGCAGCCGACGATGATGGCGCAGACGACCGATACCGGCGCATCGGGGCGCAGGCCGAGCGCGATGATCGCCGTCCAGCTCAGGATCGCCTTCGGGTTGGTCAGATGCATGAGAAGGCCGCGCAGCCAGGTGCGCCGGCCCGAGGCGACGGCCTGAACCGGAGGCGCCTCGTTCCGCATCGCCGAACGGGCGGAGCGCCAGGCGAGATACAGCAGATAGAGCCCGCCGAGGATCTTGATGCCGTAGAGCGCTTCGGGATGGGCGACGATCAGGCTCGACATGCCGATGGCGGCCAGGATGCCCCAGGTCAGGGAGCCCGTGGTGACGCCGAGACCGAGGATCATGCCGGCGCGGCGTCCGCGTTCCATCGAGGTCGCCATGATGACGAGATTGCTCGGCCCGGGACTGGCGACCGCGACGATGAAGGCGGAATAGACCAGTGCCAGCTGGGGCCAGTGCCGCATGAGTTCGTCCAGCATAATCAGTCTATCGCTCCGCGGCCGCTTCGATCGCTTCCATGTCCTCGTCGGAAAAGCCGAAATGGTGGCCGATCTCGTGGACGAGCACATGGGTGACGATGTCGCCCAGGCTTTCTTCGTTTTCCGCCCAGTAGTCGAGAATCGGGCGGCGGTAGAGGTGTATCATGTTGGGCATCTGGCCCGTCTGCGGGCCGGAGCCCTGCTGGGGCAGGCCGATGCCGGAGAAAAGGCCGAGGATGTCGAATGGGCTCTCGGCTTCGAGTTCCTTCAGCACGTCGTCCTCCGGAAACTCCGTGACGTTGAAGACGACGTCGCTGCAGAGCGCCTGGAATTCGGCTGGCAGCCGGTCGAAGGCGGCCTGGGCGAGGATTTCGAACTGTTCAGCGCCGGGCGCCTTCGCCTCGTCCCAGGCGACGGAGGGCGAGGACTGCGCGTGGGCCGATGCGCTGGCCGATGCGGAAACGGAGGGTACCGAGCCCATCACCAGACCTTCAGTTGATGGCCGAGCCACCAGGCCAGCACGATGACGCCCAGCAGAGACAGAGAGCGGCCGATGCGCCGGCCCCAGAGCTCGATCTTGTCGCCCTCGGGCGCGTCGCCGCCGGCGAAATGGTCGGCGGCGCGGCCCATCGATGAGCCCAGGAAGCTCTCGTCGTCGCGCTTGACGCGATCGAGCGCGGCCTTGGCCTCGGCAGCGCGGGCGGCTTCGCGGGGGTCTGTCGACATGTTTGCTACCCCCGCCTGCCTTTTCTCACCCCATCGTCCTGACATCGACGAAGTGGCCCACCAGAGCGGCGGCCGCCGCCATCTGCGGCGAGACGAGATGCGTGCGACCCTTGAAGCCCTGGCGGCCCTCGAAATTGCGGTTCGAGGTCGAGGCGGCGCGCTGGCCCGGCTTGAGCTGGTCGGGGTTCATCGCAAGACACATCGAGCAGCCCGGCTCGCGCCATTCGAAGCCGGCCGCGAGGAAGATCTTGTCCAGCCCCTCGGCCTCGGCCTGCTGCTTCACGAGGCCAGAGCCCGGCACGATCATGGCGTAGTCGAGCGAGCCTGCGATGGTCTTGCCCTCGACGATCTTTGCGACCGCGCGCAGATCCTCGATGCGGCCATTGGTGCAGGAGCCGATCCAGATCACGTCGAGCGGGATATCGACCATCTTCGTGCCGGCCTTGAGGCCCATATAGTCGAGCGCGCGCTGCTTGGAGCTGCGCTTGGTCTCGTCCTCGATCAGAGCGGGGTCCGGCACGGCGCCTGCGACCGAGATCACGTCCTCCGGGCTCGTGCCCCAGGACACGATCGGCGGCAGGTTGTTGGCGTCGAGCTTCACGATTCGGTCGAAATAGGAGCCCTCGTCGGAGGCCAGCGTCTCCCAATAGCGGACGGCAGCATCCCAGGCGTCGCCCTTGGGCGATTTGGGGCGGCCCTTGAGATAGGCATAGGCCTTCTCGTCGGGCGCGACCATGCCGGCGCGGGCGCCGCCCTCGATCGACATGTTGCAGAGCGTCATGCGGCCTTCCATCGAGAGCGCGCGGATCGCCTCGCCGGCATATTCGATGACTGAGCCGGTGCCGCCGGCGGTGCCGATCTCGCCGATGATGGCCAGCGTGATGTCCTTGGCGGTGACGCCTGAGGCCAGCGTGCCGTCCACCTGGACGAGCATGTTCTTCGCCTTCTTCTGGATCAGCGTCTGGGTGGCGAGCACATGCTCGACCTCCGAGGTGCCGATGCCATGTGCCAGCGCGCCGAAGGCGCCGTGGGTCGAAGTGTGGCTGTCGCCGCAGACGATTGTCGTGCCGGGCAAGGTGAAGCCCTGCTCGGGGCCGACGATGTGGACGATGCCCTGGCGAATATCGAGCTCGTTGAAATACTCGACGCCGAAATCCTTGGCATTCTTCGCCAGCGCCTCGACCTGGATGCGGCTCTCCTCCTCGACTATGCCCTTCGAGCGGTCGGTGGTGGGGATGTTGTGGTCGACGACGGCCAGCGTCTTGTGGGGAGCATGGACCTTGCGGCCCGTCATACGCAGGCCCTCGAAAGCCTGAGGGCTCGTGACCTCATGGACGAGGTGGCGATCGATGTAGAGCAGGCAGGTACCGTCCTCTTGCCGGTCGACGATGTGGTCGTCGAAGATCTTGTCGTAGAGGGTGCGGGGAGTTGCGGAAGAGGTCATGGCTTGGATGCCTTTTGGCGGGTCGAGACGAAATCGAGTGGGCCGGCACGGGTCCGGCGGCGCGCTGCAACAGCCTGTCGCCGGCCGGAGGGCCGGTCTCAGGCGCTGGTAAGGCCTGCGGCGATCGACGCGGTGAAGCGGCCGAAAAAGCGCCAGGGCAAGCGGGCATGATCATGCAGCGCGGCGAACCCTTGAGTCGTTGGCAGGCGCAGGTTCACCTCGCGGCGCACGGCGCAGCGGCGGCTCCTCTCGACTGGTCGCGGTCTCGTCATGGCGGGGTTCTAACAGTTCCAGACTGCAGCGGCAACGAAGCCGATGCGTCCTGCGCGGGCTGCTGCTATGCAGGCAGTGGCGCGGCTCGCGCCTTGCAACGAGACGGATGAGACGATGCTGCGGTTCTTTCCCTTCATGGTGCTGGCGGTCGTCGCCTATGCCGTCGCGGTCACCGTGATGGGCCTGCCGCTCGGGCGCGAGATCGTGAGTTTCCCTCTGCCCTCGACCTCGCATTTCTCGCTGACCGTCAGCGAGCTCCTGCTGGCGATCTCGACCATCGTGCTGTTCTTCGAGATCATGAACGCAACCAGCGCCCGGTCGAGCTCGATCGTCAACCACGGCCTCTCGATGCTGGTCTTCATCGTCAGCTTCGTCGGGTTCCTGCTGATCCCCGGTTTCGGCACCGGCACCTTCCTGATCATCACGCTGATGGCGCTCGTCGATGTGGTGGCGGGCTATTCGATCAGCATCCTGACGGCGCGCCGCGACATGACGTTTGGCGGGCAGGAGTGAGCGGCACGGCGCTCAGAGCTTGAGCCTCGACATGCTTCGATTGTGAACGATCCGCAGGATGGAGACGCCGTCGCGGCTTGGCCTGTAGAGTACGATATGCGCACCATGCTCGTGCCGGCGGACGCCTTCGCCGATCATAGACGCAGCGCGGCCCATGTGCGGGCTGTCCGCGAGCAATTGAAAGACGTGGTGGAGACGCTCGGCATAGGCTTCCGCCTGCGCGACGCCGAACTGCTCGTAGCCATAGAGAAAAATCTGATAGAGGTCGTCCGTGGCCCGCTTGCTCAGGCCGTAGCGTGTCACGCGACGTCGCTGCGAATTTTTGCGGCGGCTTTCGCGCGCGCCAGGATGCCCGGGATCGTCTCGTCACTGATCCCGCCGGCGTCGGCCTCCGCGACAAGCCGCTGCAGATCCTCAAGCGAGTATTCGAACACGTCGCGGCGCTGGCGATCCTGCCGGATCAATTCGCTGACATAGTCGCTGGTGCTGGCGATGGAGCCCTGCTCAATCTGTGTGTCGATCCACCTCTTGTGGTGATCCGGCATCGAGATGGTGAGCGTGACCATGGCTTCGTCTCCCTGATCGAAAGCTAGAGGCTGCGCCGGGTGATCGCAAGGCAGCCCGTCTGATCCTGCAGGCGAGCGCAACCACAAAAAACGCGGCCCCGAGGGACCGCGTTGAAACTTCCTCGCACTAAAGCCCGAAGCTTACTTCGCGACGACCTTGGTGCCCTTGGGCGGACGGGCCTCGACGCGCTCGGCGATGCGGGCCGACTTGCCGCGGCGATCGCGCAGATAATACAGCTTGGCGCGGCGCACCTTGCCCTTGCGGATGACCTTGATGGAATCGATGTTGGGCGAATAGAGCGGGAAGACGCGCTCGACGCCCTCGCCATAGGAGATCTTGCGGACCGTGAAGGCCTGGTTCAGACCGCCGCCATTGCGCGCGATGCAGACGCCTTCATAGGCCTGGACGCGGCTGCGCTCGCCTTCCTTGACCTTGACGTTGACCTGCACGGTGTCGCCCGGCTGGAAATGCGGAATCTCGCGGCCTTCGCTGAGCCTGGCGACCTGCTCCTGGTCAAGCTGTTCGATGATGTTCATGGTTCTCTCCATGGCCGTTGTCGCGTGTGTTCACGCGGGCGTTACGGCGCGCTGTTTTCAGTTGAAGCGCGGGCCATACAGGAGGCGGGGGCGTTTGTCGAGCGTGCTCGCGTGCGCTGCGGGCTTGGCCGGCACTACGCCGCCATGCCATAGGCTTGCGGCAACGAAAAAGACATCCAGGGACGAACCGTCATGCCTTCGACTGCCAGCAAGGTCGCGCTCATCACCGGAGCTGCGCGCGGCATCGGGCTCGCCACGGCGAAGCGCTTTTTGGCCGAGGGCTGGCGGGTGGCGCTGCTCGATATCGAGGCTGAGACGCTGGTACAGGCGATGGAAGAACTGGCGCAGCCCGAGGCGACGCTGGCGCTGCCCTGCGACATCTCCGATCCCGCCGCGATCATCGATGCCTTTGCGGCGCTCATCGCGCGGTTCGGACGTCTCGATGCGCTTGTCAACAATGCCGGCACTGCCGTGTTCAAGCCGCTGCTGGAAACCAGCCATGAGGAGTGGAACCGGGTGCTCGCGGTCAACCTGACCGGGCCCTTCCTGACGACGCAGTCGGCGGCGCCGCTCATGGCCGATACGGGTGGTGGCGCGATCGTCAACATCACCTCGATTTCGGGGCTGCGGGCATCGACGCTGCGCGTCGCCTACGGCACCTCGAAGGCGGCGCTCGCCCATCTCACCAAGCAGCAGGCGGCCGAACTCGCCTCGCTCGGCATCCGGGTCAATGCGGTCGCGCCGGGGCCGGTCGATACCGCCATGGCCAAGGCGGTGCATTCGCCCGAGATCAGGGCCGATTATCGCGACGCCATCCCGCTTGCCCGCTATGGGCTCGAGGAGGAACTCGCTGAGGCGATCTTCTTCCTGTGCAGCGACAAGGCGAGCTACATCACCGGCCAGATTCTTGCCGTGGATGGCGGCTTCGACGCAGCCGGCATCGGGCTTGCCACCCTGCGCGGCGAGCGCCGCAATCTTTGAGCAGGACGTGCGCGTGCGGTCACTGCCCTTTGGCGCCATTCCGAAGTTTTCGCGCAAAAGTTCATAACTAAACTTTATCACAATTATCGCCTCGAGCGCTTGCACCCTTCGCCGCCCTTCCGCAGTGTATGATCGGGAAAAAGCCCGCTGCTTCGCTCGACGGAGCCAATGAAGGGCGAGTTGGGAGGCGATCATGACTGCGACAGGCGCCGCTCAGGCGAAACACGACGCGCGCCCGTGGCTGGCGCATTATCCTCCGGCGGTTCCGCCTCGAATCGACGAGACCAAGGTCGGTACGCTCGCGGCCCTGATCGGTTCCGCTTGCGAGACCTATGCCGCGCGCCCGGCCTTCGAGAGTTTCGGCGCCACGATCAGCTTCGCGGAGACCGGCCGGGCTGCGCAGGCCTTCGCGGCCTGGCTTCAGGCAAAAGGCTTCCAGAAGGGCGACCGGGTCGCCTTGATGATGCCCAATATCCTGGCCTATCCGGCGACGATCTTCGGGGCGCTGATCGGCGGCTTCACCGTCGTCAACGTCAATCCGCTCTACACGGCCCGGGAGCTGACGCATCAGCTCAACGATTCCGGCGCGCGCGCGCTGGTGGTGATCGAGAATTTCGCCCATGTCGTCGAGGAGGCGCGGTCCGGGCTGAAGCTCGATACAATCATCGTCGCCACCGCCGGCGACCTGATGGGCTTCAAGGGCTCGATCGTGAACTTCGTCGCCCGCAGGATAAAGAAGGTCGTCAAGCCGTTCCATCTGCCAGGTTTCGTGACGCTCAAGGCGATCCTGGCCGGCCATGGCACGATGACGCCGGTGACCGTCCTGCCCGACGACGTCGCCTTCCTGCAATATACCGGCGGAACCACGGGCGTCGCCAAGGCCGCAACGCTGACGCATCGCAACGTCGCCTCGAATGTCGAGCAATCCGGCCTCTGGCTCGGCTGGGCGCTGGAGCCGCCGCTCGGCCGCAGCGACTACCAGCATGTCATGATCACCGCGCTGCCGCTGTATCATATCTTCGCGCTGACATGCTGCTGCATGTTCATGTTGCGCATCGGCGCCAAGGGGCTGCTGATCGCCAATCCGCGCGACATCTCCGGCTTCGTCAAGACGCTGAAGGCGAGCCGCTTCACGCTGATGTCGGGCGTCAATACGCTCTACAACGCGCTCGCCAACCATCCCGATTTCAAGAGCGTCGATTTCTCCGAATTGCGCTTTTCGGTGGCGGGCGGCATGGCCACGCAGGCTGCCGTCGCCAAGCGCTGGAAGGACGTCACCGGCAAGCCGATCGTCGAGGGCTACGGGCTTTCGGAGACCTCGCCGGTCGCCTCGATCAACCGGCCCGACATCGCCGAGTTCACCGGGACGATCGGCTTTCCGCTGCCCTCGACCGACATCGCCATCCGCGACGCCGAGGGCAACGACATGGCTTTGGGAGAAGCAGGCGAGATCTGCATCCGCGGCCCGCAGGTCATGGCGGGCTACTGGAACCGCCCCGACGAAACCGCCAAGGTGATGACGCCGGACGGCTTTTTCCGCTCCGGGGATGTCGGCGTGATGCTGCCGGACGGCCAGATCAAGATCGTCGACCGGATGAAGGACATGGTCCTGGTCTCGGGCTTCAACGTCTATCCCAACGAGGTCGAGGACGTGCTCGCCTTGCATCCGGGCGTTCTGGAGGCGGCGGTGGTCGGCTTGCCTGACGAACATTCGGGCGAGGCCGTCACCGCCTTCGTCGTCAAGCGTGATGAGGCGCTGACCGCCGAGGCTTTGCGCGCCTTCTGCAAGGACAACCTGACCGGCTACAAGGTGCCCAAGCAGATCGTCTTCCGCGAGAACCTGCCGAAGACCAATGTCGGCAAGGTCCTGCGCCGCGCGCTGCGCGAGGAGGCGGCGGTCAAGCGCTGAGCTTGATCGCCGCGACAGGGCTGCTAGCTTCCGGTTCGTGCGGCGCGCGTCGCGATCCCTTTGGTCGATCTACAAGGTTGCTTTTGCCCCATCGTCTCGCTGAACTGCCTTTGCTTCGCCGCCTCAAGCCGGGACTCCATGTCCATGACGAGGAAGCGCTGAACGCAGAGCCGGGGCTGGATCTGCTCGACGAGGCGATCACGCCGGTCGACGCCTTCTTCATCCGCAACAACGGGGCGCTGCCGGAGATCGGACCGGTCGAGGACTGGCGGCTGACGATAGACGGCGAGGTCGAGCGGCCGATGGTCTGGTCGGTCGCGGCATTGCGCGAGCGCTTCGAGACCGTCACGCTGACCGCCGTACTCGAATGCGCCGGCAACGGCCGGTCGCAGTTTTCGCCTGCGACGGATGGCCTGCCTTGGCGGCTCGGAGCCGTCGGCTGCGCGCGCTGGACCGGAGTGCGGCTGCGCGACGTGCTGGGCGAGGCAGGCGTCAAGCCCAGCGCCGTCTATACCGGCCACTACGCGCCTGACCGGCAGATCGCCGCTCCCGAGAAGGCCGCCCTCTCTCGCGGCCTGCCGATCGCCAAGGCGCTCAACCCTGAGACGCTGATCGCCTTCGCGATGAATGGCGAGCCGCTGGCGCCTTTGCATGGTGCGCCGCTGCGCATCGTTGCGCCGGGTTTTCCGGGCTCGGCCTGGCAGAAATGGCTCGACAGGATCACGCTACGTGACCGTGAGCATGACGGTGAGAAGATGTCCGGGACGAATTACCGTCTGCCGGTTTCTCCAGTGAAGCCCGGCGAGGCGATCGACCCTGCGCAGTTTGCGGTGATCACCGACATGCCGGTCAAGTCGGTGATCACCATGCCCGTGCACGGATTTTCGGCGCAGGCCGGCACGAGGCTGAAGGTGGCGGGCTTCGCCTGGAGTGGGTCGATTCCGGTCGAGGGGGTACGGGTGTCCGGTGATGCCGGTGAGAACTGGGTGGAGGCCGCGCTGGAAGACGGGGAGGGGCCTTTCGCCTGGCGGCGTTTCGAGGCGCATGTGCCGATCGCGCAGGCCGGGCCACTCTCGGTGATCGCGCAGGCGCGCGATGTCGACGGTCATGTGCAGCCGCTGGACGTGGCGCCGTGGAACCCGCGCGGCTACTGCAACAACCAGGCGCAGAGGGTGAGCGGGGCGGCGCGCGGCGCCTGAATTGCTGCCATTGTTGAAAGACGTTGATGGTGAGTGTCGCGGATCGAACGATGAAATTGGTACCGCTTCATTTAGCGAAGGCTCAATTCTCCCGTCTCGTCGATGAGCAGCGGGCGGTGATCAACGGCTCTCGAGCTTTATCCCGTCGTAGCGAGCGCAGCGAAGTAATCCAGTGTGGCGCGACGCTGCTGGATTGCTTCGGAGCTCAAGCTCCTCGCAATGACGGTGAGTCCATGAACCGACGCGTTTTTCTGTCCGGCGCCGCAGCGCTCCTGTCTTCGACGGGAGCGTTAGCCCAATTCACGCCACCAGCACTCTCGGCACACGAAGCCCATGAGCAGGCGCAGACCGGCAAGCTCCTTCTGATCGATATCCGCACGCCTGCCGAATGGACCGACACCGGCATCCCGCAAGGTGCGATCAGGCTCGACGCGGAAAGCGCCGGCTTCGAGATCAGATTGGCAGGCCTGCGCCTCGACAACCCCGGCCGCCGCATCGCCCTGATCGATCGCACCGGCGGCCTCTCTGTCTCGGTCCAGCAGCGATTCGCGGGCAGAGGCTGGCGCGATCTGCTGGCGGTTCGCGGCGGCATGCTGGGAGCACCTGGCGTCAAGGGCTGGCTGGCGGAGGCGCTGCCCGTGACGGGCTATCCATAAGACAGCAGCAATCATCAGTGATTGATGGCGGCCATGAATCTGATATGGTCATCTCAGTTGACCATATGGAGTGACCATGGCCGCGTTTCGATCGATCAGCGCCTCGGAGTTCAAGGCGACATGCCTGGACGTGCTGAAGCAGTTCGACGAGCGCAAGCTTGATCAGGTGACGATCACCCGGCGTGGCAAGCCCGTCGCGATCCTGACGCCCACGAACTCGATCGCGGCCGATGTGGAGGGTCTGCACGGTTTCATGCGAGGCACCTTCAGCTTCCCCGAAGACGCCGATTTGACCGCCCCTACTCTCGAAGAGCCTTTCGACGCAGAGGATGGCGTTTTGCATCGATGAACCCGCATCGGGACGCCGTCCTGCTCGACACCTGCGCCGTTCTTTGGCTCGCGAATGGCAGTCCGATGTTGGCTTCGGCCCTGCGTGCGATCAGCGCCGCAGGGCTTGCAAATGCGATCCATGTCTCGCCGATATCGGCTTGGGAAGTCGGCCTGCTGAGCCGGACGCGCTCGGGCAGGCCCGTCGAATTCGACTTCCGACCGGATCCGAAAAGCTGGTTTGCAGCCTTCATGTCCGGGCCGGGTATCCGCGCCGCGGCATTCGACGCCGACATCGCCATCGGCGCCTCGCATCTGCCCGGCGAGCTTCATGGCGATCCAGCCGACCGGATGATCATCGCGACAGCCCGCCAACTCGGACTGCCGATCGTGACGCGCGACCGCAAGATCATCGCTTATGCGGAGGCGGGCTTCGTCGAAGCCATTCCCTGCTGAAGCAAATCCGGCCGCCTCTCCTGCGTAATCCGCTCCGCTTCCGACCGCCGCCATTTCGCGATGCGGGCATGGTCGCCTGACAGCAGCGCCTCGGGCAGGCCCCGGCCCTCCCATTCGCGCGGCCGGGTGTAGTGCGGATATTCGAGCAGGCCGTTCTCGAAGCTCTCGTCCTGGCCCGACAGCTCCTTGCCCATCACGCCGGGGATCAACCGGACGCAGGCGTCGAGCAGCACGAGCGCCGCCATCTCGCCGCCCGACAGGATGTAGTCGCCGACCGAGATCTCGGTTAGGCCGCGCCCCTCGATCACGCGCTCATCGACGCCCTCGAACCGGCCGCAGACGATCACGACACCCTCGCCCATCACCCAGTCGCGCACCTGCTTCTGCGCCAGTGGCCGCCCGCGCGGCGACATCAGCAGCTTCGGCCGCCGGTCCTCGGCGGGCACGGCGGCATCGATCGCCGCCGCCAGCACGTCGCAGCGCAGCACCATTCCGGCTCCGCCGCCCGCCGGGTTGTCGTCCACGTTGCGGTGCCGGCCGATGCCGTGGTCACGGATCTGATGGGTCTCCAGCGTCCACAGGCCCTTGCGCAACCCCTCTCCCGCCAGCGAAACGCCGAGCGGACCCGGAAACATCTCGGGATAGAGCGTCAGGACGGAGGCGCGGAACGGCATGTGTGAGCCTGTCTGATACCAAGACAAAACGCGACGTCATTCCGGGCGAGCGAAGCGAAGACCCGGAATCCATCGTAAGGCGCGACGGTGCCCGACGATGGATTCCGGAGCGGCGCGGCTTCGCCGCTTGTCCGGAATGACGCGGTGCTTGTTTACAGGGTGATCGGCTTTAACCGAAGCGCAGCGCCGGCAGCCCGTCCAGCGCAGTGAAATCCTTCGCGCTGGCGATGACGTTGTCGAAGCTGGTGAAGGCCTCCGCGCCGAGCATGGTCAGGATCGCGATCGCGCGCATGCCGGCGCGGCGCGCCGCCTCGATGCCGTTGGGCGCATCCTCGAAGACGATGCAGGTTTCCGGCGCGACCTTCATGCGTTCGGCCGCGCCGAGGAACAGGTCCGGATTGGGCTTGCCGCGAAAACCCTGCGAGGGCGCGATGATGGTGGCGAAGCGCGGGCGCAGGCCCAGCGCGTCGATCACCACGTCGATGTTGCCCGGAGGCGCCGCCGAGGCCAGCGCCATCGGCACGCCGGCGGCATCCGCGCGCGCCATCAGGTCGAGCAGGCCCGCAAGGGCCGCCACATGCGGCCGATAGGCCTCGCGATAGAGGAGCTCCTTGTCCTTGCCGAGTTTGGCGATCTCTTCGGGACCCGCATTCGGAAACAGCGGCCTGAGGATCTCATCGGACGCCATTCCGGCCGTATTGGCGAAGAAGCTGGCCGGATCGAAGGGGAGGCCGTGCTCCGACAGCAGCCGCCCCCAGGCATCCTCGTGGAAGCGCATGTTATCGACGATCGTGCCGTCCATGTCGAAGATCAGCGCATGGACCGGAGCAGCGCTATGGGGTGTCGTCGGCATCGAACAATCCTTCCGGCGGAACCGCCTCGATCCGCCGGGCGGCGATGTCGATGCGCGGCGCGAAGGCCTTGGTGAACGGCATCAGCACCGACCGCCCATCGACCAGGGCGATGTCGAGCAGATCGCCGGCGCCGTAATTGGCGACCGTCGTGACGGTGCCCAGCGCCTCCCCGCCGGGACCGACGACGGTGCAGCCGATCAGGTCGGCCTGCAGGAACTCGTCCTCGTCCTCGGGGGCGGGAATCCTGTCGCGCGCGACGAAGAGCTGGACGCCGTTGAGGCTTTCGGCGGCCTCGCGGCTGGCGATGCCCTTCAGGCGGGCCACCACCACCTCCTTGGAGGGCCGTATCTCGGCGATCTCGAACAGACGCCCCTTGTCGTCGGACAAGGGGCCGTATTCGGCGATCGCCAGCGGATCGCCGGTGAAGGCCTTGATCCGGACCTCCCCCTTGATGCCGTGGGCAGCGCCTATGACGCCGAGCAGGACGAGGCTGTCGTTGCTCATCGGAAGAACTCTGGAAGCGCGACCACACTCCCTCCCCCCGCTTGCGGTGGGGAGGGTTGGGGTGGGGGGGAGATTCGACGGGGCCTGACGGCAAGCCTTGTCCTGCACGCCCCCCCATCCCTAACCCTTCCCCACCGCAAGCGGGGGGAAGGGGACAGGTCGAGCGTCGGCACGCTCACGCCTCGGCTTCGGCTTCGGCCGGTGCAGCGCTCTTGGCGGCGTTCTTCTCGGCGCGCTCCTTGGCCTTCTCGCCGGGAACCGCCTTGTTGGGGTTGTTGCGGGCGGGGCGCTTGACGACGCCGGCGGCGTCCAGGAAGCGCAGCACGCGGTCGGTAGGCTGGGCGCCCTTGGCGATCCAGTCCTTGGCCTTTTCGAGGTCGAGCACGACGCGCTCGGGCGAATCCTTCGCCTTCATCGGGTCATAGGAGCCGATCTTCTCGATGAAGCGGCCATCGCGCGGCGCGCGAGCATCGGCAACGACGATGCGGTAATAGGGGCGCTTCTTGGCGCCGCCACGGGTCAGGCGGATCTTGAGGGACATTCTGGTTCTTCCTTACTGTTCGTTTTCGCGTTTCACATCGGCGATCGCTGCTGCCAGCTCCGCCTCTCCATCCATCGACACCGACTTGAACACTTCAAAGTCGATGCTTCCGTCCTCACAGACATCGATCTCCCACTTCTCTCCAGGAAGATTCGCCACGATCGAAATCGCGTCGTCCCGGTAGATCGTGGGGGAATGGTCGATACCCGCATCTTCCAGCTGCTTCTGGATCGCCCAGATCTTCGCCAGCATCTCTTCGGCACTGAAACTCATGGTGTCGCTCAAGCCTTGTTGTCGTCGACCAGTTGGTCGATCATCGCCCAGGGATCGTCCTTCATGCCGGTCGACGTGAAGACTTCGAGATCGATGGAGCCGTCCTCGAGAACGTCGATTTCCCAGTATTCCCCGGGCGCATGCACGAAGAAGGAGAAGGCGTCGTCCCGGTAGGATGAGGTTTCATAGGACAGGTTGGCGTCGTCGAGACGGGCCTTGACCTGCTTGAACACGTCGAACATGCCGACGCGCATTTCGGTCGGTTTGGTCATTTCTTCTTGCCTCCGAAGGGATTGTTGCGCCCAAGCCCCGGAAGACCACTTCCCAGCCCCGGCAGCCGCGGCATCATTCCGGCAGGTGGTGTGACGCCCTTGGGCAGGCCGGGAAAACCGCCCGGCGACAGGCCGGGCATACCGCCGCCCGCGCCGCCCATCTGCTTCTGCAGTTCGGCGAGCTGGGCGGGGTCCATCTTGGAGGGGTCGAAACCGGCCGGCATGCCGGGCATGCCGCCGCCGCCGATCCCGAACATCTGGCCGAGCTTGCCGAGCATCCCGCCCTTCTGCTTGCTCATGGCCTTCATCATGTCGGCCATGCCGCGATGCATCTTGAGCAGCTTGTTGATCGCTTCGGGCGTCGTGCCGGAGCCCGCCGCGATGCGCTTCTTGCGGCTGTTCTTCAGCAGATCGGGATTCTTGCGCTCCGCCGCCGTCATCGAATCGATGATCGCGATCTGACGCTTCAGCATCTTGTCGTTCATGCCGGCATTGGCGAGCTGGCCCTGCGCCTGCTTCATGCCGGGCAGCATCCCCATCACGCTGCCGAGGCCGCCCATCTTCTCCATCTGCTGGAGCTGCATCCGCATGTCGGCGAGGTCGAAATTGCCCTTGGCCAGGCGCTGGGCCAGAGCCTGCGCCTTCTCGACATCGACATTCTCGGCCGCGCGCTCGACCAGACCGACGATGTCGCCCATGCCCAAAATGCGGTTGGCGACGCGCGAGGGGTGGAAATCCTCCAGCGCATCGACCTTCTCGCCCGTGCCGACGAGCTTGATCGGCTTGCCGGTGACGGCGCGCATCGACAGGGCCGCGCCGCCGCGGCCGTCACCGTCCATGCGGGTCAGCACGATGCCGGTCAGCCCTACGCGGGCATCGAAGGCGCGCGCGGTGTTGACCGCGTCCTGGCCGGTCAGCGCGTCGGCGACGAGCAGCACCTCGTGCGGGTTCGTCGCCGCCTTCACCTCGGCGACTTCCGCCATCAGCGTGTCGTCGAGCGTGACGCGGCCCGCCGTGTCGAGCATGACGACGTCGTAGCCGCCGAGCTTGCCCGCTTCGATCGCACGGCGCGCGATCTGCACGGCGGACTGGCCGGCGACGATCGGCAGCGTCTCGACGCCGACCTGCTTGCCCAGAATCGCAAGCTGCTCCATCGCGGCCGGACGACGCGTGTCGAGCGAGGCCATCAGGACGCGCTTCTTGTTGCGGTCGGTCAGGCGCTTGGCGATCTTGGCCGTCGAGGTCGTCTTGCCCGAGCCCTGCAGGCCGACCATCAGGATCGGCACCGGCGGCACGGCGTCGAGCGTGATGCCCTCGCCCTCGCCGCCGAGCATGTCGATCAGCGCGTCGTTGACGATCTTGATGACCTGCTGGCCGGGGGTGATCGACTTCAGAACTTCGGAGCCGACAGCCCGCTCGCGCACCTTGTCCGTGAAGGAGCGCACGACTTCGAGCGCGACGTCGGCCTCGAGCAGCGCCTTGCGCACCTCGCGAAGCGCGGCGTTGACGTCCTCCTCGGTCAGCGAGCCCCTGCGGGTGAGCCCGGAGAGGATGCCTGACAGCCTGTCGCTCAGAGTACCGAACATGCGGACCTGCTTGCTTGCCTTCAGGGACCGGCAGCGCGAAGCCTCATCGCCAAACGGTTTTGCGCCCGAGGGCGCGGACGCGCTGTCGGGCGTTGACCTCCGGGCTCGTGATGCGCGCTGGCGCGGCCCGGTCGGCGGATGGGGTCTCGACGATGTCGGCGAAACGAATGCGCGGGTTAAAGCGGCAGATTGTGGGGAAAGTCAAGTTTGCCGCGACACCGACCACCGGCCGCATAACGGCCCTGATTGCCGGGCAGAGGCTGCCGGCCTTCCGCAAATCGAGGACGACATGCCAGGTCAGGGTTGCCGCAATCTCGCCGCCTTCGCGCTCCTGCTGCTCATCGCCGGCTGTGCTGGAGAGCCGCGCCGCACGACTCCGCTCGCCCCGAAGGCCGCCGAGCGTCTGGCGACCGTCCGCGTCGATCCGGCCGCCGCCGCCCGCATTCTTAACGACTACCGCAGGGGCCGGGGCCTGAGCCCCGTCACGCTCGACCCCGCCCTCAGCGCCATGGCCCAGCGCCAGGCCGACGCCATGGTCGCCTCGAACACGCTTTCGCACGATACCGGCGGCAGCTTCGGCGCGCGGGTCCACGCGGCGGGACTCGACGCTTCGCGCGCGGCCGAGAACCTGGGCGCGGGCTACTATTCGACCGAGGAGGCCTTCGCCGGCTGGAAAACATCCTCCGGTCACGACGCCAATCTGCGCATGGCGGAAGCGACTCGCTTCGGCATCGCGCTGGCGAAGGATCCCGGCACACGATACGGCGCCTGGTGGGCCTTCGTAATCGCCGGCGAGCCGTAGAGGCGACGCGAGATGTCCGCCGCGCCGGTGGGCTGGTTCGGGTCGAACAGATATCGCTGACGGCATCGCTGACGCCGGCGGTGGCGAATTCGCCCCGTCACCCCGGCTCGGGTGCGGGTAACGCCGGCTGCGCGGCAATCCACGCCATGAACGACCGTAGCGGCCGTCGCGCCTCTGCGCCCTGTCGCAGGACGAGCCAGTAGGCGAGCCCGAGTTCGACCGCCTCGCTGAAGGGATGGACCAGCCTGCCGCTGGCAAGCCAGGCTTCCGACAGGCGTTCTCGCGCCAGGGCAACGCCCTGCCCGTCGGTCGCTGCTCGCAGAAGAAGGGCGGAGCTGGCAAAGCGCGAGCCCGCTGCGATTCCGATCCCCTGGGGCGCGAATTCGTCCAGCCAGCGGCTCCACTGCGCATTCGGATCGCCGTCGTGAAGCAGGGGCACCGTCGCCAGGTCCCCGAGGCATTGCAAGGCCGAGGCTAATCCCGGCGAACAGACCGGCCGAAGCCTGTCGCTCATCAGCGGAACGGCACTGACGCCGGGCCATGGACCGGCTCCCATCCGGATCGCGAGATCGCAGCCCCCCGATCGCGGATCGACGATCCCCTTGCCCTCATCGAGCCAGATATCGATCTGCGGATGAAGCGACTGGAAACGCGGCAGACGCGGCATCAGCCATTCGGACGCGAACGAGGCCGTCGTGCTGACACGCACGACGTGATCGCTGACCTCGGTCAGACCGTGCGTTCCATCATGGAGGAGATCGAGCGCACGCCCTGCGATCTCGGCATAAGCCGCGCCGGCCTCGGTCACGACCAGCCGCCCTCCGAGGCGCTGGAACAACGGCCTTCCGATCCACGCTTCGAGCTGCTTGATCTGACGGCTCACGGCGCCATGGGTCACGCCGAGTTCCGCCGCGGCAGCCAGCGTCGTGCCATGGCGAACCGCCGCCTCGAAGGCCTTGACGGAATTGAGCGGCGGTAATGTTCGCGACACTGTCGAGCCTGTGACTTTTTCGCACACGATATCGAAAATTGCGCATTTCGATCCGCCCGACAACCATGGCAGACGATGGATCTCACGGAGAGAGACCAGCATGAACGATCGCATCGCCCCCACGAGCCATCCGATAGACCCTGCGCTGGCCGCGCGCTGGAGCCCACGCGCATTTGCATCGAGATCGATCGAGGCCCCCATCGTCGCCTCGCTGTTCGAAGCCGCACGCTGGGCACCGTCGGCCAGCAACCTCCAGCCCTGGGCCTTCATCCACGCATCCCGCGGGACGTCCGATTTCGATCGGCTGCACGGCTGCCTGAACGCGGGCAATGCGGCGTGGGCGGGGCATGCGGCCCTCCTGGTGCTGGCCATCGCACAAACGATGAAGGCGGACGGCAGCAGCAACGCCTTTGCCCGCTACGATCTGGGCCAAGCCGTCGCGCATTTGACGTTTCAGGCCATGGCCTCGGGCCTCCACGTCCACCAGATGGCCGGCTTCGATGCCGAGAGGGCGCGATCGGAGACCGGCATACCACCCGGTTACGAGGCCGTGAGCGCGATCGCCATCGGTTATCTCGGCGATCCCACCGGCCTGCCGGACCCGTTTCAGGACAGGGAGCGGGCCCCACGCGTCAGGAAGCCCGCAGACACTGTCCACTTCGTCGGTCGCTGGCCGGGACAGGGCGGGTAGGGCTCGCCTCCGGCTCCTCCCACCGTCCCCGGGAAAACCTTGGGCATGGCAGCCCTCTTTACAAACCGCCGCAGCTAGGGATGGCTCGCATCATCGCCACCGGAACCAGCTGCCATGACCTTCGAAACCTGGGCCGCCTTCGCCGCCGCCACCGCCGTCCTGCTGGTCATCCCCGGCCCGACGATCCTGCTCGTCATCTCCTATGCGCTCGGCCAGGGCTGGCGCACCGCATTCCCGATGTCGGTCGGCGTCGCGCTCGGCGATTTCACCGCGATGACGCTGTCCATGCTCGGCGTCGGCGCGCTTTTGGCAACGTCGGCGACCGTCTTCACGGCGCTGAAATGGGTCGGCGCGGCCTATCTGATCTATCTCGGCATAAAACTCTTCCGCGCCGGCGGCAGCCTCGATGCCCAGCCGCGCAAGGATGCCGCCTCGGCCTGGAAGATGCTCGGCCATGCCTGGCTGGTGACGGCGCTGAACCCCAAGGGCATCACCTTCTTCGTCGCCTTCCTGCCGCAGTTTCTCGATGCGAAGGCCGATTTCTGGACGCAGATGCTGATCTTCGAGGCGACCTTCATCACGCTCGCCTTCGCCAACGCACTCGGCTACGCGCTGATCGCATCCCGTGCGCGGTCCGTGGTCGCCAACCCGCGCGCGATCGGCCTGTTCAACAAGGCGGGCGGCACGCTGCTGGTCGGAGCGGGCATCGCAACGGTCGCGGTGCGCTCGGGGCAGGGCTGAGCGAGCCGGGCCTCGACGCGTGACGAGTCCTCACGAACGCGCGAGCCTCTTGACGGGCCCCTAACCCATCCCACCTTCAGCGTCATGACACGCCGCAAGCTTCTGGCTCTCCTCGGCCTTCCCGCCCTCCTCGCCTCGGGCGGCGTCGCCTGGGCGTCCTTCGCCCGCTCGCGCAATCCCTATTACCAGGGCCCGGTCACCGGAAACTTCGACGGTTTGCGCTTTACCGACGGCCGCGCGGTCAACAAGGGCCTGCTCGACGTGCTGAAATGGCAGACCGCCGGGCGCGACCGCGAGGCCTTCCCGGCCCGCTACCCGACCCCGCCGCAGGACAAGCCGCCGGCCCGCGTCGAGGGCGTCCGCATCGTCCATCTCGGCCATGCCTCGTTTCTCTATCAGGTCGCGGGACTGAACCTGCTGATCGACCCGGTCTACTCGCAACGCGCCAGCCCGCTCTCCTTCCTCGGTCCGATGCGCGTCAACGAGCCGGGTATTTCCTTCGACGATCTGCCGCCGATCGACGCCGTTCTGATCACGCACAACCATTACGACCATCTCGACCTCGCGACGCTGGAGCGTCTGCACCGGCGCGACAAGCCGCTGATGATCATGCCGCTGGGCAACGACACCATCGTCAAGGCGCGTATTCCCGACGCACGGACGCAGGCGCATGACTGGAGCGCCCGCATCGCATTGTCGGACGCGGTCTCCGTGACGCTGGTCCCGTCCTATCACTGGTCGGCGCGCGGTGCGCTCGATAGGCGCATGGCGCTGTGGTGCTCCTTCATCGTCGAGGCGGCGGGCACGAAGATCTTCCACATCGGCGACACCGGCTATCACGACGGCTCGCTCTACGACCGGCTGGGACAGCAATACGGCCCGTTCCGCCTCGCGGTTCTGCCGATCGGCGCCTACGAGCCGCGCTGGTTCATGTCGGACAACCACATGAACCCGGAAGAGGCGGTCAAGGTCATGGCCTCATTGCGCGCGGGAGAGGCAATCGGCCATCACTGGGGCACCTTCCAGCTCACAGACGAGGGCATCGAACGGCCCGTCGAGGCGCTGAAGCTCGCGCTGGATCAGGCCGGTTTGCCGCCGGAGCGCTTCAAGCCGATGCGTCCGGGACTGAGCTGGACCGTGTGAAATCGGCACAATTCTACTGCTTTTTCACCCACAGGCCTCATCCTGAGGAGCGAGCCGAAGGCTTGCGTCTCGAAGGATGCTCGAGATGGTTCGGAAGCTGGCTGGAGCATCCTTCGAGACGCCGCTGCGCGGCTCCTCAGGATGAGGGCTTATGTGAATGTACGCCCAGCCTCACTTCGGCTGGACGTACACGTTGATCTCCAGATTCGGGTCCCCGGGGTCTGTCAATTCGCTGACATACTCCTCCAGGAAGGCGTCCTTCACGACGATGCTCTTGGCCTCCAGATAGGCGGTGATCGTCTCATAGGTCGAATCGATGTCGTCATAGGGCGCCACGTGCACGAAGCGCAGAGACGGCCCGGCCGGCGACACACCGGCGCGGATGCCGTTCGTCGTCGGTGTCCTGTCGGGCGTGCGATCGACAGGCAGCATGGCCTCGAAGCGAAAACCGTTGTCGTCGGTCTCGACGAACAGCGACAGCGGCCGGCCCGCAATCGCTAGGCCCGACCGGGCCGCCTCCTCGCGCAGGACGCGGAAGCTCTCCGTCAGCCGCTGGAAACCCTGATCCCAGCTTGACTGGCCCGAAATCATCAGCACTGGCTTGCCCACGAGCACGACAGGATCGACATCGCTCGGATCGCCCGCACGCCCTGCGAGCGTCGAATTGGGATCGGGTATGCCTGTCCGCTGCTGCGGCGTCACGGGCGGCGCCGGCAATAGCTGGCCCGGAGGCGGCAGCGTCGGCGGCGGTTGAACCGGCTGGGGCTCGAGCGGAACGGTCGGCGCCGGCGCGGGCTGCACCGGCTGCGGCGTCACCGGCAGTTGCGGAGCCGGCGGCGGCTGCACCGGCTGGGGTTCGGCCGGCAGGGCCGGCTGCGCCTGCACAGGGACGGCACCCGGCGGCGGCGCCAGCGGAGCCGATTCGACCGGGCTCGGCGGTGCAACGCGTGTCTGGGCGCTGGCCAGTGAGGCCGAGCCCGCCATTACGACGACCGCCAGAACGCCAATCCAAAAGTGCCGCATCATCATGGTCCTGATCAAACAGATCGATTCGCGCCCTTGCAGCGCAGCATAGAATGTCCATCTCGTCGCAGGAACGGCCCCGAGGGTGGCTTTTTCACGTCGGCTCCCTCATAGGACCGTCATCGCTCGGGCAGATGACAGATGAACGTTTTGGCGCAGCGCCGGTTCCTGAAGATGAATGGTCTCGGCAACGAGATCACCGTGCTCGACCTGCGCGGAACCAGGCTGCGTGTCGAAGCGGACGACGCGCGCGCCATCGCAGCCCAGCCCGGCGCCCGCTTCGACCAGCTCATGGTGCTGCACGATGCGTGCACGCCAGGGACCGACGCCTTCATCCGCATCTACAACACCGACGGCTCGGAGGCCGGCGCCTGCGGCAACGGAACGCGCTGCGTCGTCTGGGCGATGATGGCCGATCCCGTCATGGGCGACCCCAGCCGGACCAGCCTGACGCTGGAGACCAAGGCCGGCATTCTGCCCGCGCGGCGCGACAGCGACCTCGTCTTCACGGTCGACATGGGCGTGCCGAAGCTGGCCTGGAACGAGATTCCGCTGGCCGACCCGTTCCACGACACCAGCCGATTCGAGCTGCAGATCGGCCCGATCGACGATCCGATCCTGCACACGCCCTGCGCGGTCAACATGGGCAATCCTCACGCCGTCTTCTTCGTCGACGACCCCTGTGCCTACAATCTCGAGCAGATCGGGCCGCTGCTGGAGAGCCATCCGATCTTCCCCGACCGCGCCAACATCGAGCTGGCCTCCGTGAAGGCCCCCGATCACATCGTGCTGCGCGTCTGGGAGCGCGGTGCCGGCATCACCCGGGCCTGCGGCTCGGGCGCCTGCGCGGCGCTGGTTGCGGCCGTGCGGCGCGAACTCTCGGAGCGCAAGGCCATCGTCAGCCTACCGGGCGGCGACCTGACCATCGAATGGCGCGAGCGCGACGACCATGTCCTGATGACCGGGCCGGTCGAATTCGAGCATGAGGGTGTGCTGGAGGCCGGCTGGTTCGAGGCCGCCGCCTGATGGCGCTGGAGGTCGTCACCTTCGGCTGCAGGCTCAACATCGTCGAGGGCGAGGCGCTGCGCACCCTCGCCGAGGCGGCGGGGCTCGACGACCTCGCCGTGGTCAACACCTGCGCTGTGACGAACGAGGCGATGCGCCAGGCGAGGCAGGCGATCCGCAGGCTCAAGCGCGCAAACCCGGACCGGCCGGTTGTGGTCACAGGCTGCGCCGCGCAGATCGACCCTCACGCCTTCGCCGCCATGCCGGAGACGGCCCGCATCCTCGGCAATGCCGAAAAGCTGGAGGCTAAAAGCTGGAACGCTCTGGCCGGCTCCAACAGCCTGAACGCCTCGGGCAACACGCCCGCCGACAAGATCGCGGTCGGCGATATCATGGCACGGGCGACGCTCGCTTTGCCGCCGACGGGCCGCGCCAGCCGCCAGACGCGCGGCTTCGTCCAGGTCCAGAACGGTTGCGACCACCGCTGCACCTTCTGCGTCATCCCCTTCGGGCGCGGCAATTCGCGCTCGGTCGCGCCCGCTGCCGCCATCGCGCAATGCCGACGCCTGGTCGAGGTCGGCGCCCGCGAGATCGTCCTGACCGGCGTCGACCTGACGAGCTATGGCCGTGATCTGCCGGACACGCTGAGCCTGGGCTCGCTCGTATTGGCGATCCTGCGGGAATTGCCGGAACTGCCGCGCCTGCGCCTCTCCTCAATCGACGCCGTCGAGGTCGACGACGAGCTGCGCGAGGCGATCGCGAGCGAGCTGCGCCTGATGCCGCATCTGCATCTCTCGCTGCAGGCCGGCGACGATCTGATCCTGAAGCGAATGAAGCGCCGGCACGGCCGCGACGACGCGATCCGCTTCTGCGCCGACATGCGAAAGCTTCGCCCCGACATCGTCTTCGGAGCCGACCTGATCGCCGGATTCCCGACTGAGGACGAGGCGATGTTTGCCCGCTCGCTCGACCTGATCGACGCCTGCGGCCTGAGCTTCGTCCACGTCTTCCCTTATTCGGCGAGGCCCGGAACCCCGGCAGTACGGATGCCTCAGCTGCCGGGCGAGATCGTTTCGGAGCGCGCCGGACGCCTGCGCGCGGCCGCCAGCGCCGCCCACGACCGCCACCTCGACGACCGCCTCGGCCGTCCGCTCTCCGTCCTGACCGAGCGCGGCAACACCGGCCGCGCCGAGGATTTCACGCTGGTGCGGTTCAGGAGCGACGTCCCGGCGGGAGAGATCGTGAACGTGACGGCGGATCGAGCGGGCGAGCGGGCGCTCATAGCTGCCTGATCAGACGGCCATTGAGACCGACCGTACATCCCTGCACCATCATTGCTGCGATGAGCGATAGCGACGAAGCGATCCAGCGGGCGTCGTGCCACTCTGGATTGCTTCGCTGCTCGCAATGACGGGTCGGAGTCTCAGCGCAGTTCGGCGCAGAAGCGCTGGATGCGGCGGCAGGCTTCTTCCAGTTTCTCGTCCGAGGTCGCATAGGAGATGCGGAGGTTCGGACCGAGGCCGAAGGCGGTGCCATGGACGGCCGCCACGGCTTCTGATTCGAGCAATCCGATGACGAAATCCTCGTCGGTCTCGATCGTCTTGCCGTTAGGCAGCGTCTTGCCGATCAGCCCCGAGCAGTCCGGATAGACGTAGAAGGCGCCTTCCGGTGTCGGGCATTTCAGGCCGCGAGTCTGGTTCAGCATCGAGACGACGAGGTCGCGCCGGCGCTCGAAGGCCTTGCGGAAGACCGGAATGTGCTCCTGCGTGCCGTCCAGCGCCTCGACCGCGGCCCATTGCGAGATCGCCGAGGTGCCCGAGGTCTGCTGGCCCTGGACCAGGTCCATCGCGTTGATCAGATGCTGCGGTCCCGCCGCGTAGCCGATGCGCCAGCCGGTCATGGCATAGGACTTCGAGACGCCGTTCATGGTCAGCGTGCGCTCGTAGAGCGCCGGCTCGACCTGGGCAGGGGTGACGAATTTGAAGTCGCCATAGACGAGATGCTCGTACATGTCGTCGGTCAGCACCCAGACATGGGGGTGACGCATCAGCACGTCGGTCAGCGCCTTCATCTCGGCGTGGGTGTAGGCGGCGCCCGACGGGTTCGACGGCGAGTTCAGGATCAGCCACTTGGTCTTCGGCGTGATCGCGGCCTCGAGATCGGCCGGCTGGAGCTTGAAATTGTTCTCGATCGTCGCTTCGCAGAAGGTCGCCGTGCCGCCGCAGAGCGCCACCATCTCGGGATAGCTGACCCAATAGGGCGCGACGCAGATGACCTCGTCGCCGGGGTTCAGCGTGGCGAGCAGGGCGTTGTAGATGACATGCTTGCCGCCGGTCGAGACGATGGTCTGGCTCGCCTTGTAGTCGAGCTCGTTCTCACGCTTGAGCTTGCGGGTGATCGCCTCGCGCAGCTGCGGGATGCCGGGCACCGGCGTGTACTTCGTCTCGCCGCGGCGGATGGCGGCGATGGCCGCTTCCTTGATGTTGTCTGGCGTGTCGAAATCGGGTTCGCCGACGGAGAGCGAGATCACGTCCTTGCCCAGCGCTTTCAGGTCGCGCGCCTTCTGCGTGATGGTGATGGTCGCAGACGGCTTCACGCGCTTCAGGGCGTCGGCAAGAAAGGCCATGGGATTGTTCTCCGGATGTGCGGATCGATGAGCGCCGGCAGGCGCGCGGGTGGTTTAGGACTCCGGAGCCGGCATCGCAAGCCAGAGTGCTTGATCATTGGCAGAAGCAGCGTGAATTCGTAGGCACCCAGTGTCTCCGGGTTCGTCGTATCGCCCTGCTGGCCAGAAACGTGCATGGTGGGGGGACAGGCTGAGGGGCCACCCACCACAAGCGCGCTCGGCCGCGCGGAGAGCAATCCTTTGAAACTCAGGATCGGCTACGAACTCGACTACGACTTTCCGCAGCCCACTCCCGTCATCCTGATGCTGCATGTGCATTTCAGCCGGGTCTCCGATCTCGCCGAGCCCGACCATATGCGGATCAGTCCCTCGGTTCCCGTCAGCGCCTATCGCGACAGCTTCGGCAACTGGTGCACCCGGTTGCTGGCGCCGCAGGGTGCCATGCGCATCACGGCCGACGCCGTGATTTGCGACAGCGGCCTGCCCGAGAGCTTCGACCGCAGCGCCGGACAGGTTCCAGTCGAGCATCTGCCGGAAGAGTGCCTCGTCTTCCTGCTCGCGAGTCGTTTTTGCGACTCCGACAGGCTGCTGGATCTCGCCTGGCAGCTGTTCGGGCATACGCTGCCGGGTGCGCCGCGCGTTCAGGCGATCTGCGATTTCGTCAACCAGCGCATCGCCTTCAACTACAACGACGCCAGCGTGACGCGCACGGCGTCCGACGCCTACGCGGAAGGCCGTGGCGTCTGCCGCGATTATGCGCATCTCGCCATCGCCTTCTGCCGGGCGATGAACATTCCGGCACGTTACTGCACCTGCTATCTCGGCGATGTCGGCACGCCGCCGCCCTATCCGCCAGGCGATTTCGCGGCGTCCTTCGAGGCCTATGTCCAGGGCGGCTGGCAGATGTTCGACCCGCGCAACAACGTGCCACGTATCGGGCGTGTGCTGATCGCGCGTGGACGGGATGCGGCCGACGTGGCGATCGCCACGACGTTCGGGCCGAATATTCTGACGGGGTTCAGGGTCTGGACCGACGAGGTGGTGGAGGCGTAGCGGGCCTCGGGAGGCCGGTCTTGGGAGTGCGCGGGGGCTTGCCGTCATTCCGGACAAGCCGCGCAGCGGCGTCGATCCGGAATCCATCGTCGAGCACCGCAGTGCCTTACGATGGATTCCGGGTCTCCGCTTCGCTGCGCCCGGAATGACAGCGCTTTATCTTGATCACGCCTAGCTAGTCGCGAAACAGCCGGGCCGAGTCCGGCTTCTTGGCCCGCAGCGGTGTCTTGCGGGTCAGTCCCTTGGCAGCCGGGGTGCCTTCACCTTCGTCGGCCGAGGCCTCCGGCGTGACGACGGGCGCGGGTGCGGCAGGCTTCGGGGCGGTCTTTTCGACTTCGGCCGGGTCGATCGTCTTGAAGCGGATCATTTCTTCTTCGGTCCGCCCGCTGCCTTGGCGACAACAGCTGCGAAGGTCGAGGGCGCTGCGGCCGAGACCTTGGGCTTTTCCTTCTTCGGCTTCTTGGCTTCGCGATTGCCACGCTGTTCTTTCGCCATCGTCGGGCTCCTGGTGTGGAGGGCTGCGGGTCGCGGCCCCTTGCTATCGTGCGGAGGCATGGACCCGGTCTTCGCGACTTGGTCCCTGCGTCGATCGGCTATCGGGTTGTAGGCTTCGCCATGGGCTGCCGGCATTCGCCTGCCGCGGCCGGGCCCGGCGGAATCCGGGCCTCGTCATGGTCGAAGCAGGCTACGAGTCTAGGACAGCCGCGCGCCGGGCGCACGCGCTTTCTTGACGCGGCACGCAAGACGTTCAGCGAATACCCAAGCCGAAGCTCGGCTCGACCGCGTTGGGCGACAGCATCACCGCATTGGCATGCCCGCCCTCGAACAGGGCGAAGCGCACGGCGTCCTTCCTGTCGCGAAAGATGCCTTCGGCTCGGCCTTCGAGATCACGCGCTACCCAGAAGCCGCCTTTCGACTGTCCGACCAGAAAGAGGTGACTCGCGGCATCGAGCGGCGGGTGGAATGGCTTGGATTGGCCCATGTCCAGTCTCTTCAGTTCGCCAGCGCGAACCAGGCGCGCAGCCCGATGAAGCCGGCGATCGCCAGCGTGATCAGTGCGAGGACGCCGAGTTCGGCGGCGATCAGGCCGATCATCGGTCGCCTGCCGCGCAATGTGCCGTAGACGGCTTGGGCGCGGCGCTGCTGCGAGGTGTGGGCGGAGTGGGTCTGCATGGTCATCGTCGTCTCCATCGATGCCGCAGATGTAGGTGCCGCGCCCGTAAACTTGCGATGTCGAAGATGCCTGCCGTGCATAAAGCCGGCGTAAAGGCCGGGCTTGCGCCGGTCCTGCTTCCCTGCGAAGGGCTGCCGCCATGGACAGCCCGAAGCCGATCGCGATCTATGTCGATGCCGATGCCTGCCCGGTGAAACCGGAGATCTACAAGGTCGCCGAGCGCCATCGGCTCCGCGTCTTCGTCGTCGCCAACAGCTTTATGGCCGTGCCGCGCGAGCCCTGGATCGAGCGCGTCATCGTCTCCGACGGCTTCGACGCCGCCGACAACTGGATCGCCGACAGGGTTTCGCGCGGAGCGATTGTGATCACCTCGGACATTCCGCTGGCCGATCGCTGCATCAAGGCCGGCGCCGACGTCATCGGCCCAACGGGCAAGCCTTTCACCGAGGCCTCGATCGGAATGGCGTTGGCGACGCGCGACATGATGGAGGATCTGCGGGCGATGGGGACGGCGACCGGCGGCCCGAAGCCGTTTTCGCCTCGCGATCGCTCGGCCTTCCTGCAGGCGCTCGACGTGGCGATCCAACGCCTGAAGCGCGCGGGGTTCGGCTGACATCATCGTGAGGTGGAGCGCTGCTACGGCGCGCCTCCGGCTCTGGACGCATCGCGGCTTTGTCCGTAATCCTCGCCGGATCAAGACCTTCTCGAAGAAGGGGCCTCCGGGAGGATATTCATGTCGCTGACCCGCCGTTCCACGCTCGCCCTGTTGGCGGGCGCCGCCCTCACGCCGTCCGTCGTGCGGGCGCAGAGCTTCCCCGCGAGGACGATCAGCCTCGTCGTGCCCTATCCGGCGGGCGGCCCGACCGACGCCATCGCGCGCTTCGTGGCGCAGGACCTGACGACTTCGCTCGGTCACGCCGTCGTCGTCGACAACCGGGCCGGAGCCTCGGGAGCGGTCGGTACCCGGGCCGTGGCCCATGGTCCGGCCGATGGCTACACCATCATCTTCGGCAACAACCAGACGCATGGGAACAACATGTTCCTGCTGAAGGAGCCGGGCTACGATGCGGTCAAGGATTTTGCGCCGCTTGCCGGCGTCGGCGCCTTCGAGCACGCCTTCGTGGTGCGCAAGGACCTGCCGGCCAAGGACATCAAGGAGCTGATCGCGCTTGCCAAGGCCGATCCCGACAAGCTCAACTACGGCTCGACCGGTGCCGGTTCCGGTTCGCATCTGGCCATGGAACTGTTCATGGCCCGCACCGGCATCAGGATGACGCATGTGCCGTTCCGCGGTGCGGCGCCTCTCGTGCAGGAAATCATCGGCGGGCGCATCGACATCGCCAATTCGACGCTTCCAAGCGTGCTCGAACAGATCAATGCTGGCAATCTTCGCGCGCTCGCCTTGGCGAGCCCAGAGCGCAACCCGCGCGCCAAGGATATCCCGACCCTGCGCGAGCAGGGCGTCAGCAATGCCGACGCCGATTCCTGGGCGGCCTTCTTCGCGCCGGCCGCCACGCCCGCGCCCGTGCTGGAGGCGCTGTCCAAGGCGATCCTGGCCTCGCTCGCCAAGCCGACCGTAACCGAGCAGATCCTCAAGCTCGGCTTCACGATGAAGTTACGCGATCCGGCCGCATTCAAGCCCTATCATCTCCAAGAAATCGCGACCTGGGAAAACATCATCAAGGCTGCCGGGGTCAAGCCCGAGTAAGCCCGGGAGAGGTTGAAGGCATGGCCGGACGGATCATCGGACGGCGCCTCATCCTCCTCTGCGCGCTGCTGCTTATCGCGGTTCCTGCACTGGGCAGCGAGGCGGACCGGGAGACGCTTTGGTCGACGCTTTCAAAACCCGGCCATGTCGTGCTGATGCGCCATGCCGACGCGCCGGGCACGGGGGATCCGGCTTCGTTCCGGATCGGCGACTGTGCGACCCAACGCAATCTCGGTGAACGCGGCCGTGCCCAGTCTCGTCATCTCGGTGAGGAGTTCCGCCGGCGCGGCATCACGGTCTCCCTCGTCCTGACCAGTCAATGGTGCCGGGCGCGCGAGACCGCCAGGCTGATGGACGTCGGGCCTGTCGAGGACGAGCCGGTTGCGCTCAATTCGTTCTTCGGACGAGCGGGCGAGCGCGAGGCGGCCACCGCCGCGCTGCGCCGCAGGCTCGCCACCCTCCCGTCCCAGGCCTCGACCGTCGTCATGATCAGCCATCAGGTCAATATCACCGCCCTGACCGGTATGTTCCCGGCGTCGGGCGAGATGATCGTTCTGCGCCGGGCCGCAAGCGGCGAGTTCAGCGTGATCGGACGCCTGCCGTCGCCATGAGCGGAGCCGGGTAAGTCACGTCGGCGTGACCGGCCGGCAACCCACTGGCGCCCGGCGCCGTTGTCTCTATCTCTGAAACGACGCCTGATCGGGAGACGACAATGCGCCGGCATCTCTATGCCATCGGCCTCTTGGCCTCATCGATTCTTCTAGCGCCCGCCGCCGACGCGCAAGCACAGCGGCGCTTTCCATCAAGCGCGGGCGAGCTTGCAGTCGATACGGTTACGAGCGGGCTGGAGAATCCGTGGGGGCTGGCTTTCCTGCCCGATGGCGCGATGCTGGTGACGGAACGTCCGGGCCGGCTGCGGCTGGTCGCCAAGGACGGCAAGCTCTCGGCTCCGATCACCGGCGTGCCCAGCGTCATGGCGCGCGGGCAGGGCGGCCTGCTCGATGTCGTTCTCGACCCGAATTTCGCGCAGAATCGCCTGATCTACCTGTCGTTTGCTGAGCCGCGGGCCGGTGGCAACGGCACCAGCGTCGCCCGTGCCCGGCTGAACGAGCGCGCCACCGCACTGGAGGGGCTGACCGTCATCTTCCAGCAGATGCCGACGATCAGCAGCAATATGCATTTCGGCTCGCGGCTGGTCTTCGATCGCGCCGGCGCGCTCTTCGTCACGGTCGGCGACCGCTACGGCCAGCGCGACCAGGCGCAGAACCCGGGCAATCATATCGGCAAGGTGATGCGCATCCGCCCGGAGGGCGGGGCGCCGGCCGGCAATCCCAAGAAAGACGGCTGGCAGCCCGAGATATGGTCGATTGGCCATCGCAACGTGCAAAGCGCGGCGCTTCACCCCGAGACCGGCCAACTCTGTACGGCCGAGCATGGCGCGCGCGGCGGCGACGAGGTCAACACACCCAAGGCCGGGCTGAATTATGGCTGGCCGGTGATCAGCTATGGCATCGACTATTCCGGCGCCAAGCTCGGCGAGGGAACGGCCAAGGCCGGCATGGAGCAGCCGCTGTTCTACTGGGATCCGTCGATCGCGCCGTCGGGCGCGGCGTTCTACACGGGCGCGGCCTGGCCGGCCTGGAAGAACTCGCTCTTCGTCGGGGCGCTTGCCGGCCAGATGCTGGTGCGGCTGTCGACCAATGGCGAGAGCGTCACCGGCGAGGAGCGGCTGCTGACGACGATCGGCGAGCGCATCCGCGACGTCCGACAGGGGCCCGACGGCTTCATCTACCTGCTCAGCGACGATGCAAACGGCAAGGTGCTGCGGGTCCGTCCGGCGCGGTAGGCGCGCTTACGGCCCGCAATCCCATTCGTTCTCGATGACGAAGACGTTGCGCTGGCTCAGGCTGCCGTCTGCGGCGTAGAGATCGCCGACATAGTAGGCGGTGCCGGCGCCGTCGCGGGTGCTCCGATCGACCTGCAAGGACCAGCCATAGCCGACATGTTTGCCGCTGCGCCAGTCGCGATGGATGGCTCCAGGCGAGGCCGAGGAGAGGATGCGGGCAGTGTCGTCGCTCGGGCTGCAGGTCGGACCGGCAAGAACGGGCGCGCCGGTGATGGTCGCAAGGCAGCAGGCAATCAGGGCAGGCTTCAGCAAGGCTCGTCTCTCTCGTTCTGTTCGACGCGACTCAGGTGATCGCGGCCAGCCGGGTGTCTTGCGACAGAACAAGGCACCAATGCGGCTCGAAATCGGCCCCGAGCGGCCAGACCTGATCCTTGAAGATGTCCAGCATCGCGGCCTGGTAGCGCTCGAACCAGCTTTTCTGGCAGAGGACGAATTTGGTTGCGGCGACGATGGTTTCGCGGTCGATCACGCAGAGCGGAACGATATCGGGATTGGCCTCCAGATAGGCCTGTACCGCGACCATCAGGGTCGGGTAGCCGGGATGGAGCATGTCGTCGAGGACGATCAGCCCGCCATCCTTCAGGCAGGCGGTGGCGAGCGCCAGATCCTTAAGCAGGGCGGCGCGCGAATGCTCTCCGTCGATATGGATGAAGCGCAACTTGGCGCCCTTCGCATGGGCCAGCAGGTCGGCGGGCGCCATTGCGCCGGCGTCGGCCTTCACGGTGACGCGGCGATCGGGGCCGATGCCATGCTTCAGGCAGTTGGCCTCGAAGCGGTCCTTCACCTCCGGGTTCGGCCAGGAGAAGATGTCGATGCCGAGCGCGAGTTCGCCCGGCTCCAGCGCATGGGCGAGCGCGATGAAGAAGCGACCCTCGAAGGCGCCGATCTCGGCGATGGGGCCGCCGATGCCCTGCTCGGTCTGGAGGCGCAGCAGCCGGGCGCTGATCGCGGCGGCGAAGCGCGAGGACATGCCCGGTACGCTGTCATAGCCCTCGGCAAGATAGGCGGCGACCGCTGGATGGCCGGGCGAGGGGACAGGTTGCATCGCACTCATGCCTTGGCTTGGAAGATGAAGAAGGCGCCAGCCGCAATCAGCGCGAAGCCGATGGCATGGTTCCAGGTCAAGGATTCCTTGAGCCAGAACACCGAGAAGCCCGCGAAGACGGTCAGGGTGATCACTTCCTGCATGGTTTTGAGTTCCGCCGCGGAATAGACGGCGGAGCCGATGCGGTTGGCCGGCACCGCCAGCATATATTCGGGCAGTGCGATCATCCAGCTGGCGAGGATGGCGAGCCAGATCGCCGTGCTTTTGTAGCTGAGATGGCCGTACCAGGCGAAGGTCATGAAGACGTTCGAGCCCACCAGCATGACTATGGGCAGGATGTGGGCTGACGAGATGGCTGGCATGGCGCGAAACGTTCCGATATGGGGCCGAGCTGGAGCCTAGCCCGGTATAGGAGGCGACGGCAGGGAGAACGCCTCAACCGAAGCGGAGTTTCAGCGCCAGGATCGACAGCACCAGAACCAGCGTCAGCGTGTTCGCCACGACGACGGGCCAGGACGAGATCATCAGGCCATAGGTCAGCCACATCGCGGTGCCGGCGGCAAAGAGAACCTGCATCCAGAGCGATATCGAACGCGTGTCGCGAGTGCGAATGGTGCGCCAGGCCTGCGGTACCCAACTTCCCGTCGTGAGAAGCGCTGCGACGAAGCCGATGATCTCGATGGTGGAGAGCGTCATGGTTTTGCGGTTCCAGGAAGGCGCAGGGCGACATAGCCCGATTCGGGCATGCGACGTTCATAGCGAGCATGGTTAACCTCCGTTAACTCGCCCGCCCTAGTTTCGCTTCACCTTTGCGATTCGGTGAACCCATGCGCGCGCTTCATCTGGCCTTGCCTCTCGTCCTGATCGCTTCGGCGGCACAAGCGGATTTCCAGTCCTGCCTGTCGGGCCTGCGTTCCGACGCTGCCGCCAAAGGCGTCTCGGGCACGACGTTCGACCGGGCGATGGCGGGCGTTCAGCCCGACATGAAGGTGATCGAGGCGATGAACAACCAGCCGGAGTTCAAGACTCCGATCTGGGACTATCTCGGCACGCTCGTGGACGACGAGAAGGTGGCAGAGGGCCGCGCCATGCTGCGCCAGCACGCCTCGACGCTGGCGGCAGCCGAGCAGCGCTTCGGCGTCGATCGCCACACCATCGCGGCTGTCTGGGGCGTCGAGAGCGATTTCGGCAAGGCACGCGGAAAAATGCCGCTGGTGCAGGCGCTCTCGACCGGGGCCTGCCTGGCGCCCCGCCGAAACGCCTTCTTCAAGGGCGAGTTGCTGGCGACACTGCAGATCATCCAACGCGGCGACGTCGCCGCCGACCGGCTGTTCGGCTCCTGGGCGGGCGCGTTCGGGCATACCCAGTTCATCCCCTCAACCTATCTCAGGCTCGCCGTCGACGGCGACGGCGACGGCCGGCGTGACCTCGTCGATTCGATCCCCGACGCGCTGCATTCGACCGCCAATTTCATGGACAAGGCCGGCTGGGTCACCGGCGCGACGTGGGGCTACGAGGTCCGTGTTCCCAACGGCTATTCCGGCCCGACGGGGCGCAGTCCCAAGCAGCCGGTCTCGAGCTGGGCCGCGCGCGGCATCGTCAGATTCGACGGCTCTGCGCTGAGCGGTTCCGGCAATGCCGGGCTGCTGATGCCGGCTGGACGCGAGGGGCCGGCCTTCCTCGTCTTCAAGAACTACGACGCCGCCTACAGCTACAACGGCGCCGATTCTTATGCGCTCGCCATTTCGCTCCTGTCGGACCGCCTGCGCGGCCGGCCGGGCGTGCAGGGTCAGTGGCCGACCGACGACCTGCCGCTTTCACGCGAGCAGCGTCGCGAACTGCAGCGTCTGCTGATCGGGCGCGGCTACAATGTCGGCGAGCCCGACGGCGCGGTCGGTGCGCTGACACGGACAGCGATCAAGGAGATCGAGGCCAAGCTCGGCATGGCGCAGACCGGGCGGCCGGGCGAGAAGGTACTGCGGGCGCTGAAGGGCGGGCGGGTTTGAGCTTCTCTCTGCACGGTCGCTTGGTTCATGATATGCTGGGGCGAGAGGAGCAGCAGTCATGCAAGCTGTCGTCGATGATGCCGGCCAGATCATTCTCCCCAAGGACGTGAGAGACAAGCTCGGTCTGAAGCCGGGAAACGTCGTCGATGTCGTCGCCGACGATGAGGGCGCTGCCGTCATCCGGAAGGTTTCGGGTGTGCAGAATGTGGAGCCCGATCGCTTCGAGCGTATGCGCGGATCGTTGAATCTGGGAATGACGACGGATGAGTTCATGGCGCTGATACGAGGCGAGGATTGACGACACTCGTCGATACCAACGTCCTGATCGATATCATTCTCGACGACCCGATATGGGCCGAGAGTTCCTTGTGAGAGATCAGGGCCGCATCGGATCGAGGCGATTTGACGATCAATCTTATCGTCTATGCCGAACTCGCGGCAGGATACAGCCAGCTCGAACAACTGGACGAACTGCTCGCGGTACGGCGCATCGGCATCACGGACGTTCCGAAACAGGCAGCCTTTCTAGCCGGCAAGGCGTTCAAACGCTATCGTGCGGCAGGGGGCTCACGAACCGGCGTCTTGCCGGACTTCTTCATCGGCGCGCATGCCCAAATTGAACGGTTCCCGCTTCGGACCCGCGATCCGCGTCGCTACCGAACCTATTTCCCTTCGGTCGAATTGATCGTGCCCTCGCACTGAGCGCTTCGATCGCTTTACGACCTTTCCCTTGCCTGGAACACCTTCATGCGCCGCCTGATCTCCACCGGTTCCCCCTTCGAGACTGCCTTCGGCTATTCGCGTGCCGTGATCGATGGCGATCTCGTCTTCGTTTCGGGCACCACCGGATACGACTACGTCACCATGACCCTGCCGGAGGAGGCCGCCGAGCAGGCGCGCAACATCTTCCGGACGGTGGAAGCCGTGCTGAGCGAGGCCGGATCGTCGCTTTCGCGCGTGGTGCGGGCGCAGTATTTCGTCACCGACCGGAGCTATTGCGAGCCGGTGCTGGCGGTCTGCGGCGAGATCTTCGGTGCCATTCGGCCCGCGGCAGGCATCTATGTGGTCGCAGGCCTGCTGAAACCGGAGATGAAGGTCGAGATCGAGATCACGGCACGGTTGCCGACGGTGTCGGCCGAATCCTGATGGGTCGGCCCGGCCGATACCGTGGCGACGGTTGACGTCTGGTATATCTCTTGCTTGAGTTGGCGCAGCCATCGCCGCCCTGGGGCCAGAAGGAGACACTGCCATGCCGATCGACCGCCGCAAGGTTCTGCAGGGAGCGACCGCGCTTGCCGCGTCCGGCTTCATGCCCAGCCGTAGCTTTTCGCAGTCGCGAGCGGCTGCCTTGCGCTTCATTCCCTCGACGCCGCTGCCCTCGCTCGATCCGATCACGGCAACGAGCTATGTCATCCGCAATCACGGATACCTGATATATGACACCCTGTTTGCCACCGATGCGCAGTTCCAGATCAAGCCGCAGATGGTCGAGGCCTGGGAAACATCGCCGGACGGCTTGAAGTGGAGCTTCCGCCTGCGCGACGGGTTGGCCTTCCACGACGACGAGCCGGTGCGGGCCCAGGACTGCATCGCCTCGATCGCGCGCTGGTCGAAGCGCGACGCCTTCGGCCAGACCTTCGCGACCTTCGTCGAGGGCTACGACGTCATCGACCAGCGCAGCTTCGCGATCCGGCTGAAGAAGCCCTTCCCGATGATGACGGCGGCGCTTGGCAAGCTTTCGTCCAACGTGCCGTTCATCATGCCCGAGCGCGTCGCGGCGACCGACCATCTGAAGAACATCACCGAGGCGGTCGGTTCCGGCCCGTGGCGGTTCATGGACAAGCAGTGGATCCCCGGCCAGAACGCGATCTACGAGCGCTTCGCCAAGTACAAGCCCCGCGAGGAGGCGCCGTCCTGGGCGGCCGGCGGCAAGGTCGCCAAGATCGACCGGATCGAGTGGCTGGCGCTGACCGAGCCCGCCGCGGCCGTGGGCGCGTTGATGCAGGGCGAGGTCGACTGGTACGAGCAGCCGCCGGTCGATCTGCTGCCCGTGCTCAAGGGCAACAAGGACGTCGCCATCGAGAACGTGCCGCTCGGCCTGTTCCTGCTGATGCGCTTCAACCAGATGCAGCCGCCCTTCAACAATCCCGGCATCCGCCGCGCCATCATGATGGCGGTCAACCAGACCGACTACATGGAGGCCGTCGTCGGCAACAAGGAATACTACAGCGAGGCCAAGACCTTCTTCTCGCCGGGCTCGCCGATGTCGACCGGCGCCGGTGGCGCGGAGGCGATGCAGGGCAATCTCGAGAAGGCCAAGGCCATGCTCAAGGAGGCCGGCTACAAGGGCGAGAAGGTCGTCCTGCTCGCGCCGGCCGACCAGCCGATCGCCTATCAGCAGTGCCTCGTGACCGAGGACCTGTTCAAGAAGCTCGGGATCAATGCGGAACTGGTCGCCACCGACTGGGCGAGCTTCATCGGCCGGCGCGCCAATCGCGGCGCGCCCGATGCCGGCGGCTGGTCGGTCTTCCACACGCTGTGGTCTTGCGCCGATACGCTGAACCCGGCCCTGCATCCGCTGATGCGGGCCAATGGCGGCGCGGCCTGGTTCGGCTGGCCGGAGGATACGCAGATGGAAGGTCTGCGCGACGAATGGATCGCGACGCCGGATGCGGCCAAGCAGAAGGAGATCGCGGCCTCGATCGAGAAGCGCGCCTTCGAGTTCGTGCCTTACGTTCCCGCCGGCCACGTGCAGCAGCCCATGGCTTATCGCAAGAGCTTGACCGGCATGGTGCTGTCGCCGGTGCAGTTCTTCTGGAACATGGAAAAGAAGGCCTGAGGACGCAGCTTCTCTCGTCGGACTTGGACGCCGGCCCTCGCGGGCCGGCGTAAAATCGGTTATCGTGTCGGCATGAACGATATTGATGCCCGTCTCTCTCCGGACGAGGTCGCGCAAGCCCGCGAGCGCCGGCTCGTGGCCATGCATCTGCAGGAGATCGAAGGCAATCCGCTCGATGCCGACGACATCGCGATGTTCGAGATGTTCGAGCGTGAAGGGTGGTCGCATGAGCGCTGCCGCGCTCACATCATGGAACGGGCGGCCATCGCAAAGTCTGCCCGTGCCGCCGAATGAGCGATCAGGTTTATTGCTACCCGCCTGATTTTACCGTTCTGATCAACAAGCTCGATGTGCAAGATGGCGGACGGCTCGATGCGATCGAACGTGCTTTCGTCGTTCAGCGAATGCGCGAAGCCATCCCCACCGGCAACTTCAACCTTACCCATCTGCGCGCCATCCACCGCCATCTCTTCCAGGACGTCTATGACTGGGCGGGCGAGTTGCGCAGCGTCGAGATAGCCAAGGGCAAGAGCCAGTTCCAGTTTCGCCGCTATATCGAGACCGGCATGGCCGATGTGCACCGGCGCCTCGTCGGCTGGCGCTACCTGCAGGGGCTCGATACCGAGACGTTCGCTGTGCGGGCCGGCGAGATCATCGGCGACCTCAACTATGTCCATCCCTTTCGCGAGGGCAACGGCCGGACGCAGGCGCTCTATCTGGCGCAGCTCGCCGCGCAGGCCGGCCACCCCCTCGATCTGCGCCTGATCGTGCGGGCCGAATGGCTGGCGGCCTCGATCGCGGCGCATCGCAGCGACTATCAGCCCTTCGCGGCCTGCATTCTGGCGGCGCTTGCGCCCGGCCCCCCATCCCCCTAATCAGCCTCGCGAGGACAACGCGACAGACGAGGCGACACCATGGCGACCCACAAGCTTCTGCTCCTGCCCGGCGACGGCATCGGCCCCGAGGTGATGGGCCAGGTCGAGACCGTGGTGTCCTGGTTCGAGAAGCAGGGGCTGGCCTCCTTCGCGATCGAGAAGGGTCTGGTCGGCGGCTGCGCCTACGATGCCCACAAGCAGGCGATCTCGGAAGGCGACATGAAGCTCGCGCAGGATGCCGATGCCGTGCTGTTCGGCGCGGTCGGCGGGCCGAAATGGGCCGATGTGCCCTATCAGCACCGTCCCGAGGCCGGCCTGCTGCGGCTGCGCAAGGATCTCGGCCTTTTCGCCAATCTGCGCCCTGCGATCTGCTATCCGGCGCTGGCCTCAGCCTCGTCGCTGAAGCCCGAGGTGGTCGAGGGGCTCGACATCCTGATCGTGCGCGAGCTCACCGGCGGCGTCTATTTCGGCGAGCCAAAGGAGATCGTGACGCTGGAGGACGGCTCCAAGCGCGGCGTCGATACGCAAATCTACACCACGCCCGAGATCGAGCGCATCTGCGCGGTCGCCTTCGAGCTGGCACGCACCCGCCGCAACAAGGTCTCCTCGGCCGAAAAGCACAACGTCATGAAGACCGGCGTGCTCTGGAAGCAGACGGTCACGGCCCAGCACGCCAGGGATTATTCGGATGTCGAGCTGGAGCATGTCCTCGCCGACAATTGCGCCATGCAGCTGGTGCGCTGGCCCAAGCAGTACGACGTGATCGTCACCGACAACCTGTTCGGCGACATTCTGTCGGACGTGGCGGCGATGCTGACGGGCTCGCTCGGCATGCTGCCCTCGGCCTCGCTCGGCGCCGAGGACGCCACCACTGGCAAGCGCAAGGCGCTCTACGAGCCCGTCCATGGCTCGGCGCCCGACATTGCCGGCAAGGGGCTGGCGAACCCGATCGCGATGATCGGCTCCTTTGCGATGGCGCTGCGTTATTCCTTCGGGGCGATCGAGGCCGCCGACCGGCTGGAGGGCGCGATCGCCGACGTGCTCGGCTCGGGCACGCGCACCAAGGACATCGCGGCGCCGGGAGCGAATGCGGTCTCGACCAGCGAGATGGGGGCTGCCATCGTCAAGGCGCTGGAGGCGCGGGGGTAGGCTCTGCCCTTCTCCCCTTGCGGGAGAAGGTGGCTCGGCGAAGCCGAGACGGATGAGGGGTCGCGCGACTTTTCGAGCCGCATGAGGTGACGGACGCTAGCGACGAGCGGGGGTGCGACCCCTCATCCGGCGCTGCGCGCCACCTTCTCCCGCAAGGGGAGAAGGGAAGGCCTCTCCCCCTCGTGAATTGCGCGTGACAGCCCGGCGTGCGCTAGACTGTTGGCTTCCGAAACGGAGCATGTCCGTCCGATGCTGATCAAACGCCGCGCTGGCTGGGAGATGCCCGAGAGCCAGGCCACTCCCGAATCCGTGTTCATGAACCGGCGCAGTTTCATGGGCGCCGGCGCCGGCCTCGTCGCGAGCGCGGCGCTGCCGCAGATCGCCGCCGCGCAGGGAGCCGATCCGACGCTCGATCTGTACCCGGCGAAGAAGAATGCGGGCTACGCGCTCGACCGGCCGGTGACGGAGGAGGATCTGGCCGCGAACTACAATAATTTCTACGAATTCGGCACGTCCAAGGACATCGTCGGCGCGTCGAAGAAGCTCGTCACGCGGCCCTGGATGATCTCGATCGACGGCATGGTCGAGAAGCCGATGGAGATCGGCGTCGACGACCTGATCCGCAAGATGACGCTGGAAGAGCGGCTCTACCGATTCCGCTGCGTCGAAACCTGGTCGATGGCGGTGCCCTGGACCGGATTCACGGTCAAGTCGCTGGTCGAGTTCGCAAAACCGTTGGCGAGCGCGAAATATGTGAAGTTCGAGACCTTCATGAATCCGAAGGTCGCGCCGGGCCAGTCGCAGCGCTGGTATCCGTGGCCCTATACGGAGGGGCTGACCATTGCCGAGGCGACCAACGACCTGCCGCTGATGGTGACCGGCATCTACGGCAAGCCGATCCCGACCCAGCATGGCGCGCCCTTGCGGCTGATCACGCCGTGGAAATACGGCTTCAAATCGGTGAAATCGATCAGCAAGATCTCCTTCGTCGCCGAGCGCCCAAAGACCTTCTGGGAGGGGCTGCAGGCGTCTGAATACGGCTTCTGGGCCAATGTGAACCCGGAGGTTTCCCATCCGCGCTGGAGCCAGGCGAGCGAGCAGGTGCTGGGCTCACGCGAGCGACGGCCGACGCTGCTGTTCAACGGCTATGCCGAGCAGGTCGCGGGACTGTATAAGGGGCTCGAAGGCGAGAAGCTCTATATGTGAGGCTCTCGCCGCAGGGCGAAATCATGCAGCAATATTGCCTTTTCGAGACCGCGATCGGCTCTTGCGCGCTTGTCTGGCAGGGCGAGCGCATCATCGGCGCGCAGTTGCCCGAACGCGACGAGGAGACTGCGCGGCGCCGGCTGGTCAAACGCTTTGCCGAAGCGGACGAGGCCAAGCCCGTTCCGTTCATCGCGGCGGCGATCGCCGATATCGTGGCGCTGCTGGATGGCGAGCCGCGCGACCTGTCGCATCTGCCGATCGCGCTCGACCTGACGTCCGCGTTTAATCGAAAAGTCTATGACGTCGCGCTGACGATCCCGCCGGGCGAAACGCTGACCTATGGCGAGGTCGCCGCCCGGATCGGCGAGCCCGGCGCGGCGCGCGCGGTCGGGGTCGCGCTTGGACAAAACCCGTTCGCGCCGATCGTGCCCTGCCATCGTGTGCTGGCGGCGGGCGGCCGGACCGGCGGATTCTCGGCCGATGGCGGCGTCGAGACCAAGCTGAAAATGCTGACGATCGAGAAGGCCCGCACCAGCGCCGAGCCCGGCCTGTTCGAGGCGCTGCCGTTGGAGGCGCGGCGGCGCTGACCGTGACGGAGTCTTGCTCTCGCCCGTGAGGCACTTCTAAGAGGATGTCGGATCGTTCTCCCCATCCCGTTTCGCCTTACAGGAATATCTCATGGCCAAGTTCAAGCTCGCCGTCATCACCGGCAGCAACCGCAGTGCCTCGATCAATCGGAAGGTCGCGCTGGCGCTCGCCAAGCTCGGCGCCGCCTCCTTCGAGATGCATGTCGTGCGGATCGACGACCTTCCGATGTACAATCAGGATTTGGAGGGTGCAGCCTGGCCACAGGCCGCGACCCGGCTGAAGGACGAGATCGCTTCGGCCGATGCCGTGCTGGTGGTAACGCCCGAGCATAACCGCTCGATCCCGGCGGTCCTGAAGAATGCGATCGACTGGGCGGCGCGCCCGTCCGGCAAGGGCGTCTGGTCCGGCAAGCCGATCGCCATCACCGGCACGAGCCCGGGCGCCATTGGCACCGCGCTAGCGCAGCAGCATTTGCGCGACATCCTCGGCAATCAGGGCGCGCTCGTCATGGGCGGACCGGTTTTCCTGACCTACAAGCAGGGCCTCGTCGACGACGCCCATGATGTCACCGATGCCGGCACGCGCGAGTTTCTGCAGGGCTTCATCGATCGCTTCGCGAGCCTCGTCGCCAAGCTCGCGGCTTGAAGACTTATCAAAAAAAAGCCGGCGTCCCCAAAGGGAGCCGGCTTTTGAAGTTTGAAATGCATGGCGCAAGCGCCAAACATTTCAGAGGGGAACGGCTGCAACGAACTCGACGCCGGGAGGAGTTAGCGGAGCCCGTTGCGAACAACCGTGTTTGCTATATCGGGCAGCACCTGCCTTTTTGCAATGCAGCATTGCCTGGGGCAGACATGCGTCCAGCGCATGAGTCTTGGGTATTTCAGTCAAATTAGCCGATAACGCGTTGTGAAATATGCGTGCAACGCGCTACGGCGCCCATCGGGCCGCCGTAGCGCTGCACATTCAGTAGGTCCAGCGCTGGGCCTTCTGGATCAGGAAATCGCGGAAGACCTGGACGCGGGCGACCGATTTCATCTCTTCCGGATAGACGAGATAGCTTTCGAGCTGCGGCATCTCGGTCTCGCGCATCAGCTGCACGAGCGGGGAGCCGGTCTCGATCAGGTAATCGGGCAGAACCGCGATGCCGGCGCCGGAATCCACGGCGCGCTTCATCGCCGTGATGTTGTTCACGGTCAGATGGATCGGGCGCGGGTTGCGCTGGTCGCGGCCGAGCGTGCCGAGCCAGTGCACGGCCGTCAGATAGGACGGGGATGTGCCCCCGAAGGAGAGGATGCGGTGATTGTCCAGCTCCTCATAGCTCTTGGGCTCGCCGAAGCGCTTCACATAGGCCGGCGATCCGTAGACGTGGAAATGCACGGTGAAGAGCTTGCGCTGGATCAGGTCGGGCTGCTGCGGCTGGCGCAGGCGGATGGCGATATCGGCCTCGCGCATCGAGAGATCGAGTTCCTCGTCGGTGAGAATCAGGTCGACCTTGATGTCGGGGTAGAGGTCGAGGAACTCGGCCAGACGCGGTGTCAGCCAGTGGCCGCCGAGGCCGCGCGTCGCCGTGACCTTGAGCTCTCCCGAGGGATGCTCGCGGGTCTCCGAGAGCTGGGCACGGGTGCGCTCCAGCCGCTGCGTCATCTCGCGCGCGGCGCGCCAAAGAAGCTCGCCCTGCTCGGTGAGAATCAGCCCGCGCGTGTGCCTGTGGAACAGGGGCGCGCGCAATTCGCGCTCCAGCGCGCCGATCTGGCGGCTGACCGCAGACTGACTCAGGCCCAGAACGTCTCCCGCCTTGGTAAAGCTGCCGGATTCAGCGACGGTATAAAAAATCCTGATGCGGTCCCAATCCACCGCTATCCCCCCTGTTATGCGTTTAACGCATGTTGGGGTGCAAAACCCTTGCGCGTCAATGTCTGCAAGACATCAAGCTGCATTTTCCACACTGAATCTGGTGACAAAATCCATCAGCATTGGTGATGCATCATCAGATGTGGACTACTCCGCCGCTTCCAGCCGTTCCAGCTCGTTGGCCTGCAACCAGCGCTCGGCGTCCAGCGCCGCCATGCAGCCCAGCCCGGCGGCGGTGACGGCCTGACGGTAGTGTTCGTCGGTGACATCGCCCGCGGCGAAAACGCCGGGAATGTTGGTATTCGTCGTGCCCGGCGTCACATCGAGATAGCCGGACTCGTTCACCGCAAGCTGGCCGATGAAGAGGTCGGTCGCCGGCTTGTGACCGATGGCAATGAAGACGCCGTCGGTCCTGAGCTCGCTCTCGACGCCGGTCTTGAGATTGCGGAGGCGCAGATGGGTGACGTTTGGCGGCTGCGTGCCGCCGCAGATTTCCGCGATCTCGCTGTCCCAGACCACCTCGATCTTCGGGTGCTTGAACAGCCGGTGCTGCATGACCCGTTCGGCCCGCAGCGAATCGCGGCGGTGGACCAGCGTGACCTTGCTGGCGAGGTTGGCGAGGTAGAGCGCTTCCTCGACCGCCGTATTGCCGCCGCCGACGACCACGACCTCCTTGTTGCGGAAGAAGAAGCCGTCGCAGGTGGCGCAGGCCGAGACGCCGAAACCCTGGAAGGTCTGCTCGGAGGGCAGGCCGAGCCATTTCGCTTGCGCGCCGGTCGCGATGATCAGCGCGTCGCAGGAATAGGTCTCGTTGCCGTCACCCCAGAGCCGGAAGGGGCGTTGCGAGAGATCGACGCGGGCGATGTGGTCGGAGACCATCTTCGTGCCCATGTGCTGCGCCTGCGCGCGCATCTGCGCCATCAGCCAGGGGCCCTGAACGACGTCGGCGAAGCCGGGATAGTTCTCGACATCGGTGGTTATCATGAGCTGGCCGCCGGCCTGCAGGCCAGAGATCATTACCGGTTCCATCATGGCGCGGGCGGCATAGATCGCGGCGGTGTAACCGGCGGGGCCGGAGCCGACGATCATCACACGGGCATGGGTATGGGCCATCGTCTTCGATCCTGTTGGCGCGGTTCGAGCCGCGTCGTGTCCGTCAGATATGAACGATTTGGCTTCAACCAAATGCGCTCGGATCAATCCTAACTTTCATCCCGGACAAGCGGCGCAGCCGCGCCGATCCGGGATCCATGCCGGAACTATTCCGACATGCGTTCTGGCGTGGATCCCGGGTCTCCGCTTCGCTACGCTCGGGATGACGGCATAGTCGGGTTGTCATTTGAGGCCCAGTTCGGTCCGGTGCCGGAGCCAGCCCTCGCGCACCGCCGCTGCGATGACATCGGTCGAGTCTACAGGCTCGTACCGCGCCCCTTCAAGCCGGCCGTCGAAGTGATGCACAGCCCCCTGTCGCTTGAGCGCTTCCAGGAACTTCGCCAGCTTGCCATGGCCGCCATGGGGCTCGAAGACCAGGATCGGCACGCCGGTCGCGGTCGCTTCGCCGATCATGTTGGTCGAATCGGCGGTGGCGACGACGGCGTCGGCATTGGCGAGCAGCGCGATATAGGGGTTGTCGCCGGTCCCGTCCCACCACCAGCCCTTATGGCGGGCGAAGACCTCCGCCACCGCGCTGTCTAGGGCGGGCGTGGTGCGGCGCGAGCGAGAGCCCATCAGTGCGACGCCGGAGCTTGCAAACTGGTCGAGCAGTTCGGCGAAGCGGGCGATGTCCTGGGGACGGAAACGATGGTGCCGGCTATCGCCGCCGACCAGCACTGCTGCGCGCGGTGAGGGCAGGGCGGCGATTGCGGCTGGCGGGTCGTTGCGAGCCTTTTCGAGTTGCACGAGGCTGAGCCGGTGCGGCGAGGTCGTGGTGACGAGGACGTTGTCGCCGCGCAGGCGGTCATGCTCGGCGACCCAGATGAAATCGGCAGCGTCCGTCCCCGTGCGAGGATCCTTCAGGATGACGGTGAAGGTTCGCCCGTTCGACGCCTTCTTGACGGCCCGGACATATGGGATGGCGCGCCGGCCTGAGGCGATGACGATATCGGGGAAGGGCGGGCGGATCGGGCTGCCGTCCCGATCGGGGCCCTCATGCGGATCGATCGGCCCGCGCGGCATCAGCCATGTCCAGGGCTTTCGCGGCGCGACGCGGCGGATGTCCGGTACGACGCCAAGCCGTTCGGCGACGCCGATGCATTGCGGCTCGTCGCCTGCCTTGCCGTCGGTCAAGGTCCAGATGGTTGGGATGGGGTGGTCGGCAGGCAAGGCGATCTCCAGTCGCGGCACGCGCCTTGTATCGCCTGTCGCCTGCGTCTACACCAGCGCGACCTTTTCCGGGGCCTTTCGTGCGATCGAAACTCGACGACATCGACCTGCGCATCCTGCGCGAGCTCCAGGGCGATGGCCGCATGACCAATGTCGAGCTGGCGAGCCGGGTCGGGATTTCGCCGCCGCCCTGCCTGCGGCGCGTGAGGGCGCTGGAGGAGGCCGGGCTGATCACCGGCTACCGCGCCTTGCTCGACGAGCGAAAACTCGGGCTCGAGGTCGTCTGCTTCGCCTTCGTCCATCTCGCCAGTCAGGCCGAAGCCGATCTGGAGGCCTTCCAGGCGCGCATCCGGTCCTGGGACGCGGTGCGCGAATGCTGGAAGCTCTCGGGCGACATCGATTTCGTTCTGAAATGCGTTGCGCCGGACCTGAAGGCCTTCCAGGAGTTCGTCGGCGACCTGACGGCGCTGCCCAATGTCCGCAATGTTCGCACGGCGCTCGCGCTCGACCGGGTCAAAGACGAGCCGATCGTGCCGCTGGGCTGAGCGAGAGACGATGATGGATGCCGTCATCCGCAAGGCCGTCGTCGAAGATCTGCCGGCGATCCTCGCGCTCTACGCGCAGCTCAGCCCTGGAGATCTGCTGCCGGAGCCAACGGAAGCCGGCGAGACGTGGCGCCGCATTCTCGCCAGCGAGATGATGACGGTTCATGTCGCCGAACATGAGGGGCGGGCAGTGGCGACCTGCGTCTTGCTGATCGTGCCCAATCTGACGCGCGAACAGAGACCTTTCGCAATCATCGAGAACGTCGTCAGCGATCGATCCGTCCGGGGTCTCGGCTTCGGGAAGCGCGTCATTCAGGCAGCGATCGACCAGTCGTGGTCCGAAGGCTGCTACAAGATGCTCATGACCGGCCGGACCGATGCCGCCGTTCTTGCCTTTTATGAAGCCTGCGGCTTTCAGCGCGGCAAGACGGCCTTCCAGATCAGGAGGCCTGCGAATGCGTCTGCCCCGGCTCAGCCCAGGACGTAGCGCCTGATCCAGAGCGCGTTGTTCTCGATCAGGGCCGCGATGCGGCGCTGATCGACATCTGGCCTATACCAGGGGCCGCCCGAACCCGACGAGATGGTCGAAAGGACGGGGTAGCTGCCCAGGATGCGGCCGCCGGAGCCGATGAGCGTCGTCTCGCTGTCGAAATTGTCATTGCTGGAGCCGCCGTCGCGGGGTTTGCTGCCACCGCCGCCGCCCGCATAGCTCGCGAGCCAAACGCCGCGCACGACGACCTGCAGGGTGGGGCCGGCGCCGGGCTGGTAGGCCGGGCCTAGTATCGTGGCGAGCTTGCGCTCCATGGCGAGCTGGATATTGCGGGCGTTCTCGCCCCAGCCCTGAGCGGCGATGCGCGAAACATCGACGCGGATGGCGCCGATCCGTGTGCCAGCAGGCTGCAGCGCGGAGCGTGGCTGACATGCCGCCAGCATCGTCAGGGCCGAGCCGGCCAGTGCCAGAGCGAAAAATTTCCGACGCGTCGTCATCGGCTGTCTCCGGTGATCATGAGGGAAATGTAGTGCGCCGCGACGGCTTGGCCAAGCCGGGTCGAGTGGAAGGCTGTGGTTGGGGCGTTGCCACCCGTCGTGCTTAATGGATCTATCACTGGCGGGGGCCGCGCGTCGCATGTTCACGGAGTTCGTCAAGCTCTGGGTCGTCATCGACCCGATCGGCACACTGCCGGTCTTCCTGGCCGTCACGGCCGGAATGAGTGCTGCCGCAGCGCGGGCCGTCGCGATCCGCGGGACGCTGGTCGCCTTTGGTGTGCTGGTGTTCTTCGTGGTCGCCGGTCAGGTGCTGCTGACAGCGATGGAGATCGCGCTGACCTCGTTCGAGATCGCCGGCAACATCGTGCTCTTCCTGTTCGCGCTGACGATGATCTTCGGCGAATCGAAGCTGGAGGAGGACCAGAAGCTGATGCGTTCATCGGATCTGGAGCGCGCGGTCTACCCGCTGGCGATCCCGAGCATCGCCAGCCCTGGCGCCATGCTGACGGTGATGACGGTGACCGACAATTCCCGCTTCAGCCTGCGCGAGCAGGCGGAGACGGTGGTGGAGATCGTGGTGATCCTCGCGATCACGCTTGTGCTGATGTTCGGCGCGTCCCGCATCATCGCGCTGATCGGGAATGCCGGCGCCAGCGTGATCAGCCGCGTGATGGGGCTGGTCCTGGCGAGCGTCGCGGTGGACGGGATCGTGAGGGCGCTGCGGGTGGTGATTGCGGGTTAGGCGACGGCCGGCGAATTAGCGTCATTCTCGGGCGGAGCGAAGCTTCGACCCGAGCATCTCATGACGAGAAGGCGCTGGTTTCCGAGATGGTCGGGGCAAGCCCGACCATGACGCTCCGATCAGCGGAAAACGACGCTGACCACCTCGTAGGACTTGCCGCCGCCGGGCGTGTTGACCTGCACCGAGTCGCCTACCTTCTTGCCGATCAGGGCGCGTGCGATCGGCGAGCCGATCGAGACCTTGCCCGAGCGCACATCGGCCTCCGGCTCGCCGACGATCTGGTAGCTCTTCTTCTCTTCGGTATCGTCGTCGATCAGCTGGACCGTAGCGCCGAACTTGATCGTGTCGCTTCCGGCGAGCTTGGAGATGTCGATGATATCGGCCCGGCCGATCAGCGATTCGAGTTCCTGGATGCGGCCTTCGTTGAGAGCCTGCGACTCCTTGGCAGCGTGATATTCGGCATTCTCCGAGAGATCGCCATGCGCGCGCGCTTCCGAGATCGCATGGATGATGCGCTGCCGCTGCACCTGCTGGCGGTCCTTCAGCTCCGCCTCCAGCGCGGCGAACCCGCCCGCGGTCATAGGTACCTTTTCCATCGTCCCGTCCCAGTTGTCGAAAGCGATGAGCCGCCGGCCGCTTTTGGCGCGGCCTGCGTCCCGGCTTCCGATCGTTTTTGTAAACTGCCTCGCCGCGCCGCTATCAGGCGGCACTTGCGAAGTAGGATTGCAGCGATCGTACTTCGAGATCGCCGCTGCAATAGGCCTTGATGCCTTCGGCCGCTGCGATCGCTCCCGCCAAGGTGGTATAATAGGGCACCTTGTGCAAGAGGGCCGTGCGACGGAGTGAACGGGAGTCCGTCAGCGCCTGTGGGCCGTCGGTGGTGTTGAAGACGAGCTGGATTTCGCCGTTCTTGATCGCATCGACGACATGCGGCCGGCCTTCCAGCACCTTGTTGATCTTGACGGCGCTGATGCCTTCGTCCTGCAGCAGGCGCAGCGTGCCGCCGGTTGCGAGAACGCGGAAGCCGAGATTGGCGAGGATGCGGATCGAGGGCACGATGCGCGGCTTGTCCTCGTCGCGCACCGAGACGAAGACCGTGCCCTTGACCGGCACCTTCGAGCCGGCGCCGAGCTGGCTTTTGGCGAAGGCGATGTCGAATGAGCGGTCGAGGCCAATGACCTCGCCGGTCGAGCGCATTTCGGGGCCGAGCAGCACGTCGACGCCGGGGAAGCGCGCGAAGGGGAAGACCGCTTCCTTGACGCCGACATGGTCAAGCTCCGGAGTCTTCAGATCGAAGCTTGCCAAGCTCTCGCCGGCCATGATGCGGGCGGCGATCTTGGCGACCGGGATGCCGACGACCTTGGCGACGAAAGGCACGGTGCGGGAGGCGCGCGGATTGACCTCCAGAACGTAGATGACGCCGTTCTGGATGGCGTATTGCACGTTCATCAGCCCACCGACGTCGAGCGCCAGCGCCATGGCCTTCGTCTGGCGCTCCAGTTCGGCGATGGTCTCGGGGCTGAGCGAGCGCGGCGGCAGCGAGCAGGCGGAATCGCCGGAATGAATGCCGGCCTCCTCGATATGCTCCATGATGCCGGCGATGAAGGCGTCCTTGCCGTCGCTGAGGCAGTCGACGTCGACCTCGATGGCGTCCGACAGGTAGCGGTCGAACAGCAGAGGGTTCTTGCCGAGCACGGTGTTGATCTGGCCGGTCTTGTCGTTGGGGTATTTGGCCTTGACCTCGGAGGGGATCAGGCTCGGCAGCGTGCCGAGCAGATAGTCCTCGAACATCACCTCGTCGCGAATGATCGCCATGGCGCGCCCGCCCAGCACATAGGATGGCCGGACCACGAAGGGCAGGCCGAGTTCGCCCGCGATCATGCGGGCCTGCTCGACCGAATAGGCGATGCCGTTCTTGGGCTGCTTGAGGTGTAGCTTGTCGAGCAGGCGCTTGAAGCGGTCGCGATCCTCAGCGAGGTCGATCGCGTCGGGCGTGGTGCCCAGGATCGGGATGCCGGCCGCCTCCAGCGCGTTCGCGAGCTTGAGCGGGGTCTGGCCGCCGAACTGGACGATCACGCCGTGGAGTGTGCCGTTCTGCTGCTCGGTCTCGAGGATTTCGAGCACGTCCTCCGCGGTCAGCGGCTCGAAATAGAGCCGGTCGGAGGTGTCGTAGTCGGTCGAGACCGTCTCGGGGTTGCAGTTGACCATGATGGTCTCGTAGCCGGCGTCGCGCAGGGCGTAGCAGGCATGGCAGCAGCAATAGTCGAACTCGATGCCCTGGCCGATGCGGTTGGGTCCGCCGCCGAGGATGACGACCTTCTTCCGGTCCGAGGGGCGCGATTCGTCATCGGCCTTGCCGGCGAAGGGCATGGCGTAGGTCGAGTACATGTAGGCGGTCGGCGAGGCGAACTCGGCGGCGCAGGTGTCGATGCGCTTGTAGACCGGGCGCACGTCGAGCGAGCGTCTGAGCGTCCTGACCTCTTCCTCGGTCTTGCCCGCGACGGCCGCGAGGCGCTTGTCCGAAAAACCCATCGCCTTGACCTGGCGGAAGGCGCCGGGCGTCTGCGGCAGGCCGAATTTGCGGACCTTCTCCTCGGTATCGACGATCTGGCGCATCTGCTCCAGGAACCAGGGATCGATCTTGCAGCTCTCGTGGATCTGCTCATCGGTGAAGCCGAAACGCATGGCCTGGGCGACATGCAGGATGCGGTCGGGCGTCGGGGTCGAGAGCGCGGCCTTGATCGCGTTCCTGTCGTCGCCCTTGCCCATGCCCTCGACCTCTATCTCGTCGAGGCCGTCGAGACCGGTCTCCAGCGAGCGCAGGGCCTTCTGGAGCGATTCCTGGAAGGTCCGGCCGATCGCCATCGCCTCGCCGACCGACTTCATCGCGGTCGTCAGGGTGGGCTCGGCGCCAGGGAATTTTTCGAAGGCGAAGCGCGGGATTTTTGTGACGACATAGTCGATCGTCGGCTCGAACGAGGCCGGGGTCGCGCCGCCGGTGATGTCGTTCTCGATCTCGTCGAGGGTGTAGCCGACGGCCAGACGCGCCGCGACCTTGGCGATCGGGAAGCCGGTCGCCTTGGAGGCCAGCGCCGAGGAACGCGAGACGCGCGGGTTCATCTCGATGACGATCATCCGGCCGGTGGCGGGATCGACCGCGAACTGCACGTTGCTGCCGCCGGTCTCGACGCCGATCTCGCGCAGCACCGCCAGCGAGGCGTCGCGCATGATCTGGTATTCCTTGTCGGTCAACGTCAGTGCCGGGGCGACGGTGATCGAATCGCCGGTGTGAACGCCCATCGGATCGATGTTCTCGATCGAGCAGACGATGATGCAGTTGTCGTTCTTGTCGCGAACGACCTCCATCTCGTACTCTTTCCAGCCGAGCACGCTCTCCTCGATCAGGACCTCGCTCGTGGGGGAGGCGTCCATGCCGCGCTCGACGATGTCGATGAACTCGCCCTTGTTGTAGGCGATGCCGCCGCCGGTACCGCCCATGGTGAAGGAGGGGCGGATGATCGCCGGCAGGCCGATGTCCTCCAGCGCATCGAGCGCCTGGCCGAGCGTCTTGATCTGGTGCGAGCGCGGCGTGTCGAGGCCGATCTTGGTCATCGCGTCGCGGAAGAGCTCGCGGTCCTCGGCCTTGTCGATCGCCTCGGCGGTCGCACCGATCATCTCGACGTCGAACTTCTCCAGCACGCTGATCTTGCTGCCGTCGGGCTGCACGATCGACTTCTTGTTCAGCGAGAGCGCGCAGTTCAGCGCGGTCTGTCCGCCCATGGTCGGGAGCAGAGCGAAACCGCCGGGCAGGACGTTGCGCTCCTTCTCGATGATTTTTGCGACCACCTCGGGCGTGATCGGCTCGACATAGGTCGCGTCCGCCAGGTCGGGATCGGTCATGATCGTCGCCGGGTTCGAGTTGACCAGCACGATGCGGTAGCCCTCGGCCTTCAGCGTCTTGCAGGCCTGGGTGCCGGAATAGTCGAACTCGCAGGCCTGGCCGATGATGATGGGGCCGGCGCCGATGATCAGGATGGTCTTGATGTCTGTGCGCTTGGGCATGGGCTCGGCTTTGTCTCGCGAGGGCGCGCGTAGCCCCTGTCCGATCGAGCGAGCGGAACCGGGCGAGCGCCTGAATGAATGCTAGGCGCTCGCTATAGAGGTGAGGAGCGGCGGGGGAAAGCGGAAAGCGTCATCGGTCCACCGGCCATGGACAAGCCGGCCGGCTTGCGCCTTAAGGTCGCCGCCATGCCGCTTCGCCGCTACCCTCGCCAGTTCCGCCAGCTCATGGCCTATATCGTCGCCGGCGGCATCACGGCTGTCGCGCACTATGCGACGCTGATCGGGCTGGTCGAGCTTGCGCATATCGATCCGGTGCCGGCGACGCTGGCGGGCTTCGTGCTCGGCGCGGTGGTCTCCTATTTGCTGAACCGATGGCTGACCTTCGATGCGACACATAGCCATGCGCAGGCGAGCTGGCGCTTCGCCCTGATCGCGCTTGGTGGTTTCGTGCTGACCGGCGCGCTGATGCATGTCTTCGTCGCGAGAGCCGGCCTGCCCTATCTACCGATGCAGTTCGTCACGACCGGGATCGTGATGGTGTTCTCGTTTCTAGGACACAAGTTCTTCAGTTTTGCCGACCGAAAAAGCTGAATGTCGGGCGTGGGAGCGGCTCAGGCCGGCTTTTTGGCCGCAAACGTCATCCGATGCGCGTTGTGGCCGAAATTCGGCTGGCGGCCGATCGTGTCGTATCCGGCTTCAGCCATTATCGCGATGATCTGTGCGTCGGTATAGGTCGATAAGCCGTATTGCGCCCTGAGCTTGCGGTAGTCCGAGAAGGCGGTTCGCACCAGACCCGTCAACGCGGCGCCCAGGAAGCCGCCGCGCCAGGCGAAGGCCAGCAGCTGCGAAGCGTCCGTTAGCGGGCTGATGTCGGGCGGGATCACGTCGGCGACGACGAGCTTCCCGCCGGGCTTCAGCTTGGCGAGCCATACATGCAGGACGGATACGAGTTCCTCGCGGCCCAGATACTGGATCAGCGAATTGGCGACGACGAGGTCGAGCGTGGCGTCCGGAAGGGCCTCGACCTCGTCTGGCGAGACGATCTCGACATGGCCGAGCCTGCCGAACATGGCGCGCAGCCGGTCGCGGACGCTGGGGGCGGCCTCGCAGAGATAGAGACGAGCGCAGGTGGCGGCGACCAGATCGGCGCTCAGCGCCTCGCCGCAGCCGACATCGAGGACGGTCGCGTTCGAGGCCGGGATGTGGGCGACGATGTCGCGGGCGATCTGACGGTAATGCAGCGCCTTGTGGCGCGGCGAGACATAGATGGAGTGCTCGCCGTTCCAGAAATCGCGCCAGGACATGAGTTCCGCCGTCAGCTCCAGTCGGCGCCGTGCCGCCGGGAGCAAAGCACTACGCCGAGGCCGGCCGGTCGCGCAACCGTCAGCCGGGCGTCTGGAAACGGATGCCGATCAGTCCGTCGCGCACCCAGACGATGCTGGCGGGCAAAACCTCGTCGGTCTCGTGCCCGAGGTAGTTCACCTGCACGGGCAGGGGCCGCACGCTGTCGGGCTTCAGCTTTGCGCCCATTCGGGACTTGTCGAGCACCCGGCATTCGACCAGGAGCTGTCCCTTGCCGTCCAGAAGGCTGGCGGAGCGCAGGCGCGCTCGCCAGCGCTCAGCTGCGCGATTCTCCATAGATGTTCCGCCTTCAAAACGTTGCGAGTCGGCTGACAAGGCTGGATGATGAAGGTTGAGCGAGGCTGACTTCGTCGCAGTCGCACTCCTGCCCGATAGACTGGACCTGCCGATGTTTCTCCTGCCCCGGCTCCTGAAACGTTCGATACGCAAGGGCCGGCTCACCGTCGTGACGTCCGACGGCCAGCGGCACGTCTTCGGCCCTGGCCGCACCGAGCTGGTCTTTGCCGGCAAGCCGGTCGTCGCCGGAGAGGTCACCGTGCGCTTCCACGACGAGCGGATCGAGCGCGAGCTCTTCCTCAACCCGGAACTGGCGCTGGCCGAAGGCTACATGGACGGGCGGATCGATTTCGAGGACGGCTCAACCATCCACGATCTGCTGACGCTGTTCTGGCTGCAGCGCAGCGAGGTCAGGAAGCACCCGCTGCAGAAGGCGCTCCGGGCCGTGCGCTTCCGCATCCGGCGCCTGCGGATGCACAATCCGCTCGGCGTCGCGGGCAAGAAGGTCAAGAGCCACTATGATATCCCGACGGAGTTCTACAGGCTCTGGCTCGACGAGACGATGACCTATTCCTGCGCCTACTGGCACTCGCCCGATGCCGGGCTCGAGGCCGCTCAGAAGGCAAAGCTCCGGCACATCGCGGCCAAGCTCAAGATCGAACCGGGCATGAGCGTGCTCGACATCGGCTCGGGCTGGGGCGAGCTGGCAATCTATCTGGCGCGGGCCTGCGGCGCGAAGGTGACCGGGCTCAACGTCTCGCCCGACCAGATGGCGGCTGCGCAGAAACGGGCCGAGGCTGCCGGCGTCGGGGACAGCGTCAGTTTCGTGAACAAGGACTATCGCGAGTTGACGGGGTCTTTCGACCGGGTCGTCTCGGTCGGCATGATGGAGCATGTCGGCGTCGCGCATTATCTCGACTATTTCGAGACGATCCGCGATCTGCTGACGCCGGACGGCATCGCGCTGGTGCATTGCATCGGGCGTGTCGGCCCACCCGGTTTCACCGGCCCGTTCTTCGACAAATACATCTTTCCCGGCGGCTATGCGCCGGCGCTGTCGGAGGTTTTCGCGGCCGTCGAGCAGACCGGGTTGTGGTCGTCGGATTGCGAGTTCTGGCGGCGGCACTATCACTGGACGCTGGCCGCCTGGCGCGAGCGATTCATGGCGCGTCGGCCCGAGGTCGTCGCGATGATGGGCGAGCGCTTCGCGCGGATGTGGGAGTTCTACCTGTCGGCTTGCGAAACCTCCTTCGACATCGGCGGCGATATGGTGTTCCAGCTCCTGCTCGGGCCGCATAAGAGCGCGGTTCCGGTGGTGCGGGATTATATCGGCGAGGCGGAAAAGGCGCTGGAGGCGCGGGGGTTTTAGCGCGGCCGGACAGGAGCGGAGTCCAAGTCATGACGGGGCTGTCGAAGGGCGCTCGCGGTGATGTTCTAGTTGCTGGCTTGCCCGGAAAAATCCAGCGCGATCAGCGCTTCGTCGTGGAACACCCCGTCGACCCGTAGCGCCTTTGCCTCGATGCCATAATCGCGAAAGCCCAGCCGCTGATAGAGCCGGCGCGCCGCGACGTTCGTCGTCACCACGCGCGCCTGCAAGACCAGCACATGAGCGCCGGCATGGGCGATGACGGCTTCGATCAAGCCAGCAGCTTGTCCGTACCCGCGCTGCTCGGGGACGAGGTAGACACCCCAGAGCGTTCCGCGATGGCTGGTCTTCTCGGAGGCTCCTACGAGGAAGCCGGCCATGCCGACCAGTTGGTCGCTCGCGAACGTACCGAAGACGCAGCCCGGCGGTGGTGGGGCGATGCGTTCGGCGAAGGCTGCGAGGGGTCTTGCGGCTTCGTCGGCAAGGCTCGCGCCGAAGGCTTCCGGGGCATTTGCAAGCGCGCTCAGGCGCAGTGCGCGGTAGGCCGGCGCGTCGGCTGCGGCAAGTGGCCTGATGGCTGGAGCGGATGTCATGTCGGCGACAGGAAACCACGTTCCGCCGCCGCGATTCAATCCGCGATTGCCCGGCTCAGCGTCTGAGATTGACCACCACGACGCCGCCAAGAGCCATCGCTCCGCCCAGAATGCCGAGCAGAGAAGGCACCTCGCCGAGCCAGACAAAACTGATCAGCGTCGCCACCGGCGGAGCGGCATAGAGCAGGTTCGAGGCGCGCGCGGCGGGCAGGCGCGAGAGCAGCGTCGTCCAGGTGGCGTAGGTGATCAGGCTCGGCACGATGGCGAGATAGAACATGGCGTAGAGGCTTTCGCTTGAGGCTACCTGCGCCTGCGCGATGCCGCTGGGCAGGAAGGGCGTCAGCAGGAGCCCGCCGACGACCATGTTCCAGGCGGTGACGGTCAGGGGCTTGTGGCGGGCGAAAAGCGGCTTCTGGACGATGGTGGTGAGCGAGTTGCAGAGCGCCGCGCCGAGCACCAGCAGAACGCCGACGCCGAGGTCGACCGCGGCCCCATTCTGGCCAAGCGCGATCAGCCCGACGCCCGACAGCGAAATCGCGCTGCCGAGCCACTGGCTGCCGGTGAAGCGCTCGCCCAGCACGATCATCGCCAGGGCCGCCGTGATCATCGGGTTGATGTTGATGATGAAGCTCGCCGCGCCGGCCGAGACCGTCTGCTGGCCAAGATTGAGCAGGACCGTATAGCCGGCGACGAAGACGAGGCCGCCGAAGCCGAAGCGCCAGGCGTCGTGCCAGTCGGGCAGCTTGGGACGCATCATGGCAAGAAAGAGTGCGGCGGGCACGCCGGCGATGGCGAAGCGCACCGCGCCGAGTTCGAGCGCACCGAAACCGCCGAGCGCGGCGCGGATCGCCGGGAAGGCCGAGGCCCAGGCGATGATGGTGAAGATCGCAAGGGCCAAGGTGGTCGAGTCGAAACCGGGTCTGGCGGGCAGCGATGTCGTAGCAGCGGCGGTGGTCATGGCTTACCTCGTTGGAAGAGCATGACCCCTCATAGATACCCGGCCCGGATGATTGACAAACGACGAATTCGCGCATGAGCTGTGACGATGGATCACAGCTTCAACCTACCGCCGCTCGACACATTGCGAGCCTTCGAGGCCGCCGCGCGCACCGGGAGCTTCTCGGCAGCGGCCGAGGCGCTGAACCTGACGCATGGCGCGATCAGCCGGCAGGTGGCGCGGCTGGAGCACTGGCTGGGCCTGCGCGTCTTCCTGCGCCAGGCGCGCGGTGTCGCCCTGACCTCGGAGGGGCAGCATCTGCTTCAGCGCACGCAGGAGGCCTTCGCGCTGATCGCGGACACCTCGGATCGCTGGCGCGAGCAGCGCGGCGCGGCGGTGGTGCGTGTCAGCGCGCCGCCCTCGGTCTGTTCGCTGTGGCTGATGCCGCGTCTGGCAGCTCTAGAAGGGCAGGAGCCGGCTCTGCGCGTGGTGCTGCAGGCCGAGCATCGCCGGGTGGATTTCGAGGAGGAGGGCGTCGATCTCGGCATCCGCTGCGGACGGGGCAGCGCACCGGGGCGGATCTCGCTGAAGCTGTTCGAGGAGTGGTGCTTTCCGATCGCCTCGCCCGGGCTTGCGGCGGCGATCGGGGAGGGCGATCCAGACCGTCTGCTGGCGCATCCGCTGATCCATGATTCGGATGCCGCGGGCTGGAAGGCCTGGTTTTCGGCGCAGGGGCTGGATTATCGCCCGCGCCCGCAGGATCGCCGCTTCGACGACTACAACATCGTGCTCGATGCCGCGGCCCATGGGCTCGGCATCGCGCTTGCCCGGCCGCCTTTGGCGCAGGAGCAGGTCGCAAGCGGCCGGCTGGTCCGGGTCGATGCGCGCACGGCGCTCAATCCGGTGGCCTATTGGCTCGACAGGCCGCTGGGCGCAGCGCGACCCGCCGCTGCGACGCTGGCAAAGCGGATCGCGACCGAAGCGGGCACGGCGCCTGATGCGCTTGCCGCCTTCCTCGATCCGCAGGCGCCGGCGATTTGACGATCAGGTAAGGCTGTGGCGCGGGCGGGCAATCTCGCCGCGCTGGCCGGCGCGAGCCATCTCGAAGCTGTCGGCGATGCGCCTTGCCCTGACGACGAAAGCCTCGGCGATATCCGGCTCGCCGCAAACCTCTGCGGCGGTTTCCTCGAACAGGGCGAGCCAGCGATCGAAGTGATGCGGCTCCAGCGGCAGGATCAGATGCGGGCGCATCGGCCGGCCCTGGTAGCGCCCGGTGCGCAGCATCACCGAACTCCAGAAATCGGTGATGTTGGCGATGTGCTCGTCCCAGTGCTGGACCGCGCCCATGAAGACCGGGCCGATCACCGCATCCTCGCGCGCCCGCTCATAGAAGCTGCGCACCAGCATCGCGATCATCGCCTCGGTGATGGCGGGGTGGGCGGCGCCGGGCTGGGTCAGCGGATTTTCGGTCATGGACGGTCGCTCGCGACTGAAGCCCGCTGATTACACTCGGAACAACGACGTCATCCCGGGCTTGACCCGAGATCCATCCGGAACGGTTCCGGAATGGATTCCGAATCTCCGCTTCGCTGCGTCCGGGATGACCCGTGCCTCATAACGCGGAGCCCGGGCTAGCTCCGCAGCCCCGGCGCCTCCTGGCCGGTGCGGGCGACATATTCGTTATAGCCACCGCCGAAGGCATGGACGCCCTCGGGCGTCAGCTCCAGCGTGCGGTTCGACAGCGCGGCGAGGAAATGCCGGTCGTGGCTGACGAAGAGCATGGTGCCTTCATATTGCGCGAGCGCGTTGATCAGCATCTCCTTGGTGGCGATGTCGAGATGGTTCGTCGGCTCGTCGAGTACGAGGAAATTCGGCGGGTCGTAGAGCATCAGGGCCATGACGAGCCGGGCCTTCTCACCACCCGAGAGTACGCGGCAGCGCTTCTCGACATCGTCGCCCGAGAAGCCGAAGCAGCCGGCGAGCGCGCGTAGCGAGCCTTGGCCGGCCTGGGGGAAGCGGTCCTCCAGCGACTGGAAGATCGTGCGGTCGCCGTCAAGCACTTCCATGGCGTGCTGGGCGAAATAGCCGAGCTTGATCGAGCCGCCGAGCGCGACCGAGCCGTCATCGGGTTCTGTGGTGCCGGTCACGAGCTTGAGCAGGGTCGATTTGCCGGCGCCGTTGACGCCCATCACGCACCAGCGCTCCTTGCGGCGGACCTGGAAATCCAGCCCCTCATAGATCGCGCGGCTGCCATAGCTTTTGTGGACGCCCTTGAGCGTGACGACGTCCTCGCCCGAGCGCGGCGGGTTCTGGAACTCGAAGGACACGGTCTGGCGGCGCTTGGGCGGCTCGACCTTCTCGATCTTGTCGAGCTTCTTGACGCGGCTCTGGACCTGGGCGGCATGCGAGGCGCGCGCCTTGAAGCGCTCGATGAAGTTGATCTCCTTGGCGAGCATGGCCTGCTGGCGCTGGAACTGCGCCTGCTGCTGCTTTTCGGCGAGCGCGCGCTGTTCCTGGTAGAATTCGTAATTGCCGGAATAGGAGGTCAGCGCGCCGCCATCGATCTCGACGATCTTGCCGACGATGCGGTTCATGAACTCGCGATCATGCGAGGTCATCAAAAGCGCGCCCTCATAACCCTTCAGGAAGGATTCCAGCCAGATCAGGCTCTCGAGATCGAGATGGTTCGATGGCTCGTCGAGCAGCATAGCGTCTGGGCGCATCAGCAGGATGCGGGCGAGCGCAACGCGCATCTTCCATCCGCCCGAGAGCGCGCCGACATCGCCCTCCGTCATCTCCTGGCTGAAGCCGAGGCCGTTGAGCACCTCGCGGGCGCGCCCGTCGAGCGCATAGCCGTCGAGCTCCTCGAAGCGCCCCTGCACCTCGCCATAGCGGGTGATGATCTCGTCCATCTCGTCGGCGCGGTCGGGGTCGCCCATCGCGGCTTCGAGCTCGCGCAGTTCGGCCGCGACGCTGCTGACCGGGCCGGCGCCATCCATCACGGCTGAGACCGCGCTGACGCCGGCCATGTCGCCGACATCCTGGCTGAAATAGCCGATGGTGACGCCGCGATCGACCTGAACGAGCCCCTCGTCGGGCTGCTCTTCGCCGGTGATCATGCGGAATAGGGTAGTCTTGCCGGCGCCGTTGGGGCCGACGAGACCGACCTTCTCGCCCTTCAAGAGCGAGGCGGAGGCCTCGATGAAGACGATCTGCTGGCCGTTCTGCTTGCCGATGTTTTCGAGGCGGATCATGGTTTTGCGTGTATCTCGGGGCTGATGCTGCGCTGCAATAGGGCATGGACGCCCTGTGCGGAAGGGCCGGCTTCGCCCAAGGCGACATCGGCTCTCACCTGCTTGGGGTGGTTATCCTCCTCCAGCGCGTTGGTCAGCTCCTGGGCATGGGCGAAGAATCGCTCGCGGACGGCGCGCGCATGTGGGTTCGCCTGCTCGATCGCGAGGAAGACGCCGGGCGCATCGTGCCTGACCATCTCGGTCGCCTGCATCAACAGTTCGAAACTCCGCGTGGTCATCCGGCGCGGCATGGGTTCCATGCGGACCAGGATTTTTGCGACCAGATGGGTCAGGCCCTGGACCAGCGCCATGTCGCGGTCGTGTGCGTCGGCCGTCGTGAGGATGACGTCGAGCTTGAGGATGTGGCGCAGGAAGGCCGCGATCCGGCAGAAACCGTCGCCGCGGATCGGGCAGAGTGCGATTTTCAGGCCTTCGAGGCCCTCGCGCGCACTCTGCGGCCCAAACAGCGGGTGCGTGCCGATGATGTCGACGTCATCTGGCAGCCCAGTCAGCAAGAGCCGTGTCGGCTCGATCTTCACCGAACCCACATCGAGCACCACCGTGCCTGTACGCAGATGTGGATGCAGCGCCGAGATTGCCTCTGCAAGTGCATGAACCGGGACGGCCAACACGACGATGTCGCAGGCCGCAACCTCGGCGATGCTGCCGGGCACGAGGCCGCGGCCCGAGGTATCGGGAGCCGCTGGCTGTGCCGGGTCGAACACCACTAGCGGCAAATGCGGCTGGAGATGGCGTGCCATCAGCCGGCCGAAGGCGCCGAAGCCGAGAAGGCCGATGGAGGAGAAGGATTTTCGCTGGATCGACATCGTCTTGGTCCTTGAGAGGGCCGCGATGTCGGGTGAGTGCCAAATTTCAACCGCCAGCGCGGCGGTTGAGCATGAGAATGCGACCCGCCTTATGAGGACGGGGCGTAATAGCTCTGGGCGAGGCAGGTCGCTGGGTTCATGGAAGCGCTTGAAGCGCAGGCGCGCGGCGCTGTCAACGCGCTAGTGGGCGGCCTCGATGCCCTGGCATGAAGGCGCCGTCATTCCGGACGAGCCGCTAAGCGGCGCCGATCCGGAATCCATCAGAGGGCTCCGGGGCGTTACGATGAATCCCGGGTCAAGCCCGGGATGACGGTCGAGGTTCAGAGCCGGGACCGCCTGCGGAGAATGCCGCGTCAGCCCGCCGTCTTCGCCTTCTCCTTGTCCATCATCTCGACGAAGCGCTGGAACAAATAGTGGCTGTCCTGCGGGCCGGGCGACGCTTCCGGATGGTGCTGGACGCTGAAGGCGGGGCGGTCGGTCAGCGCGATGCCGCTGTTGGAGCCGTCGAAGAGCGAGACATGGGTCTCGACTGCGTGGGCCGGTAGCGAGGCGGGATCGACCGCGAAACCGTGGTTCATCGAGACGATCTCGACCTTGCCGGTGGTCTTGTCCTGCACCGGGTGATTGGCGCCGTGATGGCCCTGCTTCATCTTCAGGGTCTGGCCGCCGATGGCGAGCGCCAGCATCTGGTGGCCGAGGCAGATGCCGAAGGTCGGGATCTTCTTGTCCAGGAGGTCCCTGATCACCGGCACGGCATATTCGCCGGTCGCGGCCGGGTCGCCGGGGCCGTTCGAGAGGAAGATGCCGTCGGGCTTCAGCGCCAGGATGTCCTCGGTGCTGGCGGTCGAGGGCACGACCGTGACCTCGCAACCGGCGCGGGAGAGCAGGCGCAGGATGTTGCGCTTCATGCCGTAGTCGATCGCGACGACCCTGTGGGCCGCATCCTCGCGCTTGCCATAGCCTGCGGGCCAGACCCAGGGCGTCTCGTCCCAGTCATAGCGCTGGGACGCGGTGACGAGCGGTACGAGATCGAGGCCGGCCATGTCGGCCAGGCCGGCGGCGAGCGCCTTGAGTCGGGGCAGGTCGAAGACGCCGTCGGGGCTGTGGGCGATGATGGCGTTCGGCATGCCGTTGTCGCGGATCAGCGCAGTCAGCGCCCGGGTGTCGACGCCGCTGATGCCGACGATGTTGCGCGCCTTCAGCCAGGCATCGAAATGGCGACTGCTCCGCCAGTTCGAAGGCTCGGTGATGGCAGCGTGAAGCACGACGGCGCGCACGCCGGAGGAGGATGCGGCATTGACCGATTCGGTGTCGTCGTCGTTGACGCCGACATTGCCGACATGCGGGAAGGTGAAGGTGATGATCTGCCCGGCATAGGACGGGTCGGTCAGGATCTCCTGATAGCCGGTCATCGCCGTGTTGAAGCAGAGCTCGCCCGGCGCCTCGCCCGTGGCGCCGAGGCCGAAGCCCTCCAGCACCGTGCCGTCCGCCAGCACGAGGAGCGCGGTGGCGCGCGGTTCGGTCCAGCCGCCGTCAGCGGGGTTTCCTTCGGAAGCGGTCATGTCTATGTCTCGGTCCAGGCCGCGTGAGCGCGGCAATGCGTGTGCGGCCGCGGTTTTTGCTGCGCGCCATCTGGAGCGCGAGCCTTAAAGACGCGCCCCCGCGCCGTCAATCGAAGCGGGTTCAGAGCCTGCGGATAAAAGGGAACGATCATCATGACCAGCCTGCGCGAGCGCTTCACGGCCGACCTCAAGGAGGCGATGAAGGCCGGCGAGAAGGGCAAGGTCTCGACCATCCGCCTGATCACCTCGGCGCTGAAGGACAAGGACATCGAGGCGCGCGGCCTCGGGAAACCCGAGACGACGCCCGACGAAATCCTCGCCCTGCTGCAGAAGATGGTGAAGCAGCGGCAGGAGTCGATCGCCATCTACGATGCCAACAGCCGCCCGGAACTGGCGGCGGGCGAACGCGCCGAGGTCGAGGTGATCTCGGGCTACATGCCCAAGCAGATGTCCGAGGACGAGGTGAAGGCCGCCATTGCCGCCGCCGTCACCGAGAGCGGCGCCGAGACCGTCAAGGACATGGGCAAGGTCATCGCGATCCTGCGCGCGAATTATGCCGGCCAGATGGATTTCGGCAAGGCGAGCGGGCTGGTGAAGACGGCGCTCAGCGGCTGAGCCACGACAATCGGGCGGGCTCAGGCCCGCTCGATATCCGTCTGCGAGAAATCCTCGCCCTTGAACAGCAGCGGCCAGCCGCGCGCCTTCGCCAGCGCATAGGCGGCGCAGTCGCCCATGTTGAGCCTGGCGGGATGGCGGCCCTTGCCGAAGCGGCGATAGGCTTCGAAAGTGAGGTCGGAGAGAGGGGCGTCGAAGGGGACGATGTCGATCTGCCATCTGCTCAGCAGATCGTCGAAGCGTTCGGGATCGCCTCCCTTGCCCATCTCCAGAACGATGCGGGTCTCCAGAGCATTGACCGCCGACATGCAGCGGCCGGATGCTGAAACCAGCTGCGCGAGCCGGGCCTCGGCATCGCTCTCATGCGTCAGGATCGCGATGACGGCCGAGCTGTCGATGACGATCTTCACCACATGCCGTTCTCATCATAGCCAATGATGTCGTCCATTTCCTGCTTGGTCATGGACCTCTCGGCCGGCTTGATGTCGTATTTCTTGTAGAACTCCGCCAACCAGAGTTTGCTCTCGGCAATCCGCCGCGCCTTCTCCTCGTCGGACAACTCATCCTTGTCGAGTTCGCCATCGACCGCCTGGCGCACGGCCTGTGTCAGCGTCAGACCGCGACGCTTGGCCAGCGTGCGCACGGCCTTCTCGGTCTCGGGATCCTTGATGTTGAGGGCCATGGCTTTCTTCCTTTTGCCGCGCTTTCTTTATCATGGCGCTGTGGATTGCGCCAACAACCCGGCCTCCTGCCACATCCTCGATTGGCTTTCGCCGCGGCTGCGCCCACATAGAAACCGATGAAGTTCCCGCCCTCCATTCTCGAAGAGATCAAGGCACGGCTGCCGGTTTCGGCGGTCGTGGGCAAGCGCGTGCGGCTGGCCAAGTCGGGCCGGGAATGGAAGGGGCTGTCACCCTTCAACGCCGAGAAGACGCCCTCCTTCTTCGTCAACGACCAGAAGGGCTCGTTCTTCGATTTTTCGTCGGGCAAGAACGGCGACATCTTCAAATTCGTGATGGAGACGGAAGGGCTGTCCTTCCCCGAGGCGGTCGAGCGGCTGGCTTCGGAGGCCGGCGTCGCGCTGCCCAAGGTCACGGTCGAGGCGCAGGCGCAGGAGGAGCGCCGCAAGGGCCTGCATGAGGTCGTGGAGCTGGCGGCGCGTTTCTTTGAGGCGGAGCTGACAGGCGATCGAGGCGCGGGCGCCCGGCGCTATCTCTCGGGGCGGGGGCTCGAAGGCGAGGCGCGAAAGCTGTTCCGGATCGGCTATGGGCCGCCGGACCGGTTTGCCCTGCGTGATCATCTTGCCGGCAAGGGCGTCTCGGCCGAGTTGATGATGGAGGCGGGACTGCTGGTGCATGGCGAGGAGATCGCCGTACCCTATGACCGCTTCCGCGATCGCATCATGTTCCCCATCCACGACACGCGGGGGCGGGTGATCGCATTCGGCGGACGGGCGATGAGTTCGGAAGTCGCTGCGAAGTATCTCAACTCGCCGGAGACGCCGCTCTTCCACAAGGGCCATCTGCTGTTCAATCACCACAATGCCCGCAAGGGCGCGCACGACACCGGGCAGGTCATCGTCGTCGAGGGCTATGTCGATGTGATAGCGATGACGCTTGCGGGTTTCCCGCAGACGGTCGCGCCGCTCGGCACCGCGCTGACCGAGGACCAGCTCGGGCTGCTCTGGCGCATGGCCGACGAGCCGGTGATCTGCCTCGACGGCGACAAGGCCGGGCGCAAGGCCGCCAGTCGTGCGATCGACCTCGCGCTGCCGATGCTGGAGCCGGGAAAATCGCTCGCCTTCGCGACGCTGCCCGATGGGCAGGATCCCGACGATCTGGCGCGTTCGGGGGGCAAGGCTGCGGTCGCCGAGGTTTTGGAGGCGGCGCGCCCGCTCGTCGACATGCTGTGGAACCGCGAGGTCGAGGCCGGGCCGCTCGACACGCCGGAGCGTCGCGCGGCCTTCGAGCGTCGGCTGAAGGAGCCGCTGGGCCAGATCAAGGATGAGGCGACGCGGCGTCATTACCGCCGCGAGATGGACGAGCGGCTGGCGCAGCTTTTCGCCAGCGCGGCGCCAGCGCGTGCCGAGCGCGGTGGTGGCGGTTTCCAGCGCGGCGGACAAAAACGCGGCGGTGGGCGGGGTGGTTGGCAGGCCGCGCCTGCGCCGTGGGCCAGCGGCCTGCTGAAGGCGTCGAGCCAGCTCACCCGGACGAAGATCATGGCGCGCGGACGGGGCGAGGATGCGCGCGAGGCCTTTATCCTGCTGGCGCTGGCGAGCCATCCCGATCTGATCCTGCGCTGTGCCGACGAAATTTCAGAACTGTCGCTCGACGGTACCGCGGCCGAGCGTTTCCGGCAGGCGTTGCTCGACGCTGCCGATGACGGCGTTCTCGACGAGGAGGCGCTGGCGAACCGGCTGGAGCAACCGCGCGTGCAGGAGGCGCAAGCTCATTTGATGGCCGTGACGGGCCCAGCCGAGCGGCTCAAACTCGTGCAAGCGGCTGATCCTGAATCGGTTTTCGACTCGATTCGTCAGGCTATCGTCTTGCATCATCGCGCGCGGACGCTACATAGCGAGTTGAAGGCAGCCGAGCGCGCATTGGCTGACGAAGCGACCGAAGCCAATTTCGCCTGGATCAAGGACGTCAAGGCTCGCCTCGAGACGATCGAGGGGACCGAAGCGATGTCCGGAGATTGACGGCCTGACATTCGGGGTCCCGCCGTCATCATCATGCGCACCGGTTCAAGATGGTTTACGGTTCATCAACGATGACCGGCGCCATGTGGCCTGAGGTGATTTGGGTGGGGTGAGCGCGCCGGACCAGCGGCCGCGTCGCCCTTTTATGCGTCCGTATGTGGCTTCTTCCGGAGCCGGCCCGGACGCGCGAATGCGGAGCGCTGATTGATGGCGACGAAAGCGAGCGAACGGGAAAAGACCGACCAGGTCGCACCGGAAGCCCCCCCGACTTCCGATGGACCGTTGCTCGATCTGACCGATCAGGCCGTAAGGCGGATGATCAAGCTCGCGAAGAAGCGCGGCTATGTCACCTATGACGAACTGAACGAGGTTCTGCCTTCGGAGGAGTTTTCCTCCGAGCAGATCGAGGACGTGCTCGGCCAGCTCAGCGAGCAGGGCATCAACGTTGTCGACAACGAAGACCCCGAAGCCTCCGGCGAGGAGCGCGCAGCCGCGCGCACCGGCGCGGGCGGCGACGAGGAAGAGCCCGAGGGCGGCGAACTCGCCGAGACGCAGCGCTCGGCGCTGCCCGTCGAGGTCAAGCGCAATCTCGAGCCGACAGAGCGTACCGACGATCCGGTGCGGATGTATCTGCGCGAGATGGGCTCGGTCGAGCTGCTTTCCCGCGAAGGCGAAATCGCCATCGCCAAGCGCATCGAGGCCGGCCGCGAGGCGATGATCGCAGGTCTCTGCGAGAGCCCGCTGACCTTCCAGGCGATCATCATCTGGCGCGACGAGCTCAACGACGCCAAGGTGCTGCTGCGCGACATCATCGATCTCGAAGCGACCTATGCCGGCCCTGACGGCAAGAACCCGGCGCAACTGCCGGGCGAGGGCGGCGAAGGGGCAGAGCCCGGCGTGCCCGGTACTCCGGCCGAGGGCGCGGCCGCCGAGGGTGAGGTACCTGAAGGCGAGTTGCCGTCGGATCTCGACGACGACGACATCGAAAACAACGTCTCGCTTTCGGCGATGGAAGCCGAACTCAAGCCGCGCGTGCTGGAGACGTTCGACTCGATCGCCGACAATTACAAGAAGCTGCGCCGCCTGCAGGACCAGGACATCGCCAACCGGCTGGAGAACACCAAGCTCTCGCCGTCGCAGGACCGCAAATACAAGAAGCTCAAGGACGACATCATCACCGCGGTGAAGTCGCTCTCGCTGAACAACAACCGCATCGAGGCGCTGGTCGAGCAGCTCTACGACATCAACAAGCGCCTGATCGGCCACGAGACCCGCCTGCTGCGGCTGGCCGAGAGCTATGGCGTCGGCCGCGAGGACTTCCTCAAGCAGCATGTAGGCGGCGAGCTCGATCCGAAATGGGTGCTGCGCGTCTCCAAGCTGGGATCGCGCGGCTGGCGCGACTTCGTCGGAGCGGAACTCGACCGGATCAAGAGCCTGCGCGACGAGATCCATACGCTCGCCTCGGAGACCGGCCTGGAAATCCAGGAGTTCCGCAAGATCGTGCTGATGGTCCAGAAGGGCGAGCGCGAGGCCAGGCAGGCCAAGAAGGAGATGATCGAGGCGAACTTGCGTCTCGTGATCTCGATCGCCAAGAAGTACACGAACCGCGGCCTGCAGTTCCTGGATCTCATCCAGGAAGGCAATATCGGCCTGATGAAGGCGGTCGACAAGTTCGAGTACCGCCGCGGCTACAAGTTCTCGACCTATGCGACGTGGTGGATCCGGCAGGCCATCACGCGTTCGATCGCCGACCAAGCCCGCACGATCCGCATCCCGGTCCATATGATCGAGACGATCAACAAGATCGTGCGGACCTCGCGCCAGATGCTGCACGAGATCGGCCGCGAGCCGACCCCGGAGGAGCTGGCCGAAAAGCTCGCCATGCCGCTGGAGAAGGTTCGCAAGGTCCTCAAGATCGCCAAGGAGCCGATCTCGCTCGAAACGCCGATCGGCGACGAGGAGGATTCGCATCTCGGCGACTTCATCGAGGACAAGAACGCGATCCTGCCGATCGATGCGGCGATCCAGAGCAATCTGCGCGAGACGACGACGCGCGTTCTGGCCTCGCTCACCCCGCGCGAAGAACGCGTGCTGCGGATGCGCTTCGGCATCGGCATGAACACCGACCACACCCTCGAAGAGGTCGGGCAGCAGTTCAGCGTGACGCGCGAGCGCATCCGGCAGATCGAGGCGAAGGCGCTGCGGAAGCTGAAGCATCCGAGCCGGAGCCGGAAGCTCAGGAGCTTCCTGGATAATTGATCATCAAGGCGGGCTGCGAGGCCCGCCTTTTTCGTTCTGCCGGAAGCTGTCGATCACAGCCCCTTCGCCAGCGCCACCAACTGATCCAGCGCCGTCGCCCAGCCCTGTTGGAAGCCCATCTCCTCGTGCTGCTTGCGGGTGGCGTCGTCCTTGTGGAAGGCGCGGGCGATGTAGCGGGTGCCGCTGCCTTGCGCTTCGAAGCTGACGGTCGCGGTCATGAAGGCCGAGCCCGTCGGGCGCCAGCCGGGGCCGAGCGCATCGGTGAAGACGAGGAGCTGTTCCGGCACAACGACGAGGAAGCAGCCGGTGTTGTCGTGGCGCTCGCCGTTCGGGCCCTCCATCACGGTGTGGAACTTGCCGCCGGGCTTGAGGTCGATCTCGCAGGCCGTCGTTTTCCAGGGCAGCGGGCAGAACCATTGCATCAGCAGTTGCGGCTCGGTCCAGGCGCGCCAGAGCAGGCGTGGGGAAACATCGACCACGCGGTCGAGTTCGAGATCGAGCGTGGGATCGAAGCTGAAGGTCGGCAGGTTTGTCATGGGGCGTCTTCCCGATTCTTGAGTTGGAGAACGAAGGCGTCCAGCTGGTCCAGACGCTTCGTCCAGAGTGTCTTCTGGTCGTCGAGCCAACGCTCGGCTTGGGCCAAGGGCTGTTGGTCGAGGGTGCAGGTGCGCACGCGGCCGACCTTTTGCGTCGCGATCAGTCCGCTTTCTTCCAACACCTTGAGGTGTTGCAGGAAGGTCGGCAGGGCCATCTCGAACGGTCTTGCGAGCTCGCTGACCGAGGCCGGACCGCGCCCCAGCGCCGCGACGACCGCACGGCGGGTGGGGTCGGACAGGGCGCGAAAGGTGTGGTCGAGATCGGTCGAAAGGTTAGCCATGTGGCTAGGTTTACCGACGCGTTTTGGTTAGGTCAATGGCTAAGTTTCGGCGCTTGACGGTGTGCACATAGCCATGGCCTTCTGCGGCCTTTCCGCATCGCCAACGTGGATGCAGCCATGACAACCGACTTCCTGATCACCTCGCTGATCATCGTCGCTTCGCCAGGCACCGGCGCGCTCTATACGATCGCTGCCGGGCTCGCGCGTGGCGGGCGGGCAAGCGTCCTCGCGGCCTTTGCCTGCACGCTCGGGATCGTGCCCCATCTCATGGCGGCGATGATGGGGCTGGCGGCACTGCTCCATGCCAGTGCGCTTGCCTACGAGATCGTCAAATATGCCGGCGTCGCCTATCTGCTCTGGATGGCGTGGCAGACGCTGCGCGAGCACGGCGCGCTCAAGGTCGATGCAGCGCCCGATCCGCGCTCGGGCTGGCGCGTGCTTGTCGATGGCATCGCGGTCAATGTGCTCAATCCGAAGCTGTCGATCTTTTTTGTCGCCTTCCTGCCGCAGTTCATCTCGGCCGGGGAGGCAGCGCCGCTGATGCGGATGCTGGAATTGTCAGGCGCGTTTATGGCGATGACATTCGTCGTTTTCGCTCTTTACGGCCTGTTTGCCGCCGCGATGCGCGACAAGGTCGTTGGTCGGCCGGCGGTCATGGCCTGGCTGCGCCGAAGTTTTGCGGCGGCCTTCGTGGCGCTCGGCGCCAAGCTCGCTTTATCGGAACGCTAGACGGGGGCTTGGGGCATGATCCGTCAGGCCATCCTTACGACGCAGACAAGCGGGCCTGGCCTGAATGAGGTGACCGATCGCGTAGCCGCATTCGTGCGCGAGGCCGCCGTCGGCGCAGGACTGCTGACGCTGTTCCTGCGCCATACATCCTGCTCGCTGCTCATCCAGGAGAATGCCGACCCGGACGTCCAGCGCGACCTGGATGCGTTCTTCTCCCGGCTGGCGCCGGGGGCCGACGATCCCGCGATGGCCTATCTGACGCATCGGGCGGAGGGGCCAGACGACATGCCGGCCCATATCAAGGCGGCGCTGCTGCCGGTGTCGCTGTCGATCCCCATCATGGGCGGGCGGCTGGCACTGGGGACCTGGCAAGGCATCTATCTGTTCGAACACAGACGCCGGCCGCATCGGCGCGAGATCGCGCTGCATCTCGCCGGCTGACGCGGCTTGGCAGTGGGCGCCACGGGCGCTACCTCTCTCGCGAGACCTTAAACTGCCGCCCGACGGAGTTCCGCCATGTCCTTCCTGAAGTCCCTCTTCGGCCGCAAAGGGCCGGCTGCGCCCGCCGGCCCACTCAAGACGCTGGACCATAACGGTTATACGATCCATGCGACCCCCTATCAGGAGGGTGGGCAATACCAGCTCTGCGGGGTGATCGAGAAGGAGATCGACGGAGAGGTGATGAGCCATCGCTTCGTCCGGGCCGATCGATTTCCGGGTGCCGATGAGGCTGCGGATTTCACTCTCGTCAAGGCGCAGCAGATCATCGAGCAACAGGGCGATACGCTGTTCAAGCCGACAAGAGGATAAGCCCGGCCGCTTCAGGGTCGCGCCGCCTTCACGAATGCCTGTGCCGGGGTCCGTCGCCAACGCCGTTCCGCCCTGCGGCCGGCGCGCTTGCCGCGCCTTCTGCCGCCGCCTAATCCTGCATCAGAACGTCGCTCCAGAAGACGACGTCGCGAGGAAACATGGCTGCCCAATCCCTGTCCGACGCGCAGGATGCCGCGCGCTTCGCACCTGATTCATCCTATGCCTGGCTGCGGCTCGCGCTGTCGCTCCTGTTGGGCACGGTCGCCTGCGTCGGTACCTGGTCGGTCGTGGTCGTGCTTCCCACGGTACAGGCCGAGTTCGGTACGCTGAGAGCGGGCGCGTCGCTGCCCTATACCTGCGTCATGCTCGGTTTCGGCTTCGGCAACATCGCGATGGGGCGCATCGCCGACCGCTACGGAATCGTCGTGCCGATCGTGCTCGGCGCGGTGCTGCTCGGGGCGGGCTACATGCTGGCCGGCTTCGCCCAGACGCTCTGGCAATTCGCACTCGTGCACCTCTTGCTCATCGGCGTCGGCTGCGGGGCGGGCTTCGCGCCGCTGATTGCGGATCTCTCGCACTGGTTCCGCCGGCATCGCGGGCTCGCCGTGGTCTTCGGCGCATCTGGCAGTTATCTCGCCGGTGTGATCTGGCCACAGGTCATCACGTGGGGCCTGGCGAACCATGGCTGGCGCGCGACGCATATCGGGATCGGGCTGGTCGCGCTGGCCGTGATGCTGCCGTTGGCGCTGTTCTTCCGGCGCCGGCCCTCGGCCGCGCATCTGGCTGCCGACGAGGCGGCCAGTGCGGGCGCGCGCGGCGATCTCGGGCTCAGCGCCACACAGCTGCAATGGCTGCTCGCCGTCGCGGGTTTCTGCTGCTGCGTCGCCATGGCGATGCCGCAGGTCCATCTCGTCGCCTATTGCGGCGACCTCGGCTATGGCGTGGCGCGTGGCGCCGAGATGCTGTCGCTGATGCTGGGGCTCGGCATCATCAGCCGGGTCGGGTCGGGCTTCGTTGCCGATAGGATCGGCGGGGCGGCGACGCTGGCGCTCGGCTCGCTGATGCAGGGGCTGGCGCTGTTCCTCTATCTCTGGTTCGACGGGCTGACCTCGCTCTACATCGTCACAGGCATCTTCGGGCTGTTCCAGGGCGGTATCGTGCCGATGTATGCGGTGATCATCCGCGAGTATCTTCCGGCCAAGGAGGCTGGCGTGCGCATCGGCATCGTGATGTCGGCGACGGTCGTGGGCATGGCCTTCGGCGGCTATATCTCGGGTGCGATCTTCGATGCTTCCGCGTCCTACCGCATGGCGTTCCTGAACGGGATGGCCTGGAACCTGGTCAATCTGGCGATCGTGGCCTGGCTGATGCTCCGGGCGCGGCGGAAGGCGGTGGTGGCGTAGACTTTTTTGATTTAGGCAGAGCAAACTTTGATCTCGTGGCGAATCGAGAACTGCTGTGCGCATCGAGACCGAGCATGACTTCTCCCGTTGGGCTAAGACACTTCCCCTTCATTTAAGAAAAAGGGCGTCCGCAGCAATCGCAATCCGGGCGTCCGCCCGTGTTTTGCCACTGCTCGCGCACGAGCTACGGCTGTCTGATGAATCAGACCAGAAAACACTAGCCGCAAAGAATCATGTTCTTCCGACATTTGCGTATCTCTTGAGGGCATATTCTTCGGAGCATAATGTAGAGAGATATCATCACTATAGTCATTATCGATTTTCTTCTCCATATGGTTCGGATACCGCTAATTCGACCTTTCGTATAACATGGTCTGCTCAGGCGGCCGCATAAGCCTCGTCTTTTACAGAAAGGGCTTATGTCGCTTCAGTTCGCTCTGCTAGCACCGCTATTGAGCGATCTGCTTCTGCTGCTCGATCTATAAGGGGAAATATAGCCGCTGAGGCAATGTTACAGGTCGAAAGTGACGTCAATTTCCTAATTGATTCTCGGATAGATATTGACTCTTTGCTGTCTTCGGAGCTTTGGACGCGTTCCGAAGGGCGTGTTGCATTTCACAAATTTTGGAGCGAGCTTAGAGGGTATTTGCTTGAGATTGACCCAAGTTGGTCGATTTGGGTGGAATGGTATGACGGGAAATTACGAGGGTACATCCCGTTTACCGTCGATTTTGCTACTCACAATAAGATAATGAGCGCAATATCAAATTTTCGTGACGCTGAATGGAGTGGCGGTCCCGATAGTATAAATAATTTGGCAGCTCATATCGTTATCGGGTTTGGTGGAAAATTATCTAATGGCGACTTTGATCATGATGATAGTGAAATTTTAGATCAGATACCGACGCAGGGAGTGGGGCCTCACTTCGAGGTAAGAGAAGATTATATCATCGATCGCATGAGCGTCGATCAATCGCGCATCGGCGGCGATTTTTCTGATCGAACGGAAAAACTCTGCCCCATCGTTCTACAATCGGCAAAAGATCTATCTAGTCGATTATCTGGTAATCAATTTAGAGAGCTTTCTGATGCGATAATTAAATATATATCTTTAATTGATAAGAGTAATTTGTCTGATATTTCCTGGGGAGAAGTTTGGGGTGTTGGTGTAATAATTAGAAATATATTTGAGGCCTCTCAGAGAGATATTGGTGACCGGATGCTTCCGGAATTGGAAGATCCTGCCAAGGCGGCTCTGGAGAGCCTCCTCACATTGCATGGTCCTATGATACTCTCTACCCGCGAAGGTCAAGAGCTGGCTGATCAATCACAGCTATTTGATAAGAATCGGGCTGAGCGTGCGATTTTGAGAGAGGCCGCAAAAGATATTGCGGCTGCGATATCCCTCCGAACCGATATCGCAACAAAATCGGCAGCTGACGCGGTCGTAGACGCGGCTAGCGCGATGGCGGAGGGGAGCCACCCTGAGCGAGGGGCGGTTTATGGGTTAGCAAGCGTCCGAAACGTAATGATCCCGCTGGTCGCAGCTGCCGTTGTAACCTCGCCGTCAACGATAGGGTATCTGGCGATGGGGCCAACAGGTGTTCTTGCCGCGGCTCCCGTTTCTCTAGTTGCTGTTGAAGGTCTAAAGAAAAGCCCAAGATTTATGGCTTTCGTAAGTGCATTAGGAACGAGATTTGATGATGTTCTTGAAAAAGATCCGATCGCTTGGCTCAGTGAAAATGCTAGAAGATTTGCGCCGTTTCGTAGTTTTTTTATTGATAATAAAGAAAATTTGCTCAGCATCGCTTCGCATACGCCTGAGTTAAAGTGGATCGAAAAATACATTCGCATGATTGAGGCTGATGAGAATTTGTGATGTCTTATTTGCCTTCCTCTGAGTAAGAGGCTGCGTGCCTCTCGAAGGCGAAGGCCGCGATCAGCCAGTCATACATCCTCACCGCATCGGCATAACGCAGGGAGATGCAGATCATGGGCGGCGCCGCAGTCATCGAGGTTTCCTCCTTTCGGCTGGGCTCGTTGGTTGGGCTTGACGCTGGTCTGCGACCCGTCAGAAGTCGGCGCAACCACACAAGATTCCAGAGGACACGCCATGCTCCTGACAACCATCGCCGGCAGCCTGCCCAAGCCTAGCTGGCTTGCCGAATCCCAGCGGCTCTGGGCGCCCTGGAAGCTGGAGGGCGTCGCCCTGCAGGAAGGCCGGCGCGATGCGACGATCCTGTCGGTGAAGCTGCAGGAGGATGCGGGCATCGACATCGTCGGCGATGGCGAGCAGGCCAGGATGCATTTTGTCCACGGCTTCCTCGCCAATCTCGCCGGGATCGACTTCGACAAAAAGATGATCATGGGCATCCGCAACAACCGCTACGAGGCGGAGGTGCCGACCGTGACGGGCGAAATCCGCCGCAAGGGGCCGGTCCACAGCATGGAGGCGCAGGCCGCGCGCTCCCACACCACCCATAAGCTCAAGTTCACGCTGCCCGGGCCGATGACGATCGTCGATACGATCGCTGACGAGCATTATGGCCGGCGCGAAGACCTCGCCATGGCGTTCGCGGCGGTGCTGAACGAGGAGGCGCTTGAGCTTCAGGCGCTGGGCATCAACGTGATACAGTTCGATGAGCCGGCCTTCAATGTCTATATGAAGGAGGTTCCGGACTGGGGCATTGCCTGCTTGGAACGCGCCGCGCAGGGCCTGACGGTCAAGACCGCGGTCCATATCTGCTACGGCTACGGCATCAAGGCCAATATAGACTGGAAGGCGACGCTCGGCGCCGAGTGGCGCCATTACGAGCAGACCTTCCCGGCGATCGCCAAAAGCTCGATCGACCAAGTTTCGCTGGAGTGCCGCAACTCCAAGGTGCCGCTCGACCTGATCAAGCTGCTCGACGGCAAGGACGTGCTGGCCGGTGCGATCGACGTCGCCTCGAACGCGATCGAGACGCGGGAGGAGGTCGCCGCCACGATCCGCGCGGCGCTCGCCTTCGTGGCGCCCGAGAAGCTCTACCCCTGCACCAATTGCGGGCTCGCGCCGATGACCTCCGAGGTCGCCTATGGCAAGCTCGCGGCGCTGGCGGCGGGCGCCGCCCTGGTGCGCAAGGAACTTGGCGCGGCCTGAGGCTCTGGACCGCCAAGAACTCGACCGCCAAGAAGGGGGACACTCATTGACCGAGCCTGACCTGACACCCGAGGAAGCGCCGCGCGGCAACCTGACGGTTCGCATCAACGCCATGCCGGCGGACACCAACGCCAATGGCGACATCTTCGGCGGCTGGGTGATGTCGCGCATGGATGCCGCAGGCGGCATCGCCGGCGTCGATCGCGCGCAGGGCAGGGTGGTCACGATTGCGGTCGACGCGATGACCTTCATCCGGCCGGTCAAGGTCGGCGACGTGCTCAGTGTCTATACCGAGGTGGAGTCCGTGGGCCGAACCTCGATGAAGATCCATGTCGAAGCCTGGGCTCGGCGCTTCCGCACCACGCTGCATGAGAAGGTCACGGATGCGACCTTCACCTTCGTCGCGATCGACGAGGAGGGGCGGCCGCGCCCGGTGTCGAAGCCCGCGGATAGCTGAGCCCTGGCGGGCTTTATCCCAGCACCTCGGCATGGTTACGCCGCGACAGCCGTATCCGGAAGCCAATCCGATGTTTGCCCTGACAAATAGCTTTCTGCTGGCTGTCGGCAGCGGCTGCTCAGGAGATATCTGTGCTGTGCGCCACGTCGGGCAGCAACAAGATTGCTTTGCCTCGACCATCCTTTCATCCACCCCGCTCTCGAAGATTAACGAGCTGTAAATCCGCCCACTATGCAGGCGATTCAGAGCGGGGCGGTCGTTTAAAGCATTCTTAAGTGGAAAACCGGCAGTATTAGGTCATCGCTCAAGCGATCTATGAAAAACAATCACAGGGGATCCGTCCATGACCAGCCGTCGCTCCGTCCTGATTGGCCTATCATCCACCGCCGCCATCGCCATGCTACCGCTGCGTGCCTTCGCCGAGGCCGGCGTCTCGGCCGACACGATCACGCTCGGCCAGGCGGCCGTCTTCGAGGGGCCTGCCAGCGCGCTCGGGCTCGGCATGCGCGACGGGCTGATCGCGGCCTTCACCGAGGTCAACAAGAAGGGCGGCGTCCATGGACGCAAGCTCGAACTGGTCTCGCAGGATGACGGCTACGAACCCAATAAGTCGATCGACGCCACGAAAGCGCTGATCGCGAAAGACGTCTTTGCCCTGGTGGGCCCGGTCGGTACGCCGACCTCGATGGCCACGCATCCGATCGCCAAGGAGGCAGGCGTGCCCTTCATCGGGCCTTTCACCGGTGTCGAAGGCCTGCGCGAGCCCTATCTGCCGCATGTGGTCAATGTCCGCGCATCCTATTTCCAGGAGACCGAGGTCTGGATCGAGCGTCTGGTCAAGGACAGGGGCTTCAGCAAGATCGCGATCTTCTACCAGGACGATGCCTTCGGCCGCGCCGGTCTTGCCGGCGTCAAGAAGGCGATGGACGCCCGCAAGATGAGCCTCGTCGCCGAGGGCACCTTCGAGCGCAATACGGTGGCTGTTCGTTCGGCACTGCTGGAAATCCGCAAGGCCAACCCCGAGGCCGTGGTGATGGTCGGCCCCTACAAGCCCTGCGCCGAGTTCATCAAGCTGTGTCGGCAGGTGAAGTTCGAGCCGACTTTCATGAACATCTCCTTCGTCGGCTCGGATGCGCTCGCAGCCGAACTTGGGGAGGCGGGCAAGGGCGTCTACGTCACGCAGGTCGTGCCGCTTCCGAGCGACGCCTCCATCCCGGTGGTGAAGGCCTATCAGGAGGCGCTCGCCGCCAGCGACGCCAAGGACAAGAAGCCCGGCTTTGTCTCGCTGGAGGGCTATCTCGTCGGCCGCACCGTGATCGCGGGTCTTGAAAAAGCCGGCCCGTCAGCGTCGCGCAAGGCGTTCATGGAAGCCTTGACCAACGGCTCCTACGATCTCGGCGGCTTCAAGCTGGCCTTCGGTCCCAACGACAATCGCGGCTCCGACGACGTCTTCCTCACCGTCATCGGTGCCGACGGCACATTCAAGTCCGTGGCGTCGCTGACGTCCTGATCTCGACCACGTTTCGCATGGCACTCCGGAGACACGACTGATGAAGACGGCCAGCAAGCCCGCGCGCCAGCGCACGAAGCTCCGGATCGGCATCGCCGCGCGAATCTATGCTGCGCTCGGCCTGCTGACCGCGCTGACGATCGTGGCTTCGCTGGTCGCCTGGTTTTCCTATGACCGGGTCAACCTGACGGTGCAAGCTATGGTCGAGCGCAAGATGCCGACTGTGGAACTCGCTCTGGAGCTCTCGCAGGCCGCCACCCAGTCGACCGCGCTGGCGCCGCGCTTCATGAACGTCCAGACCGTGCAGCAAAGGGCGAAGCTGACCAACGAACTCGATGCCATCGAAGCCCGGCAGTTCGATCTGATCCGCCGGATCGGCGTGGTTGGCCAGGTCGATATCAAGCCGGTGCAGAAAAGTGTCGACGAGTTGTCGCGCCAGATCAACGATATCAACGATCTGACGGGCGAGCGGTTGCGCAATGCCTCCGAGATGCAGGCCTCGCTCAATCAGCTTGCCAAGGCGCGCGAGGAGTTCGCCAAGTCGGTCGGCGCCGAGGCCGACGAGCGGCAGTTCAACGTCGTGATGGGCATCGAGAGCGTCAAGGGCCTGAGCGGTGCCCAGCTCGACGAGGCGCTGCAGATGGTCAGCGAACGCGAATTCCCTGCCTTCGACCTTGCTCGCAAGCTCGAAGCCCAGGTCAACGAACTGATTGGGCTGATGCGCGAAGTCACCCAGATCGACGATAAGTCCCGCCTCGGTACGGCGCGCGAGCGCGTCAACGCGGTCGTCCAGCGAATCCGAAAGGATGTGGCTGCGGCCGAAAAGATCGCACCGAACCAGGCCCGCGTGCGCTCGATCAACGCCGTTATCGATATCGGCGAGGGCTCGAGCGGCGTGGTCGAGGTGCGCCAGCGCGACATCGTCACCCAGGACGCCATCGGCAACGGTTTGCGGGGAATCGATCTCGCTGCGAGCACTTTGCGCGCTGAGGTCGACAAGCTGGTCAAGGGCGCGCGCGGCGAGGCCGTCGCCGCGACCGAATCGACCAGCGCGCTGATCGCGCAGAGCAAGACCTGGCTCGGCGTCATGGGCATCGGCTCGCTGTTGGTCGCGTTTGCGCTGTCGCTGTTCTATGTCCGCCCGATGATCGTAGGCCGGCTGAACCGGCTCTGGAGCGCGACGCGGGCCATCGCCGACGGACAGCTCGATACCGTCGTCGATGCCAAGGGCAATGACGAGATCGCGGATATTTCGAAGAGCGTGCTGCTGTTCCGCGACAATGCGGTGGCGCTGCGCGCCGCCGAAGCCGCCAAGGTCGAGGACGATGCGCGCGCGCTGGAGCAGCGCCGCGCCATGATGATGGAACTCGGCGCCGCCTTCGGCGCCGTGGTCAGCGCCGCCGCGGCCGGTGATTTCAGCCAGCGCGTCGCCGCGACCTTCGCCGACGAGGAGCTGAATGCGCTCGCCGGCTCCGTCAACGAATTGCTGGAAACCGTGCAGAGCGGCCTTTCCGAGACCTGCGACGTGCTGGCCGAGCTTTCGGCCGGCCATCTCTCGGCCCGCGTCGAAGGGCTGTATCAGGGCGCCTTCGCCGACCTCAAGACCGGCACGAACGGGCTCGCAGACGAGTTCGAGAGCACGCTGGCCCGCCTTTCGGATACGGTGGCGGCGGTTCGCAGCGCCACCAGCGAGATTCTCGACGGCGTCACCGATCTCGCCGAGCGCACCAGCGAGGAGAGCAACGCCGTCTCGATGGCGACCAACCAGCTCACCGCTTTCGCCGGTACGGTGAGGAAGACCGCAGCCGAGGCCGCCCAGGCCACCGGCATGGCCGAGGGCGCCGAGGCCCGGGCCCAGCAGGGCGAGAAGGTCGTGGCCTCCGCGCTACAGGCGATGCAGCGCATCAGGACGTCCTCCAACAAGATCTCGGAGGTCATCGCCATGATCGACGAGATCGCTTTCCAGACCAATCTGCTGGCCTTGAACGCGGCTGTCGAGGCGGCGCGCGCCGGCGACAGCGGCAAGGGCTTCGCCGTCGTGGCGGCCGAGGTGCGCAGCCTCGCCAAGCGCTCGGCCGATGCCTCCAACGACGTCAAGAAGCTTGTCGAGGCCGCCCATGGCGACGTCAAGGTCGGCGTTGGCCTCGTCGAGGAGACCTCGGCGATGTTCGAAGCGATCGTCTCCTCGGTCAACGACCTGACCGGGCTGATGAACGGCATTTCGCAGACAGCCAAGAGCCAGGCCAGCGACGTCTCGGCGATCAACACCGAGATCGACGGCATCGGCACGATGGCCCATCAGAACGCGGCGCTGGTCGAGGAAACCAACGCAGCGCTTGCTCTCACCGACGAGCAGACCCGCGCCTTGACCGAGCATATCGGCCGCTTCAAGTTCCGCGAGGGCCATGTCGCCGAGCATGGCGGCGAAACCCAGATCGCCCGCGCGGCCTGAGCGGCCTTTCCATTCGGACCCGTTACACGGCCCGCCGTCTTCGCGACGGCGGGTCGTCGTCATTCGGGGTCAGTATCGCCGGTTCTTACGGGCCTTTGGCGCTTGCTAGGCGGTCGGCTGCGATGGTAGGCGAAGGGTGGGCCGGTAGCTCAATGGTTAGAGCTCGCTGCTCATAACAGCGCCGGTGCCGGTTCGAGTCCGGCCCGGCCCACCATTTCGTTCCAGAACAAGGCGCTACAGACAGGATTCTGCGGGTGGACATACACGACGACCGCATACTCATTGGCGGTTCTGCGTGGAGGCCGAAAACGATCCCTTCAGCCAGGAGCAGCGCAGAATTATCGACTTCGTCGATCGCGAGATAGCTCCGCACTCTCCCGGAAAGAGCCAGACACAGCCCAGCTGGCAACCTGCCTGAGCAGATTGCGAGGCGCGGAGATCTCGCGGCGTAGTCGGCTACGGCATTACTCTTTTCGCACGTTCCAGAACAACGAAAACCCCTTCAGCATGTGCGTTAACTCCTTGCGGTGCACGACTGGCACGAGCAACTGTCCGAGCGGAATATAGGGTACGTCTTGAAGAGCGCGCTCCTGCATTGCCGCTGCGAGCCGCTTTTGGTCGGACAGCGACGACGCCTCAAGCCATTGATGGCGCAAGCTCTCGAGTTCGTCCGAAGTCGGCCAGCCCCGACCGGCAGAGCGTCCGTTTCCCCGCAGCGACGAGTTCACCGCCGGGTTGAGATGGTCCAGTCCGGCCCAGTAGGTGTGATAGGCGCTCCATCCTCCCTGCTCGACGGACTCTGTCTTGGCGAGGCGTTGGAGCACCGATCCCCAGTCTGTTATCTGCGCATCGATATTCAGCCCGATCCGGCTCATCAGATCGGCGCCGACTTCCCCCATGGCCTTCAGAATCGGAAAATCGCTCGGAATCAGAACGACAACGCGTTCGCCCTTATAGCCCGAGGCGGCAACCTCCTTGCGCAACGCAGCCTGATCGAACGGCCCCTGCATCACGGAAAGTCCGGTATCGGACGCCATCGGCGCTCCCGGGCAGAACATGCCGACGCCATCGCGCCAGGCGCCGGGCTCATCGCCGGCGACAGCCTGCATGAATTCGTTCTGGCGCACCGCTTTGAGCACCGCGCGCCTCAGTGCCGGGTTGTTGAACGGCGCCTGCAGGTGGTTGAAGCGCATCGTCCCGATATAGCCGCTCGGATCCTGCATCGAAACGACCAGGCCGGGCTTACGGCGAATGATCGGCAACAGGTCGAATGACGGGTTCTCCCACCAGTCCATTTCGCCGGTCTGCATCGCCGCCGCGGCCGTAGAGGGGTCGGGCAGCACGTTCCATTCGATCCGATCGAAATAGCTCACTTTTGGACCGGCCGTGAAGGATGTCACGCCGCTCTCGCGAGGCAGATATTTGTCGAAGCGGGCATAGACGGCGCGGGCGCCGGCCACACGCTCATCGGCGAGGAAGCGGAACGGCCCGCTACCGATCATCTCCTTCACTTGAACGAATGCATCGGTCTGCGCCAACCGCTCCGGCATGATGGCGCAAATATTGGACCCTGCTTTGCCGAGAGCGGCCGGGAGCAGCGGAAAAGGCTTCTTCAATCGAAAGCGCAGCGTGCGATCGTCGTCGGCGCGCAGCTCGTCCGTTGCCGCCATCAGCGTCTGCCCGAAGCTGTCGCGCTTGGCCCATCGGACGATGCTCGCAACACAGTCGCGTGCCAGTACCGCCGTCCCGTCATGAAACTGGAGGCCGTCCCGCAGACGCAAGATCCAGGTCCGGCCGTCGTCCTCGATGCGATGACCCGCCACCATTTGCGGCTGTGGCTGAAGTTGATCGTCGAGACCATACAGAGTGTCGAAAACGGCAAGCCCGTGATTTCGCGTCACGTAACCGCCTGTCCAGATGGGGTCGAGGACGCTCAAGTCTGATTGCGGCACGAAACGAAGGACTCTCGAGCCTTGTGCCCGGGCTATCCTGGGCGCTGCCAGAGCTACTCCGAAGCCAGCGGTGGCAGACAGAAAGGTCCTGCGTCTCATGTTCATGTGACTCCCACGCTTGCTGCGGTTCGATTAAGGGCAGGCAATTTGCAGTCTTGGAGATGTTGGGGGCTGGCGTGCTTGCTGCTCGCCCCCAACGACGTGTCAGGTGGTGCGGGCGGAGAGAAAACCGGCGAGGAAGCTTGCGAGATTGCTGCGGAGCGCGTCCACGGCGTATCCTCCCTCCTGGACGATCACGGTCGGGATACCGACCGCACCAAGCCGACGCCCGATCTCTCCAAAGCCTGGCGTCGTGATGCGCATCAGGTCGGACGAATCCTTCTCGAAAGCATCCAGTCCGAGCGCCACGACCAAAGCCTCGGGCGAGAAGTCGCACAGCGGCTTCGACAGCGCGCTCAGGGCTTCCAGGTAGTCTTCGTCGGTTGTGCCCAGCGGCAGCGGGATATTGAGCGTCTTGCCCGATCCATCTCCTTCGCCCCGCTCCTCGGCATAGCCGGCGTGCCAGGGGTAGGCCTTGTTGGGGTCTGCATGCAGGGAGATGGTCAACACATCGCCACGCTGCCAGAAGATGCCCTGGGTGCCGTTGCCGTGGTGCACGTCGACATCGATGATCGCGACGCGCGCGAAACGACGGCGGAGATACTGTGCCGCGAGGGCTGCATTGTTGAGGTAGCAATAGCCTCCCGCCAGATCGGCATAAGCATGATGGCCCGGAGGGCGGCAAAGCGCGTAGCTTTGCCATGCGCCTGACAAGACCGCATCAGCGGCCTCCAGCGCGCAATTGGCCGAAGACAGGATGGATCTCCAGCTCATGGAGCCAATGGGGACGGAGTTACCCTGAAGATAATAGCCAAGCTTCCCCTCGAAGCTCGTGGGGCAAGTCCGCAGCTGCCGTATGGCATAGCTCTGTGCCACCACGACAGGGCCCTTCGGCCCCGACAGCGCCTGCCATTCGTCATAGGCCGTGGCGAGAAAGTCGAGATACTGCGCGTCATGGACGTCCAGCAACGCGGCACGTCCAAAGTCTCGCGGAGCCACAACCCGGTGTCGGCCGTCTTCGATCGCCTTTAATAGCTCACCAGCGCGCTGAGGCGATTCTCGGGCTGCGATGGGTATGCCCCGGCGAATGTAGGCGACGGGGTCATGAAGCTGATTATCCGAAGAATAGACGCAGAGCATCGACCCCGGCTCCTCGCGATTGCAGACAACTCAGACCCGGAGCCCGTTGCCGACGGGACTAGGGGTCCCCTTGTCCCTTTAGGCGAACGGTCTCATTCGAACGCGATTGCAGAGATCGGAAGGCCAACGCCCAGACGGCACTCGAACTCCACCTCGGCCTTCCACGGGTATCGAACATAGTTGCCGGAATCGATGGATCGCAGTTGATGCTCAGCCAACGATATCGCTCTGACGAATAACAGAATATCATTCTATTATGCTGTTTCGTTTGCGCTCGTCAAGCTGTTCTCGCAGTTGCGAACATCGGCCATCGCAAACGCGAAGGTCTCCCCCACCCTCGGCAGGATCGACCACACTCATTCCACTCTCCATACCCTGCCAATTCGCATCGACCGATCCGGCGCTGATCGTTCGATGAACCATCGGGAAATACCGACCCTGCGCGACCTTTGAGATCGACCCGCCATGAGACTCCAGTGGGAGTGAAATCAGAACGGTGTTCCTTTTTTGTGAAACTGCGCTTGACCGCATATGCTCCGGGGATAAAGTCGCGCGGTGCTCGAACAGGAAGATATTCATGCCAGCCGCCCCCAATTCCATTGCAGGCAGGGACGTCAAATATCACCTGCACTCGAACACCAATTCCGGAAGCACGAGCAGGATGGCCCTCTTGTCATGGCAAGAGGAGAAGGCGTTCGCGTCTATGACGACAACGGCAAGGAGTATATCGAGGGACTGTCCGGGCTGTGGTGCGCTTCGCTCGGCTTTTCGGAAAAGCGCCTTGTCGAAGCCGCACGCCGCCAGCTTGATCTGCTGCCCTACTATCATACGTTCCGCGGCCGCAGCACACCCGTCGTGGCGGAGTTGGCTGAGCGGCTGATCGATCTTGCGCCCGTGCCGATGTCGAAGGTTTTCTTCGCCGGTTCAGGGTCGGAAGCAAACGACACCGCGATCAAACTCGTCTGGTACTATCAGGAAGCGCGGGGCTATCCGAATAAGCGCAAGATCATCTCACGCAAGAATGCGTATCATGGCGTTACCATTGCGACCGCGAGCCTGACCGGGCTGCCCATCAACCACAAGAATTTCGGCATTCCGCTTCCCGGTTTCATCCATGCATCATGCCCATTTCCGTACAAGAACGCCCGCCCCGGCGAAACCGAGGAGGCATATGCGACGCGACTTGCCCAGGAACTCGACGACCTGGTCACCCGAGAGGGCGCCGACACGATCGGCGCATTCATCGCCGAACCGATCATGGGTGCGGGGGGCGTGATAGTTCCTCCGCAGGGCTATTTCGAGAAGATCCAGGCCGTTCTGCACAAGCATGACATTCTTGCGATAGCAGATGAGGTCATCTGCGGCTTTGGCCGGACGGGCAACATGTTCGGCTCGGAGACGGTGGGCTATCGTCCAGACATCCTGACCGCGGCCAAGGCGATATCGTCGGGGTATCAGCCCATTTCCGCGGTCATGATCTCCGATGGCATCTATCAGGTGATCGCCGACAAATCGGCGGAGATCGGAACCTTTGGCCATGGCTTCACCTATTCGGCCCATCCGGTTTGTGCCGCGGTGGCGCTCGAAACACTGAAGATCTACGAGGAGATGGATATCGTCTCGGTCGTTCGGGCCAAAGCTCCACTTTTCTTCGAAGGGCTGAATGCGCTGCGCGATCATCCGATGGTCGCCGAGGTGCGCGGCGCGGGCCTCATTGCTGCAGTCGAGCTTGCGCGCGACACAAAAAATCGGGTGCCGTTCGAGGCATCAGAGGCGGTTCCTGCTTATCTCATCGAGCGTGCGCAGGAGTATGGGCTCATCATGCGCCCCATCGGCGATGCGATCGTACTGTGCCCGCCGCTTGTGATTTCATCAGAGGATATCAAGGAAATCCACACGCGGCTGGGCCGCGCCTTGGATGACACCTACAATATGGTCAGAGAACGCGGCCTGCTTTAGTTTGGGGCATCCGAGAAAAATACCGAGCCGTATTGCTAGAATGCGATTCTCTACGGAAGCCTGCAACGTCGCTGGTCGGATGCTTCGACACCAGGACGCCTGAGAGCGGACGTCGTCAAATTCGCTCCGGGCCATTATCTTAAAGAAGACGGCGTTACTGAGAGCTTGACGTCTGATCCAGGCGTCCTTGGGTGGGCCGCGCGATGTTGGCTCGCCATCATCCTGATTCCGGCCCGGCCCACCATTTCCGATCACTAAAGCTTTTTCATAAGAAGCAGCTCGATTATGCCTATAATTTAGTCGTATTTCGGCCATATGCATACATCTTGCATTCAGTGTGATTTTTGGGATGCCACTATCGCTTGCTCCCGTTGGCCGGCGGATCGCGCTGCAGGTTCGCCTGAAGAGCTAGCCTGCAGAATCCTTCTGCAGGCAACGACGTGATCACAGTGCCGCGAATGTCGGCGATGTTTTGGCTGGTTGGGCGTTCCTGGGCCGATTCAGGCCGGATTTTCAGTCCGAATACCGATCTCGTGCCATTCTCGAGGGATGTGCGGCCGGCGTGGCAATGGCCGGCGCTGGCTCGTCCTATCCTCGTTTCCAGGGTCCGGCCCGCCGGCCTTCGCGCTCCCGGACGCAAGGATGGCGTGTTCGCACGGTCGGCACGCTCCCTGCATGGGTGGCTGACGCTGCCGCAAAAATCGGCCCGCCCGTGCATCCGAGGGACCGCTTCATGACCATCACACGCCGTACCGCCATCGCCGCAGGCCTTAGCCTGCCCTTCGTCGCGCGCGCCGGCGGTGCGCAGGCCCAGGCTCCGAGCCGGGCAGAGACGCTGCTGCTGGTCCAGGAATACGGCCCCAACAGCTTGGACATGCAGGGCATCGGCTCGTCGCAGCCGGTCAATGGCGTGGCGCTGAACTGCTACGACCGGCTGCTGCGCTTCAAGCCGGTGCCGATCCCCGGGGGGGGCGGCAACATGGTCTCGATGGGCGAGCTCGAGGGCGAACTGGCCGAGAGCTGGCAGGTCGCCTCCGACGGCATGAGCTGCACCTTCAAGTTGCGCGACGCGACTTTCCATTCGGGCCGCAAGGTCACGGCCAAGGACGTGAAATGGTCGCTGGATCGCGCCTGCACGATCGGCGGCTTCGCCACGACGCAGATGAACGCGGGCTCCCTGGAGAAGCCCGAGCAGTTCGTCGTCGTCGACGAGAAGACGTTTCGGATCGACTTCATCCGCAAGGACAAGATGACGCTGCCAAACTTGGCCGTCACCATCCCCTTCATCTTCGATTCCGAGCTTGCCATCCAGAACGGCGGCGGCGATCCGCTGGCCAAGGAGTGGCTCAAGAACAACATCGCCGGCTCCGGCGCCTACAAGGTCGAGAGCTGGAAGCCCGGCGTCGAGACGATCTATGTGCGCAACGACGACTGGAAGTGCGGAAAGCTGCCGCAGTTGCGCCGGATCATCGCGCGCGATATCGCCTCGCCCTCGACCCGCCGGGCGCTGATGGAGCGCGGCGACGCGGATGTGTCCTACGGGCTGCCGCCGAAGGACTTCAAGGACCTGCTTGATGCCGGCAAGGTCAACGTCGTCGGCGTGCCGATCCCCAACGGCGTCTGGGGCTGCTATCTCAACACGCAGGTCGGCCCGTTCAAGGATGTCCGCCTGCGCCAGGCCGTCGCCTGGGTGATGCCCTATGACAAGATCCTGCAGGCCTCGCTGTTCGGACGCGGTGTTTCCATGGCCGGCGGCACGACGCCAAAGGTCGCCTGGCCGCAGCCCTTCCCGTACACGCCCGATGTCGCCAAGGCCAAGGCGCTGGTCGATGCTGCCGGCGGCCCGTTCTCGACGACGCTGTATTTCGACGCCGGCAACGCGACCGTCGCCGAGCCGATGGCGGTTCTGATGAAGGAAGCGCTGGCTGCGATCGGAATCACCGTCGAGATCAACAAGGTGCCGGGCGCGAATTTCCGCACCGAGATTGCCAAGAAGACCAATCCGATGGTGCTGAATCGCTTCGCCGGGTGGCTCGACTATCCCGATTACTACCTGTTCTGGACGATGCACGGCAACAACTCGATCTTCAACATCGCCGCCTACCAGAACCCGGCGCTGGACAAGCTCGTCGATGCCGCCCGCTTTGCGCCCGACAAGGCAGCTTACGACGCCAACGTGATCGACTTCATCAAGCTGGTGAACGAGGAGGTGCCGATGGTGCCGATCAACCAGCCGACCCATGACGTCGCGCTGCAGAAGACCATCGGCGGCTACCAGTTCCAGCCCTGCCGCGAGCCCGATTTCCGCTACCTGACGAAGGGGTGAACCCCCGTCATTCCGGGGCGGCCCGCAGGGCCGAGCCCGGAACCCATAAGCACAGGTGGTCGAAACAAGGACGCCCGATGTCGTCGATCTCTCCTGAGGCTGCGGTAGTTATGGGTTCCGGGCTCTTCGCTGCGCGAAGCCCCGGAATGACGTCGGGTGGAACCGAGGGGATGACGCCATGCTTCGTATGATCGGCCAACGCCTGCTCACGACGATCCCGTCGGTCATCGGCGTGATCATCGTCACCTTCCTGCTGACGCGGGTGCTGCCGGGCGATACGGCGGCGTATTTCGCAGGTCCCGCCGCGTCGCCGCAGGCGATCATCGAGGTTCGCAGCAAGCTCGGGCTCGACCAGCCGCTGCCGGTGCAGTTCGTATCCTATGTCACGGCGCTGGTGAAAGGCGATCTCGGGCAGTCGCTGACGACCGGCCAGCCAGTGACCAAGGACCTTGCCGCAAGGCTGCCCGCCTCGGCCGAGCTGACGCTGGCCGGGCTGATCCTGGCCATGGCGGTGGCGCTGCCACTCGGCGTGCTGGCGGCGGTGAAGCAGGGCTCGTGGATCGACCATCTCTGCCGTGTCGTGGCGACGGCGGGTGTCTCGCTGCCGGTGTTCTTCACCGGGCTGCTGCTGGTCTATGTGTTCTATTTCCTTCTCGGCTGGTCGCCGGCGCCGCTCGGGCGGCTCGACGTCTTCGCCTCGGAGCCGCCGCGCGTCACCGGGCTTTTACTGGTCGACACGCTGCTGGCGCGCGATTTGGAGACGTTTCGCGCTGCCTTCGCGCAGCTGATCCTGCCGGCGTTGACGCTTGCTATCTTCTCGCTTGCGCCGATCACGCGAATGACGCGGGCATCGATGCTGGCCGTGCTCGGGTCCGATTTCGTCCGCACCGCGCGCGCCAGCGGTCTCTCCAACGGCAAGGTGATCGGCACCTATGCCTTCCGCAACGCCATGCTGCCGGTCGTCACCACGCTCGGCATGGTGTTCTCGTTCCTGCTCGGCGCCAACGTGCTGGTCGAAAAGGTGTTCGCCTGGCCCGGCGTCGGTTCCTACGCGGTTGAGGCGCTGATCGCCTCCGATTATGCGCCGATCCAGGGCTTCGTGCTAACCATGGCTGTGATGTACGTCGCGCTGAATCTGATGATCGACGTGCTCTACGGCGTCATCGATCCGCGCGTCCGGCTGGAGGGCTGAGGACCATGAACGACATGTCCAAGGTCGAGGCGGTTCCCGCGTTACGCTTCGAGGCGCCCCCCTCGACCAGCCTGCTGGCCCATGGGCGCCATATCGTCTCGGAAAACCCGATCACGGGTCTCGCCTTCGGGCTGTTTGCGCTGATCCTGCTGGCTGCGATCGTCGGCCCTTCGATCGTTCCGTACGATCCGCTGGCGAGCAACACCAATTCGGCTCTGCAGGCGCCGAGTTCGCGGCACTGGTTCGGCACCGACCAGCTCGGCCGCGATATCTTCAGCCGGGTGATCGCTGCGACGCGGCTCGACTTCACCATCGCGGTCGCGTCGGTCGCGCTCGTCTTCGTTCTCGGCGGGCTGGCCGGCGTCATGGCGGGCTTCTATGGCGGCTGGGTCGACAAGGTCGTCGGGCGCATCGCCGACACGATCATGGCGTTTCCGCTCTTCGTGCTGGCGATGGGCATCGTGGCGGCGCTGGGCAACAGCGTCACCAACATCGTCATCGCGACCGCGATCATCAATTTTCCGCTTTATGCGCGCGTGGCGCGAGCGGAGGCGAATGTGCGCCGCGATGCCGGCTTCGTGCAGGCGGCGCGGCTTTCGGGCAATTCCGACTGGCGGCTTTTGCTAACGCAGATCGTCCCCAACATCATGCCGATCATGGCGGTGCAGATGTCGCTGACGATGGGCTATGCGATCCTCAATGCGGCGGGGCTCTCGTTCATCGGGCTCGGCGTGCGTCCGCCGACGCCGGAATGGGGGATCATGGTGGCGGAAGGGGCGAGTTTCATCGTTTCGGGCGAATGGTGGATCGCTTTCTTCCCGGGGCTCGCGCTGATGATCGCGGTGTTCTGCTTCAACCTGCTCGGCGACGGCGTGCGCGACCTCGTCGATCCGCAGCGGAGGAATTGATGCAGACGCCAGTACCTACTTCTGTCATTCCGGGGCTCGCGCAGCGAGAACCCGGAACCCACGGGCAGGGGCGCTGCCATAATCGCTCACCCGGTCGTGGGTTCCGGGTTCCCGGCTTGGCCGGGCCCCGGAATGACAAAGGGGGCCTCTCGTGACCAGCCCTCCGCTCCTCGACATCAAGAACCTCACCGTCGAATTCGCGACGCGGCGCGGGACCGTGCAGGCCGTCAAGTCGATCGACATCAGCGTTGCCAAGGGCGAGACGGTCGCGATCGTCGGCGAATCCGGCTCGGGCAAGTCGGTGACCTCCTATGCCGTGGTGCGTATCCTAGACCGGGCCGGCTCGGTCGCCGAGGGCTCGATCTCGTTCTCCGGGATCGATCTCGTCACCGCCGACGAAACGCAGATGCGCGATCTGCGTGGGCGGGAGATCTCGATGATCTTCCAGAACCCGCGCGCGGCGCTCAATCCCATCCGGAAGGTCGGCAAGCAGATCGAGGACGTGCTGCTGCAGCATGTCCAAGCAACGCGTGCGACCGCCCGCGAGAAGGCGATCGAGGCGCTGACCAAGGTCAAGATCGCCCGGCCCGAGGAGCGCTACGACGCCTATCCGTTCGAGCTTTCGGGTGGCATGTGCCAGCGCGTCGTCATCGCGCTCGCGCTCGCCTGCCAGCCGCAACTGCTGATCGCCGACGAGCCCACGACCGGTCTCGACGTGACCACGCAGAAGGCGGTGATGGACCTGATCGTCGAACTGACGCGCGAGCGGGGCATGTCGACCATCCTCATCACCCATGATCTCGGGCTGGCGGCCGCCTATTGCGACAAGGTCGTGGTGATGGAAAAGGGCAAGGTGGTCGAGACGGCAGCCGCCGCCGACATCTTCCGCAACCCGCAGCATCCTTACACCCGCAAGCTGATGCAGGCGACGCCACGCATCGGCATGTCGCTCGCCGATCTGTTGCCGGACGCGCCGAAGGCTCCGCCGGCCGAGGCGAAGGCGCCGCGCATGGTACTCGCCGGGGCAGAGCCGCTGATGCGGGTCGAGAACCTGGTGAAGGAGTATCCCCGACCCGAGACCGGCGCCTTCCTCGCGAAGCTGATGGGCAAGGCGGAGGAGCCGAAATCCGCCTTCCGGGCCGTCGACGGGATCAGCTTCAGTGTCGCCAAAGGCGAGACGCTGGGGCTCGTCGGCGAATCCGGCTGCGGCAAGTCGACGACCTCGATGATGGTCACACGCCTGATCGACCCGAGCAGCGGCTCAATCATCTTCGATGGCACCGATATCGGCGCGATTCCGGCAAAACAGTTCGCCGCATCGCCCCATCGCCGGCGCATCCAGATGGTCTTCCAGGATCCGACCGACAGCCTGAATCCGCGCTTCACCGCCGAGCGTGCCATCGCCGATCCGATCATGCGGATGGGTTCGATTTCGGGACGCGACGCGCTGCGGGAGCGCTGCGAGGAATTGGCCCGTCTGGTCGGACTGCCGGTCGAGCTGATCGACCGGTTTCCGCACCAGCTCTCTGGCGGCCAGAAGGCCCGCGTCGGCATCGCTCGGGCGATCGCGCTCGACCCCGATCTCGTCATCCTCGACGAGCCGACGGCAGCGCTCGACGTGTCGGTGCAGGCCGTGGTGCTGAACCTGCTGGAGGAGCTGAAGGGGCGGCTCGGGATGAGCTACCTCTTCGTCTCGCACGACCTCAACGTGGTACGCCTGCTCTGCGACCGCGTGATCGTGATGCGGACGGGCGCCATCGTCGAGCAGGGCACGGCCGAGGAGGTGCTCGGCGATCCGAAGGCGGATTATACCAAGGAACTGCTTACCGCGATTCCGCATCCGCCGGTGTGATACCTACCCATGTCATTCCGGGGCTTCGCTACGCGAAGAGCCCGGAACCCACGACCGGGTGAGTTTTCATAACCGGCACGACATGGCTCGCCCGGTCGTGGGTTCCGGGTTCGCGGCCGCGCCGCGCCCCGGAATGACAATCGTTTGGAGATTCAGATGAAAATCAACGACCCCGCCGTGCTCGCCGAAGTCGAGGCTGCCTTCGCTATCTATGAAGCGGCTTTGACGAGCAACGACGTCGCTACGCTGGATACGTTGTTCAAGGACAGCCCGCTGACGCTGCGCTATGGCGTGGGCGAGAACCTTTATGGCTACGACGAGATCGCCGCCTTTCGCGCGGCTCGCTCGCCGGTCGGGGTGATGCGGACGATCGAGCGGACGGTGATCACGACCTATGGCGACGCGATGGCGACCGCCAACACGCTGTTCAGGCGCGACAGCATGCCGGGCAAGATCGGCCGGCAGAGTCAGACGTGGGTCAAATTTCCCGAGGGCTGGCGCGTCGTCTGCGCCCATGTCAGCGTCATCGCGGACTAACCAAGCTCTGATCTACGCCATGACCTGCATTCCCGAGTCTGCTATGCGGAAACGGGCTATTCCGCCCGCCTTCTGGTCCTGATCGATGCCGCGCAGCGTTGCCACCATCGTCCCCGGGAAGTTCGTCCCGACGCCGCGCACGCGCACAGAGACGTTGCGCCTGCAGATCGCAGACGAGATCGTGTCCGGCGTGCTCGAACCCGGCTCGCCGCTGGACGAGCAGGAGCTCGCGGCGCGCTTCGGCGTCTCGCGCACGCCGGTGAGAGAGGCGATCCGGCAGCTCTCCGCTTCGGGGCTGGTCAGCGTCAGGCCGCATCGCGGCGCGGTCGTGGCATTGCCGACGCCGGCCCAGCTCGACGACATGTTCGAGGCGATGGCGGAGCTCGAGGCGCTCTGCGCCGGAATGGCTGCGCGCAATATGACGATCACCGAGCGGCGCCGGCTCGAGGCCATCCACAACGAGCTGCGCACCCTCGTCCAAAAGGGCGATCCCGGCCGCTATCACGAGATGAACGAGGCCTTCCACGCACTGATCTATGCCGGTTCGCACAACGGCTATCTGGCAGAGCTGACCCTGATGACGCGCGCTCGCGTGGCGCCGTTCCGCCGGGCGCAGTTCCGCGCCTGGGGCCGGCTCGGCGGCTCCTATCAGGAGCACGACAAGATCGTGCAGGCGATCCTGCGCGGCGATCAGGCGGGAGCCATAGAGGCGATGCGGGCGCATATCGGCATCGTGCGCGACGCGTTTCGGAGCTACGCCGAGACGCGGTGACGAGCCGACGTCCGTCAATCCAGTCCCACGCGCCGTCATCCCGGATCTCCGCTTCGCTGCGTCCGGGATGACGGGGAGGTTGTAACCGACCGTTATTCCGGTCGGCTCACGCCGCGCTCGCCAGCCTTCACGAAAGCCCGCCAGCCGCCGAACTCCGTGACGTCGCGGGCGCCCTCGGTCGCGATCGTCTCGCAAAGGAAGCCTTTTACGCGGGTGCCGTCCGCGAGCGCCAGCGTGCCGATGCCGAGCGGGGAGGGGATGCCGGCGACGAAGCGACCGAAGCCTTCGGGCGGCATCGACCAGACCTCCAGTGCGATGGCTGCGCCGCCCTTGCCGGTGCGGATCAGTCCGGGCCGCGCGGGCGGGCCGCCGGGCAGGGCGAAGAGGCTGTACTCAGCGGTCGTCGTCGTCGCGCGGAGGAACGTCGCGCCGAGCGAAGTCAGTTCGCCGTTCAGCGGCATGCCGGAGAGATGGGCGCCAACGACGGCGATCTCGATCGTGCCGGGCGTCGGTGCAACGGGCAGATCGGCCAGCGCTGGCACAGGGAGGCCGGCCGCACCCAGCGTCAAGTCGGAGGCGGCGTGGAAGGCGCGGCCGAGGCCGGCGAGCGCCGCGTCATGGCCAGATGGCGCAATGAAGGTGACGCCGGCCGCCGTGCCGTCGCCAGCGAGGCTGACCGGAACCGCGAGTGCACACATGTCGAGCAGGTTCACGAAATTGGTGTAGCGGCCGAGCATGGAGTTCTGGCCGATCGGATCGGCCGCCATTTGCGCCAGCGTGACCGGGCGCGGCGCCGTTGGCACCATCAGCGCGTCGATGCCTTTCAGCGCGATCTTGGCCACCGAGGCGAGTTCGGCAAGCCGATAGCGCGCCGCGAAGGTTGCTGCCGCGTCGGGCAGGGGCTTGCCGGCGATGACCTGCCGGATGACGGGCAGGACCGCTTCTGGGTCTCGCGCCAGCAGATCCTGCACGACGAGGAAGCGCTCGGCGACCCAGGGGCCGTCATAGAGCAGGCGGGCCGTGTCGTAGAACGGCGTCATGTCGAGCGGGACGATGGTGGCGCCGAGCGCATTCGCGCGTTCGATCGCGAGGTCGAAGCTCGCGGCTGCAGCGGCGTCGCCGTCGAAGTCGAGATCGGCGGGGCGAGGAATGCCGAGCCTGAGATGGGGCGACACCGCGCCCGGCCGGCCGAGTGGAACGGTGCGCGAAAAGGGGTCGGCCGCGTCGGGGCCGGCGATGACCTCCAGCACGATCCAGGCATCCTCGACCGTCAGGGCGAAGACCGAGACGCAGTCGAGGGTGCGGCAGGCGGGTACCGCGCCGGCCGTCGAGACGAGGCCGAGGCTGGGCTTGAGGCCGACGAGGTTCTGCAGGCCGGCCGGCACGCGGCCGGAGCCCGCCGTGTCGGTGCCGAGCGCGATCGGGACGATGCCGGCGGCGACTGCGCTGGCCGAACCGGAACTGGAGCCGCCCGGCACGAGATCGGCGCGCAGGGCGTTCTGCGGCACGCCGTAGGGCGAGCGGGTGCCGTTCAGGCCGGTGGCGAACTGGTCAAGATTGGTCTTGCCGATGACGATCGCACCAGCGGCCTTCAGCCTCGCCACGGCGCCCGCGTCGCCGGCCGGCTCGTAGGCGAAGGCGGGACAGGCGGCCGTAGTGGGGAGGCCGGCGACGTCGATATTGTCCTTCACCGCGACTGGCACGCCCCAGAGCTTGCGGCCACGCGGACCTTCCGCCTGCAGGCGCGCGGCCTCTGCCAACGCCTCGCCTTCCGGACGCAGCGTGATGAAGATCGCGTCGTCGCCATGGGCGCGATGGCGCGCATAGGCTGCCGCGATCGTCTGCGGGATCGTGGTGCGGCCATCCAGATGGTCGGCGAGCAGGCTGGTCAGCGTCGGCACGGGAACCTCTCAGTCGGAACGCCCAACGAATGGGCATATTTCTTGATCATGCATACAAACATTATGCAATCGCGGTCGAAGATCGCTTCTGCCGCGTATCGGATGCTATCGGCGGCGGCGATGTTGAGATTTCGATTCACTGCAATTCATTCCTATTTTCAGCAATGTAGGCGTTGCTTTGAGACATCGATTCCGCTCGGTGTCGCTTCTCTTTACGTCAGGCACAGCCCTTGCAAAGCCCGTTCCGTTCGCCGTGACGGGAGCGCCGCCAGTGAGCCGCAGCGAGATCGCAGCCAAGCCCTTTCCGCTCAGCGTCGATTTCGCGCGCACCGCGCTCGTGATCATCGACATGCAGCGCGACTTCCTGGAGCCCGGCGGTTTCGGAGCGGCGCTCGGCAACGACGTGTCCCTGCTGATGGCGGCTGTCGGGCCGTGCCAGGCGATCCTTGGCGGCGCGCGCGAGGCCGGAATGCTGGTGATCCATACCCGCGAGGGGCATAGGCCCGATCTCTCGGACGCACCGCCCGCCAAGGTCAATCGCGGCGATCCCGCCAAACGCATCGGCGCGGCCGGCCCGATGGGCCGTATCCTGATCCGGGGCGAGGCCGGGCACGACATCGTGCCGAGCTTGAGCCCGCTGCCGGACGAGCCGGTGATCGACAAGCCGGGCAAGGGCGCCTTCTACCAGACCGATCTCGACCTGATGCTGCGCAATCGCGGCATCGAGACGCTGCTCGTCGCTGGCGTAACGACCGAGGTCTGCGTCCATACGACCGTGCGCGAGGCGAACGACCGGGGCTATCGCTGCGTCGTGCTGGGCGATGCCTGCGCCTCCTATTTCCCGGAATTCCACGAGGTGGGCCTGCGGATGATCGCGGCCCAGGGCGGAATTTTCGGCTGGGTTTCGACGACGGGAGACGTGCTTGCGGCGCTGGGAAAAGCGCGGCAGGCGGCATGAGGGCCGAGCGACACACAGGCAGAAGGGGGAGATGGCTATGACAACGACGACGGCCTCACCGAAACTCTGGACGCCGGGGGACTGGAACGCCCTGTTCGGCTTCGGCACCAACATCCTGGTCAACCTGCTGGTCCTTACCGGACTGCTGCAGTTCGTCCTGAAGATGCCGTCCGAGATCGTGTTCGGCAGGATCCTTCCGGCGCTCGGGCTGATGATGTTCCTGTCGACCGGGTATTATGCCTGGCTCGCCTGGAAGCTCGCCAAGGAGACCGGCCGCGACGATGTCTGCGCGCTGCCGTCCGGCATCAGCGTGCCGCACATGTTCGTCGTGACCTTCGTGATCATGCTGCCGATCGCGTCGATGACCGGCGATCCGATCAAGGGCTGGGAAGCCGGGCTCGTCTGGGTGTTCTTCCAGAGCTTCATTCTGATGGCGGGCGGGTTCATCGCGCCCTACATCCGCAAGATCACGCCTCGGGCTGCTCTTTTGGGCACGCTGGCGGGCGTCTCGATCGCCTTCATCTCGATGCGGCCCGCGCTGGAGATTTTTCTGACGCCGGCGATCGGCCTGGTCTGCCTCGCCATCATCCTGGTGAGCTGGTTTGGCGGGGTGCGCTATCCCAAGGGCATTCCGGCGGGCCTCGTCGCCATCGCCTTCGGTATGGTGATCGCCTGGGGGTCGGCCTTGTTCGGGCTCGATATCGGCGGGCTCTCGCTGGCCAAACTGGGCGCCGCCTTCTCGACCTTCGGTTTCGCGCTGCCGATCCCGGCCGTCGACCACGTCTTCTCGGGCTTTTCCTATCTCGGGATCATCCTCGTCACGGCGATCCCGTTCGGGATCTACGACCTCGTCGAGGCGATGGACAATGTCGAGAGCGCCGAGGCCGCGGGCGACCACTACCCGACGACGCGGGTGCTCACAGCAGACGGCGTCGTCTCGCTGATCGGCTGCCTGATGGGCAACCCCTTCATCAACGCGGTCTATATCGGGCATCCCGGCTGGAAGGCGATGGGCGGGCGCATCGGCTATTCCGCGGCGACGGGGGTGATCGTGCTCGGCCTGTGCTGGCTCGGCATCGTCGCCTTCCTGCTGGCGCTGATCCCGATCGTCGCGATCTCGCCGATCCTGCTCTATATCGGGATGCTGATCGGGGCGCAGGCCTTCCAGACCACGCCGACGAGCCATGCGCCGGCGATCGTGCTGGCGCTGACGCCGCATCTGGCGGCCTGGGCCAAGGTGCTGATCGACGGCGCGCTGGGGGCGGCAGGGACGAATGCGGCCACCGTCGGCATCGACAAGATGGCCAATATGGGCGTGCTCTATCACGGGCTCGAACTGATGGGCGGCGGGGCGATCCTGTCGGGGCTGGTGTTAGGGGCCATCGCCGTTTTCGTGATCGAGAAGCAGTTCGTGCAGGCGGCGGGGTTCGCGGCGGCCGGAGCGGTTCTGACCTATTTCGGGCTGATGCATGGCGAGGCGATCGGCGTCGGCAAGGGGCTCGGCGTCACGCCCTCGATCAGCCTGGCCTATGCGATGGTGGCGGGCTTCCTCTATCTCTGCGCCCGTTCGCTGGTCGTCGCGACCGAGGGCAAGAGCATGACCGCGCAGCCGCATGGCAAGCTGGAGCCGGCCGAATGAGCGAGCCCAAACCCGGCTTCGACGCCGGGCGCCATTGCGATGCGATGGCGCCGGCGCTTGGGTTGACTATCACGGACCAGCAGCGGCCGGCGGTGCTGCAGTTTCTGACCATCGCGTCCGGGATGGCAACGATCGTCCAAGCTGCGCCGCTGGATGACGGCTCCTTTGAACTCGCGCCGGTCTTTCGGCCCGGGCCGGTCAGCGGTGGAGGGTCTGCGTGAGCTTCGACGCCTTTACGCCGGCCCATCTGATCGCCAGGCAGATCGGGGACGGTGTCGTCACGGCCGAGGCGGTGACGACGGCCTTCCTCGACCGCATCGGAACGGTTAATCCGCAGATCAACGCTTTCACCGACGTCACCGCCGAGCGGGCGCTGGCGCAGGCGCGGGCGATCGATGCGTCGCGAAAGGCGGGGCGGCCGCTCGGTCCGCTCGCCGGCGTGCCCTTTGCTGCCAAGAACCTGTTCGACATCGAGGGGCTGCCGACGCGGGCAGGCTCCAAGATCAACCGCGAACGCGCGCCTGCGACCCGCGACGCGGTGCTGATCGAGCGGCTGAGCGCCGCCGGAGCCGTGCTGGTGGGCGGCCTCAACATGGGCGAATACGCCTATGATTTTACCGGCGAGAATGCCCATGACGGCGCCTGCCGCAATCCGCACGACCTGTCGCGCATGGCGGGTGGTTCGTCCTCCGGTTCGGGCTCGGCGACGGCCGCAGGGTTGGCGCCGATCTCGCTGGGCTCAGACACCAATGGCTCGATCCGGGTGCCGAGTTCGCTCTGCGGCATTTTCGGACTGAAGCCGACCTATGGTCGGCTGTCGCGCGGGCGCAGCTTCCCTTTCTGCGACTCGCTCGACCATCTCGGACCCTTCGCACGAGACGTGACCGATCTCGCCTTGGCCTATGACGCGATGCAGGGTCCGGACGCAGATGATCCGGCCTGTGCGCAGCGGCCGGTCGAGCCGACCTTGCCTTCGCTGGCGCAGGGCGTCGGCGGGCTGCGGATTGCGTTGGCGGGCGGTTATTTCGATACCGACGGCATGCCTGAAGCGGCCGAGGCGGTGTCGCTCGTCGCGCAGGCGCTGGGGGCAAGCGGCAGGATCGAATTGGCCGGTGCCGATATCGCGCGCGCTGCAGCCTTTCTGATCACCAATGGCGAGAGCGCGGCCTTCCATCTCGAGCGGCTAAAGTCACGGGCGGATGATTTCGACCCCGAAACCCGCGACCGTTTTCTCGCCGGCGCCATGCAGCCGACTGCCTGGTACATCCAGGCGCAGCGGGCTCGGCATTGGTTCCACGGTCAGATGATGCGGGTCTTCGCCGATGTCGATCTGATCATCGCGCCGGCGACGCCCTGCCCGGCACCGCTGGTCGGGCAGAAGACGCTGGAACTGCGCGGCGAGAGCGTGCCGCTGCGGCCCAATCTCGGCCTGTTCACCCAGCCGATCTCCTGCATCGGGCTGCCGGTGGCGGCGGTGCCGGTGTTCGGGGCGGGTCTGCCGATCGGGGTGCAGGTCATCGCCGCGCCCTGGCGCGAGGATCTGTGCCTGCGCGCGGCGTTCGCGCTGGCGCAGGCAGGAGTGTGCGAGGCGAGGGCGCCGGTTCTGTGATCTGTCATTCCGGGTTCGCGCCTGTGGCGCGCCCCGGAATGACAATGAGGGTGCTCCCGCTACGCCCCGCCGATGAGAATGCCCGCCGCCAGCACCAGCCCACCGCCCAGCACGATCTGGAAGGCGGCGCGCAGGAAGGGCGTCTCCATGAAACGGTTCTGGATCCAGACGATGGCCCAGAGTTCGACGAAGACGACGATCAGCGCCACCGTCGTGGCCGTCCAGAAATGCGGGATGAGATAGGGCAGCGCGTGACCGAGCCCGCCCAATGCCGTCATCACACCCGAGGCCAGCCCGCGCTTCCAGGGCGCGCCGCGGCCCGAGAGCTTGCCGTCGTCATGGGCGGCCTCGGTGAAGCCCATCGAGATGCCGGCGCCGACCGAGGCCGAAAGGCCGATCAGGAAGGTGGTGTGCGGGTTCTGCGTGGCGAAGGCCGTGGCGAAGATCGGCGCCAGCGTCGAGACCGAGCCGTCCATCAGCCCGGCGAGGCCGGGCTGGACCCAGGTCAGGACGAACTGGCGCTTGGCAGCGAGGTCCTCGTCGGAGCGTGTCTCGCCGTCGAGCTTCTCGGCGGTCAGTGCCTGTGCCTTGGCCTGATGCCCGGCCTCGGCCGCGGCGAGTTCGCCCAAGAGCGTGCGCGTATCGACGTCGGTCGAGCGGCCCGCGGCGGCGACATAGAAGTCGCGGGCCTGACGCTCCATGTCCTCGGCTTCCGCGCGGATCTGATCGAGGCCGAGATTCTCGACGAGCCAGACGGGTTTGCGCGCGTAGAAATCGGCGACATGCTCGCGCCGGATCGGCAGGACGACGTTGCCGAAACGCTGCTGGTGCAGCGCCAGCAGGCGCTGACGGTGACCGTCCTCCTCCTGCGCCATACCGTCGAAAATCGCAGCCGAGGCGGGATAGGCCGTCCGCAGTGCCTGCGCGTAGATGGCGTAGATGCGGCCATCCTCCTCCTCGGAGGAGATCGCGAGAGCAAGGACCTCCTTTTCGGAAAGGTCGTCGAAGCGGCGCTTGCCGCTGAAGCCGGGCAGGGACAGGCGCGAGAGCATGGCACATCCATAAATTAGAATTATTCTAATCTAGGTAGCCTTCGGTCGCGAGACAAGGCCGGAAATGACAATGCCCGGCCTTGCGGCCGGGCATTGCATGATCGCTTCAGGATCCGTCGATCAGACGGTCAGTTTGCCGGCCTTTGCGGCGGCGTAGCGCTCGTTGACCTTGGTCCAGTTGACGGTGTTCCACCAACCCTTGAGGTAGTCGGCGCGGCGGTTCTGGTATTTCAGGTAATAGGCGTGCTCCCAGACGTCGTTGCCGAAGAGGGGCATCTGCTTGTCCATCAGCGGATTGTCCTGTCCGGGCTTGGAGACCATGGCGAGCTTGCCGTCGCTGCCGACCGTGACGAAAACCCAGCCCGAGCCGAAGACGCGCAGGCCGGCGGCCTCGAAATCGGTTTTGAACTTGTCGAAGCCGCCGAGATCCTTGGTGATCGCGGCGGCGACGTCGCCGGTGGGAGCGCCGCCGGCGCCGGGGCCCATGACCTCCCAGAACATGGTGTGGTTGGCATGGCCGCCGCCGGCGTTGCGGACTGCGGTGCGAACGGCCTCGGGCACCGACATCAGGTCGCCGAGCAGCTTGTTGAGCGGGGTCGAGCCGACGACGCCATGGTCCTTGGCGACGCCGTTGAGCCCGGCGACGAAGGCCGCGTGGTGGCGGGTGTAGTGGATGTCCATCGTCATGGCGTCGATATGTGGCTCGAGCGCGGCCGCCTCATAGGCGCGCTTGGGCAGCGAGAACGGGCCGGCCGGCGGGGCGGCCGGAGTGGCGGCCTGGGCCCAGACCTTGGGCGCGGCGGAGACCGCCAGGGCAGCGGCACCGAAGCCGATGAGCGAACGGCGGGAGAACGAAGTCGCGGACTGGGTCATGGTAACCTCCACTGGCCGATGGCTTGGGATTCGGCCTTGTCTTTGCACTATCCGATTAGGCCCTGCGCGGATGCGACGATCCGCACAAATTTTTGTGATCGGCCAAGGCGACGCATGAATCGTGCTTCCATGGTCGATCCCGGGCTCTGCTATCGCGATTGGCGCAGAGCTTGCTAAACCAGTTCAAATCGGGTGCGATCAGGACGGACTGCTTTCGCTCCCCTGGGGGAGGAACCCGGGACCTTCGCGCCGTCTCGCCGATCCAATGGAGAACGACCAATGACTGGAACGAGATTGGCCCTGGCGCTCGCTGCCTCCCTGACCGCGCTTTGTGCCGCGCAGGCGCAGGCCCCCAAGCAGGGCGGCACGGTACATGTCGTCGTCCAGCCCGAGCCGCCGATGCTGATGCAGGGGCTTAACCAGAATGGCCCGACCAACATGGTCGCCGGCAACATCTACGAGTCGCTGCTGCGCTATGACGAGAAGCTGCAGCCGCAGCCATCGCTCGCCAAGAGCTGGGAGATCTCGGCCGACGCCAAGGTCTACACCTTCAAGCTGCAGGAGGGCGTGACCTGGCATGACGGCAAGCCCTTCACCGCCGACGACGTGGTGTTCTCGCTCGACAAGTTCCTGCGCGAGGTGCATCCGCGCTGGCGCCCGATCGCCAACGGCCAGGTCGACAAGATCGAGAAGGTCGACGACCTCACGGTCAGGATCACGCTGAAGCAGCCCTTCGGCCCGCTGATCCTGTCGCAGGAGGTCGCCGGTGCGCCGATGATCCCCAAGCACATTTATGACGGCACCGACTACCGCGCCAACCCCGCCAACAATACGCCGATCGGCACCGGCCCGTTCAAGCTGAAGGAATGGAAGAAGGGATCCTACATCCACCTCGTCAAGAACGAGGCCTACTGGCAAAAGGGCAAGCCGCATCTCGACGAGGTCTATTGGCAGATCATTCCCGACGCAGCGGCCCGTGCGGTCGCCTACGAAACCGGCAAGATCGATGTTCTGACCGGCGGTTCGGTCGATGTCTACGACGTCGCGCGCCTGTCGAAGCTGCCCAATACCTGCGTCACCACCAAGGGCTGGGAGATGTTTGCACCCCATGCCTGGGTCACGCCCAATATCGCCAAGGGAGGCCCGCTCGCCAGCAAGCAGTTCCGCCAGGGCATGATGTTCGCGATCGACCGCGAATTCGGCAAGGACGTGGTCTGGGGCGGGCTCGGCAAGCTGCCGACCGGGCCTATATCGTCGAAGACGAAGTTCTATTCGGCCGATGTGCCGAAATACGGCTACGACGTCGCCAAGGCGAAGGAGTTGATCAAGGCCTCGGGCTACAAGGGCGAGCCGATCAAGCTCCTTGCGCTGCCCTATGGCGAGGTCTGGAGCCGCTGGGCCGAGGCGATCAAGCAGAACCTGACCGATGCCGGCGTCAACGTCGCGATCGAGACCACGGACGTGCCGGGCTGGACGCAGAAGGCCAGCAACGGCGATTTCGACCTGACCTTCAACTATCTCTACCAGCTCGGCGACCCGGCGACCGGCGTGGCGCGCAACTACATCTCGACCAACATCGTCAAGGGCAACCCCTTCGGCAATCAGGGCGCCTATGTGAACCCGGAGGTCGACAAGCTCTTCGCCGATGCGGCCGTCGCGCCGACCGATGCTGCGCGGCAGGAGCTTTATACGAAGGTGCAGAAGCTGCTGGCCGACGAGGTGCCGGTGCTCTGGCAGCTCGAAATGGACTTCCCGACGATCTATCGCTGCAACGTCAAGAACCTGGTGAGCTCGGCGATCGGCGTCAATGACGGCTTCAAGGACGCGTGGAAGGAGTGAGGCGGGCGCGCCAGGATCGCGAGGTGCGCTCCTTACATGATTGAACCGGAGCGCTTGATCACACTCTACCGTCATCCCGGACAAGCGGCGAAGCCGCGCCGATCCGGGATCCATCGGAGGGCGCTGCGCTCTACGATGGATCCCGGATCTCCGCTTCGCTGCGTCCGGGATGATGGCGCAGGTGTGACCGGGACCAGAGACTTTTCCTGATGAACCTCCCCCAATTCCTCGCAGGCCGGCTGGTCAAGGGCATCCTCGTGCTCTTCGCCATCGCGCTTTTGAACTTCTTCCTGATCCGGGCCGCGCCGGGCGATCCCGCGCAGGTGCTCGCCGGCGAGGCGGGGGCCGCGGATGCGCAGCTGCTTGAACAGCTGCGCCAGCGCTTCGGGCTCAACGAGCCGATCACGACGCAGCTCTGGCTCTATCTCAAGGGCTACATGACGTTCGATCTCGGCTTCAGCTATCGGCAGCAGCAGCCGGTGCTGACGCTGGTGCTCGACCGGCTGCCGGCGACGCTGCTGCTGACGGGCGCGGCTTTCGTGATTTCGCTCGGGCTCGGCGTGGTGATGGGGGCGCTCGCCGCCCGTCGGGCCGGGGGCTGGCGCGACAGCATCATCACAGCGCTTGCGCTTGTCTTCTATGCGACGCCGCTGTTCTGGATTGCGCTGATGAGCCAGATCCTGTTTTCGCTGAAGCTCGGGCTCGTGCCCAATGTCGGGTATGAGACGATCGGCGCCAATTATACCGGGCTCGCGCGGATGCTCGATATCGGCCACCACCTGATCCTGCCGGCGCTGACGCTGGGGCTGTTCTTCACCGCTCTCTACGCAAGGATGATGCGGGCCTCGATGCTGGAGGTCGCCGGTGCCGATTTCGTCAAGACGGCGCGCGCCAAGGGCCTTTCGCCGGCGATCGTCTCGCGCCGGCATGTCGCGCGCAACGCGATCCTGCCGGTCGTGACGCTAGCGGGACTGCAGGCGGGGCAACTCGTCGGCGGTGCGGTACTGACCGAGACCGTGTTCGCCTGGCCCGGCATCGGGCGGCTGATGTTCGATGCGCTGGTGCAGCGCGACTATTCGGTGTTGCTCGGCGTGTTCTTCATCTCCTCGGCGATGGTGGTCGGGTTCAACATCCTGACCGACCTGATCTATCGCCTGGCCGACCCGCGTATCGAGGCCGCGTGATGAACTTCCTCAAGCGCTTCGCCCGCAATCGCGGCGCCCTGATCGGGCTTGCCATCCTGCTGGTGGTGATCGTCTTCGCGCTGATCGCGCCGTCGCTTTATCCGCAATCGCCCTGGCGCATGGTCGGGCGGCCTTTCATGGCTCCCTTCGCGCTGGAGCGCTTTCCGCTCGGCACCGATACGCTGGGGCGCGACATCGCGGCCGGCATGGCCCATGGCGCGCGCGTCTCGCTGATGATCGGGCTGGTCTCGACGCTGGTGGCGCTGCTGATCGGCGTGCCGCTCGGCGCGGTCGCGGGCTATGGCGGCGGGCTGATCGATGACGCACTGATGCGCTTCACGGAGTTCTTTCAGACGATTCCGAGCTTTGCGCTCGCCATCGTGCTGGTCGCGATCCTGCAGCCGCAACTGGGCTCGATCGTGCTCGCCATCGGCGTCGTGTCGTGGCCGCCGGTGGCGCGGCTGGTGCGTGGCGAGGTTTTGTCGCTCAAGACGCGCGAATATGTCCAGGCGGCGGTGACGATCGGCCAGTCCACGCCGCGCATCATCTTCAGCCAGATCCTGCCCAACACCATCGCGCCGATCATCGTGATGGGCTCGCTGATGATCGGCTCGGCGATCCTGCTCGAATCCTCGCTGTCCTTCCTCGGGCTTGGCGATCCCAACCTCATGAGCTGGGGTTACATGGTCGGTGCCGGGCGGACGCGGCTGATCGATGCCTGGTGGATCAGCTTCTTCCCCGGCGTCGCGATCTTCCTGACGGTGCTGGCGCTGAACCTCGCTGGCGAAGGGCTGAACGATGCGCTGAACCCGCGCCTGGCAAGGGGGAGGGAGTGATGGCGCCGCCCGTCCTCGTCGTCGAGAACCTGACGCTCGCCCTGCCGGCGCTGGCCGACCGCGTCAACGCTGTCGAGGGCGTGTCGCTGACGATCGCTGCGGGGGAGACCCTGTGCATCGTCGGCGAATCCGGCTCGGGCAAGTCGATGATCGCGCACGCCGTGATGGGGCTATTGCCCAAGGCGGTGAAGCCCGCCGGCGGGGCGATCCGGCTCGCGGGGCGCGATCTGCTAGGGCTCACCGAGTCCGCCATGCAGGATGTGCGCGGCCGCGAGATCGGCATGATCTTCCAGGAGCCGATGACCTCGCTCAATCCGGTGATGCGGATCGAGGACCAGATCTTCGAGATGTTCGAGGCGCATGGGCTGCTCGACAAGGGACAAAGGCGGGCGCGGACGCTCGAACTGCTGACGGAGGTCGGGCTGCCCGATCCGGCGCGGCTGGCGCGGGCCTTTCCGCATGAATTGTCCGGCGGGCAGCGCCAGCGCGTGATGATCGCCATGGCGCTGGCGCTCGAACCCAAGCTCCTGATCGCCGACGAGCCGACCACGGCGCTCGACGTGACGACGCAGGCGCAGATCCTCAAGCTGATCGACAATCTGCGTCGCAAGCACGGTACGGCCGTGCTGTTCATCACCCATGATTTCGGCGTCGTCGCCGAGATCGCCGACCGCATCTGCGTGCTGCAGCAGGGCAAGGTTGTGGAGCAGGGCAGTGCCGACCAGGTGCTGTCGCGGCCGGCCGACTCCTATACGAAACGGTTGCTGGCGGCGGTGCCTTCGCTGACGCCACCTGAACGTGCGGCGCTGCCGGAGAGTCGGCCGGTGCTCGATGTCGCGGGCCTGAGCAAGGTCTACCGCAAGCGCTCCTTCTTCGGCGCCGGGCGCGAGGTCAGGGCAGCCGACGATGTCAGCTTCTCGCTCGCCAAGGGCGAGACGCTGGGGCTGGTCGGGGAATCGGGCTCGGGCAAGTCGACGGTCGGGCGCTGCTGCCTGCGGCTGATCGAGCCGAACAGCGGTCGGATCACGCTGAGCCATGCCGGCTCCGACGATATCGTCTTGAGCGACCTCGGGGCAGGCGCGCTGCGGCAGCACCGCAAGCGCATCCAGATGGTGTTCCAGGACCCGTTCGCCTCGCTCAATCCGCGCCAGACGGTGGGGCGGATCATCTCCGACGGGCCGGTTGCCCATGGCGTCGCGCGCGGCGTCGCGCTGGCAAAGGCGAAGGAACTGCTCGAACTGGTCGGGCTCTCTGCCAACGCGATCGATCGCTATCCGCACGAGTTCTCCGGCGGGCAGCGGCAGCGCATCGGCATCGCCCGGGCGCTGGCGCTGGAGCCCGACGTCCTGGTCGCCGACGAAGCGGTCTCGGCGCTCGATGTCTCCGTGCAGGCGCAGATCCTGACGCTGATCAAGGAGATCCAGCAGCGGCTCGGGCTCGCCATCCTGTTCGTGACGCATGATCTGCGCGTGGCGGCGCAGATCTGCGACCGGATCGCAGTGATGCAGCGCGGCCGCATCGTGGAAACGGGGCCGACGGCCGCCTTGTTCGCCGCGCCTCAGCATGAATACACGCAGGCCCTGCTCGCGGCCGTGCCGGGCGGCGCGCGGTTCGGGCATTGATTGTGGCGGTCGTCACACCCTCCGCCGTCATCCCGGACGTAGCGAAGCGGAGATCCGGGATCCATCGTAGAGCACCGTCGTGCCCTATGATGGATCCCGGATCGGCGCGGCTGACGCCGCTTGTCCGGGATGACGGCGTGGGTTTGGCGACGCTTTAAGATAACCCTCTTGCTCGGAGCCCGACCCATGCCTCTCGATCCCGCCCTGCGCGACAAGATTCTCGCTTCCGTCGAGGCCGGCTTTGCCGAGCAGATCGCCTTTACGCAGGAGCTGATCCGCTTTCCCTCGCTGCGCGGAGAGGAACATGCCTGTCAGGATTTCATCTTCCGGGAACTGAAGCTGCGCGGTTTCACCATGGACCGCTTCCCGATGGACCGGGCCGCGATTGCAGCGCATCCGGGCGGGGCGCCGTTTTCCGAGGCGCATTCGGAGGCGCCGATCGTCGTCGGCATCCACCATCCACGCGAGGAGACCGGCCGCTCGCTGATCCTGCAGGCGCATGTCGATGTCGTGCCGACCGGACCAGAAAGCCTGTGGACGCATCGGCCCTTCGATCCGGTGATCGAGGGTGACTGGCTCTATGGCCGGGGCGGGGCCGACATGAAGTGCGGCCAGGGCGCGAATTTCGCCTGCCTCGACGCGTTGAGGCGCATCGGGTTGCAACCGGCGGCGACGCTCTACCTGCAATCCGTGGTCGAGGAGGAATCGACCGGCAACGGCGCTCTGATGACGCATCTGCGCGGCTACAGGGCCGATGCCGTGCTGATTCCGGAGCCCGAGGAGGAGATGCTGGTGCGCGCCAATGTCGGCGTGCTCTGGTTCCAGGTCGAGGTGCGCGGCGTGCCGATGCATGTGCGCGAGATGGGGGGCGGCGCCAATGCGATCGACGGCGCGTATCGCGTCATCGCCGCCTTGCGGCAGCTGGAGGCGGAGCTCAACGCCGAGAAGGCCGGGCGCGAGCATTTCGACGCACTGGCGCATCCGATCAACCTGAACATCGGCAAGATCGAGGGCGGCGACTGGGCCTCGTCGGTGCCGTGCTGGTGCCGGATCGACTGCCGGATCAGCATGTATCCGGGCACGAGCGCCGAGACGCTGTCGCGGCGTATCGAGGATTGCGTGCGCGGCTTTGCCAGGCAAGACATGTTCCTCGCCAACAACCCGCCACAGATCACCTTCAACGGCTTCTATGCGGAGGGCTATGTGCTGGAGCCCGGCAGCGAGGCGGAGGCCGTGCTCGGGCGCGCGCATCAGGCGGCGGTCGGTGCGCCGCTCCAGAGCTTCATGACGGCGGGCTATATCGATACCCGCGTCTATGCGCTCTACGACAAGATTCCCGCTCTGTGCTACGGGCCGAAATCGGAGAACATCCACGCCTTCGACGAACGCTGCAGCCTCGCCTCACTGAAGAAGATCACAGGAGCGATGGCGCTGTTCGTGGCGGAATGGTGCGGGGTCGAGAGCATTTCGGCGTGAGGGTCCAACGGCGCCTCACGCCGAACCGTCGCTTCCCGCATCGCTACCCGCCCGATTCGGCATGACGGGATGGGACCGGCGGCGGGCATGATCGCATGATGTTCCAGACGTCCAATCGCTCGCTTCTCCTCATCCCGCTTCTCGGCCTGCTCTGGGGCTTCAACTGGCCGGCCGTCCGGATTTCGCTGGGCGAGATCGCACCCTGGACGCTGCGCGCCGGCGGCATGACCTTCGCCGGCCTGGTCCTTATCGCAGTTGCGCTGCTGAGCCGGCAGCCGCTTGGGGTGCCGTGGGCGCAATGGCCCCGGCTGTTGCTTGCCGGCTTTCTCTCGATCGCAGCCTTCAACGTGCTGTTGGCCTTCGCGCAGCTGGCGGCGCCGACCTCGCGCGCCGCGATCCTGACCTTCACCATGCCGATCTGGTCGACGCTGCTGGCCCGGCTCTGGCTCGGCGAACCGCTGGACCGGCGCAGGCTGATCGGGATCGGACTGGGGGCGGCCGGGCTCACCGCGCTGGGTGCGCCGCTGATCGCAGCCGGCAACCTTTCCCTCGGGCTGTGGCTTGCTCTCGTCGCCAGCGTGAGCTGGGCGCTGGGCACGATCGTCAGCAAGCGCTGGCCGGTCTCGGCCCCGGCCGTCACCGTCGCCGCCTGGCAGTTGCTGATCGGCGGCTGCGTCGCCGGGGTCGGTATGCTGGTGTTCGAGGGCGTGCCCGTCCCCAAGCCGCTGCAACCGCGCACGCTGGCGGCGCTAGGCTTTCATATCCTCGGTGCGCAGGCGCTGGCCTATTTCCTCTGGTTCAGCGTGATCGCGAGGCTGCCCGCAGGGATTGCCAGTCTCGGCACGCTGATGGTGCCGGCCGTCGGCGTGCTCGGCTCGGTCGTGCTGCTCGGCGAGCGGCCGCAATGGAGCGACTGGCTCGGGCTCGCGCTGGTGATCGCGGCCGCCGGTTCGATCATGCTTCCGGTCCGCTCTCGCCCGGTAAAAGCCGCTGCGATTTAACGCAATCGCCGGGCCGGCAGCCCCTGTTAACCGCAGCTTTACCGCGTTTTCGTAGGATCAGGGCAGAAAACCAGAACCGAGGAAGCCCCAACGCCATGCAAGCGCAGGCTCTGAGACTGCCGGCACCGGCTAATGAGGATGCGCCTGTCGATACCGCCGCCGCCAAGGCCGTGCGCGAGATCGCGGAGCGCTTCGGCAAGCTCGGCGTGGAAATCACCGATATCTCCGGTAGCATCGGCGATGTGACGCGCCAGCTCGAAGGCCAGACCGACGGGCTGCACAGCGTCGTCACGTCGGTCGAGCAGGTCTCGCGCGCCAACCAGGCGATCCAGCATTCGGCCGAGGATGCGCAGAGGACGGCCTCCGTGGTCAGGAGCGGGCTGGAGCGCGTCACCGGGGCGGTGAAGCTTGGCCTCAGTGCGGCACAGTCGGACATCGAGGCCTTGTCTCAAGGCGCGCAGTCGATTTCGAATGCGTTGACCGAGGCCGTGGGCACGGCCCAGAAGGTCAGGGCGGCCAGCGACGTCATCCAGTCGATCACCCGCGAGATCCAGCTCCTGTCGATCAATGCCGGCGTCGAGGCGGCGCGCAGCGGCGCGGCCGGGCGCGGCTTCGCGGTGATCGCGGCCGCGGTCAAGCATCTCGCCGAACAGACACGCGAGGCCACCGCGGTCAGCGCGAAGCAGCTGGAGGCGCTGGTCGACGCTGTCGACAATCTGGCGCGCAGCAGCGGCGACAATGCCGCCGCTGCACGTCGTGCCAGCGAGGAAAGCCAAGGTATCTCGCAGCATATAGGCGAACTCGACAGTTTCAGCCGGTCCGTGGTCGGGCTGATCGGGGATATCGACGCCATTTCCGGGCCGACGCGGGACAATGCGGTCGCCTTCGCCAAGGTCGGCGACGATCTCAAGGCGCTCGTCCTGGGCGTCGACATGTCGAGCGAAAACCTCGAACGCGCTTCGCGCCGAGCGGAATCCCTGGTCTCGATCAGCGAAGCGATCCTGGGCTCGATCGCGGCCTCCGGCGTTCGCACCGCCCAATCAGAGATGATCGCGACGGCGATGGAGACTGCGAGCACGATCGCGGCCCTGTTCGAGGATGCGCTGGCACGCGGCGAACTGACGAACGCCGATCTGTTCGACGAGGCTTACCGGCCGATCGCGGGCAGCGACCCAGTCCAGTACATGACCCGTTTCGTCGCCCTGACGGACCGCATCCTGCCGGCGATCCAGGAAAAGCTGCTCGCCTCGAACCGGCGCGTCGTGTTCTGCGCGGCCGTCGATCGCAACGGCTTCCTGCCGACGCATAATCTGAAATATTCGCAGGCTCAGGGGCATGATCCGGTCTGGAACAATGCCAATTGCCGCAACCGGCGCATCTTCGACGATCGCACGGGGCTGGCGGCAGCGCGAAACAAGAAGCCGTTCCTGCTGCAGACCTATCGCCGCGACATGGGGGGCGGGCAGTTTCTGGTGATGGAGGATCTGTCGGCACCGATCATGGTCAAGGGCCGGCACTGGGGCGGGTTCCGTTTCGGCCTCAGTGCCTGAGGCCGGGATTGACAGCCCTCGTCCTACGAAGTGTTCGCCAGAACGGGTGCTTTGGGCGGCAGTTGTCGTCGTGAGTTTTGCGCAGGTTCTGCGCTGTTGCGTCGCGTAAGGGTCGGTCCGCATCATGCATATTGCGCCGTCATTCCCGAATTTGTCGGTGCTGCTGATCGATGCCAGCCCGCACTACCGGCGCATTATCCGGACGATGCTCTATCAGGCACAGCTGCACCGCATCTTCGAGGCCTCGGACCTAGCCTCGGCCGCGACGATGTTCATCCAGAAGCAGCCCAATATCGTGATCCTCGACTGGGACCTGCCCGATGCCGGCAGCATGAAGTGCCTGGCCTCGATGCGCTCGTTCAAGACATCGCCTTTCGCCAAGGCACCGGTGCTTGTGATGATGGAACGGGCGGACCGCCGCTCGGTCGTCCACGCGGCCAAGTTAGGCGCGCATGAGATCATCACCAAGCCGATCTCGCCGAACAATCTGTGGCTGCATCTGTCGGGGATCATCAACATCCCGCGCAAATACAAGGAGCAGGGCGGCAGCATTTCTCTGGTTCCACGTGCCATCAGCAACAACATGTTCTGATACCCCCGACGGGGTCTGCAGCGCAGGCCGCGACGCAGTCGCGAGCAGAACTGCCATCTGACGAGACTGACCCGCCCTTAAGGTCGTCTTGACCAAGCGCGCCGCCAAAAAGCCTGAAACGTTGCGGCGATCCCGTTCGATTAGTGAAATTTTTACCAGTTTGCCGCGATGCTCTCTGAGCCAAATCATAGGTTCAGATATCGTGGTCATCACCGTCTCGCTTCCCCCCTTCCTCGGCCGTTCAGAGGCCGCAGCGTTCCGCAACCAGTTGCTGGTGGCTCTGGAGCAGAAGGAGAGCATTGCCGTCGAGTGCGCAGCGGCGGGTGCACTGCCCAGCCTCTGGATCCAGTTGCTCCATGCGGCCGCCACGAGCGCCAAGGCGCGCGGGCTTTCGGTCAGTCTCAAAGCGGCTTCCGAGGAATGCCGCAAATCCCTGCAGGCGATCGGCTTCGATCCCGCTCAAAGCGCCCTCGTTCTGGAGTGATCTGGATGAAAATCCTGGCTATCGACGACACCAAGACCCTGCTCAGCCTGCTTTGCCTGACACTGCGCAGCGCCGGGCACGAGGTGGCCGCCGCCGAGAACGGAGAAGAGGGCCTGACCACCTTCGACGAGTTCAAGCCCGACCTGGTGATCACCGACCTCAACATGCCCCTGATGGACGGGATCCAGTTCACCCGTGCCTGCCGTGCCCGGCCGGCGGGACAGAACACGCCGATCATCGTGCTCACCACCGAGAACGGCGCCGAGATCAAGGCGGAAGGCCGGAGGGCGGGGGCCAGTGCCTGGATGGTGAAACCATTCGAACCCCAGACCCTGCTCGGCCTCGTCGCGCGCTATCAGAACTGAGGCTGCATCCATGGATCCGTTGGCGGAACTGAAGCAGACCTTCTTCCAGGAGTGCGAGGAGCTTCTCGGCGCGCTCGAACTCAAGCTCCAGGCCCTCGACGAGGGCTCGACGGACTCCGAGGACGTCAACGCCGCCTTTCGTGCCATCCACTCGATCAAGGGTGGTGCGGGCGCCTTCGGCTGCACCGAGCTCGTGGCCTTCGCGCATGTCTTCGAGGCATCGCTCGACCATCTACGTTCGGGCCGCGTCGCCATCGCGGACGCGCCGTTCAGCCTGTTCCTGCGCTGCTCGGACGCGGTCGCCGACCTCGTTTCCGCCGCGCGCAACGACGAACCGGCCCGGCCACGCCCCGATCTGCTGGAAGCGCTCGAGCGGGTCGGCCAAGCCGATGCCCCCAAGCCCGCGATCGCGGCGCCGGAAGCCGTCAAACCTGCCCCGGCCAAAGCCGGTGCTGTCCAGCCCGAAGCGGCCAAGCCCGCCGCGAAGAAAGCCGCCCCCAAGCCCGCGCCGGCTTCCGCAGACGACGCGCCTCCGGGCCTCGCGGCTCTCGGCAACCTGCTCGCCATGGTCGAAGCCAAGGCCGGCGGCGCACCAGTCGCCGCCGACGACGGCTGGGACGACACGCCGGCCGTCAGCACGCCGCCGCTCAAGCCCGGCAACGACATCCGCCTGAGCATCCGGCCCGATAGCGATCTGTTCCGCCGCGTCATCGAGCCGCGCGCCGTCTTCGCCATCCTGCCGGCGGAGGACATCGTCTCGATCACCTGCGACCTGTCGCATGTGCCGCCGCTGGAGACGATCGACGTCACCGATTGCTGGATGCGATTCACCGTCCTGCTGCGCACGCAGATGTCGGTCGAGGAAGTCTACGGCAAATTCGACTTCACGCTGTCGAGCGAGGAATTCGAGGTCGAGTTGCTGGCCTCGGCTGCCAAGGACGACGCCTCTACGGTGTTCGAGGCCGAGCCCGCGCCGTCGGCCGATGTTTCCGAAGTTTCGCAGGACGTCGCGGCCGATCTGTCGGCCATCCTGGCCAGGCTTGGTCCGGCTCCTGCCGCCGCTGGCGAACCCGATATCGCACCTGCCGCGCCCGCGGCTCCGTCGCCGGCCATCGCGCGTCAGGCGCCGCGTCCTCCGGCCAATGATGCGGTGGCGGCGCGCCAGCGCCAGGCCGTCAGCGTACGCGTCGATCTCGAGCGTATCGACAAGCTGATGAATCTCGTCGGCGAGATCGTGATCACGCAGTCCATGCTGGTCGAATGCGTGCGCTCGCTGCCCTACGACATCTACGCCAAGACAGCCGAAGGCATCCTCACATTGTCGCGCCAGACGCGCGAACTGCAGGACCATGTCATGGCGGTGCGCGCGCAGCCGGTGAAAGCCGTGTTCCAGCGGATGCCGCGCCTGGTTAGGGAGCTCGCCCAGACGCTCGGCAAGGAAGTGCGCCTCGTGCTCGAAGGCGAGAACACCGAGGTCGACAAGACGATCATCGAGGAACTCGCCGATCCGCTGACCCACATGATCCGCAATTCGATGGATCACGGGCTGGAGACGCCGGAAGACCGCCTCGCCGCCGGCAAGCCGCCCGAGGGCGTGATCAAGCTGGTCGCCGAACATCGTGCCGGCCGCATCGTCATCTCCGTCACCGATGACGGGCGCGGGATCGGGCGCGAGAAACTGCTCGCCAAGGCGAAATCCCGCGGTCTCGTCGGAGCCGACGAGAAGCTCGCTCCCGAGGAGATCGACCAGCTGATCTTCGCCGCGGGTCTCTCGACTGCGGAGGTGATCAGCGACGTGTCGGGCCGCGGCGTCGGCATGGACGTGGTGCGCCGCAACGTGGAATCGCTCGGCGGACGCATCAGCGTCGACTCAGAGCCGGGCCGCGGTTGCAAGTTCACGCTCGCCCTGCCGCTGACGCTGGCCGTGCTCGAAGGCATGGTCATCCGCTGCGGCGACGACCGCTACGTCATCCCGATCGCCAGCGTGATCGAGACGCAGCATCTGGCCTCGACGCCGATCGAACACCTGACCTTCGGCCAGGAGGTCTTGCGCTGGCGCGGCGAGGTGACCCCGCTGCATCGGCTGGGCGCGGTGATGGGTTCGACCGGCACTCCCAACGAAAACATCATCATCATCGCCGAGACCGAGCGTGGCGACAATGTCGGCATCGCGGTCGACGAAATCGTCGGCCAGCAGCAGGTCGTGGTGAAGAGCCTCGAAGGCAATTACGGCACGGTCAACGGTGCCTCCGCCGCGACCATTCTCGGTGACGGTCTCGTCGCCCTGATCCTCGACGTCGACTCGATGCTTCGGCTGGCCGCAAGCAGCGAACGTTCCCCCGCTCCCGTACTGAAAATGGCTGGCTGATCATGACCCTTCAACTCGGCGAAAAGCATTTCTCGTCGGCGCAGCCGGAATCGGCGGTGCGCCGGATCGTGACCTTCAAGGTCGGCGACCGCACCTTCGGCATCGATGTCGGCATGGTCCGTGAGATCAAGGGCTGGCAGGCGACGACGCCGCTGCCGCACGCGGCTCCGCATGTCCGGGGCGTGCTGAACCTGCGCGGCGTCATTCTCGCGGTCTACGACCTGCGCACCTCGATCGGGCTCGGCCTGACCGACGCAACGGCGACCCATGTCATCGTCGTCGTCGATATCGAGGACAAGGTCGCCGGCCTGCTGGTCGACTCGGTCTCGGACATCGTCGACGTGCCGGTCAGCGCCGTACGGCCCGCGCCCGATCTGGAGCGCGACGAGCATGGGCTGATCGAGGGTCTCGTGCTGCTCGACACCGATATCGTGGCGCTGCTCGATCTCGCCGCGGTGATCCGCGATGGCGGAGTCGAGAGCCCGGCCAGGACCGCCCGCCCCAACTGAGTTCTCGTCACCTGCAGGCAAGGGTTGAGTTTTTGCATCAGGAAGAGCCTTACGTATCGAAAGAAATACAAGAAATATGGGCAGCTTCCTCGGTTCCCTTTCCCGATTGTCGGTCAGGCTGCCGCTCATGTTCGCGGGAGCCGCTCTGGCGGCAGGCGGCACGGTCGGCGCCTGCGTCTATCATGTCGCCCGGGGACGGTTCGACGCATTGACCCAGGTCCTTTCCAGGGCCGAGGTTGAAGGATTGTTCGCGGCGGCGCTGCCGCAGATGCTTGCGACGAGCGCGGCGGCGCTGACGCCGATCGTGCTGATCGGCTGGTTCGCCGGGCGCAGCATCCACAAGCCGATTTCCGACATGCGCGATGTCGTCGGGCGTATCGCCGATGGCGAGGACGCTGCAATCCCCGGCCTGTCGCGCGGCGACGAGATCGGCGAACTGGCGCGCGCGCTCAAGACCGTGCACGAGTCCGGCGTCGAGGCCATGCGCATCCGCACGGCGCTCGATGGTTGCCGCACCAATGTCATGGTCTGCGATGAGCGGGGCCGGGTGGTCTACGTCAACAGTGCCTTGCTGAAGTTCTTCACCGAGGCGCAGGACGATTTTCGTATCACCTTTCCGGGTTGCTCGGCCAAGGACATGCTTGGAAAGGTCATGGAGAGAGTGCAGCAGGAGCCTTGCGCCAGGCTGGCGGGCCAGAACGCGATCCGGTTTCCGCTCGCCAGGCGCACCGTTTCGCTGTCCCTGACGCCGGTGCTTCATGCGGACGGCCGCCGGCTCGGCACCGCTGTCGAATGGCTCGAACTCACCGATGAACTCGCCGCCGGTGCAGAGGTCGCCGAGATCGTCGCCGCGGCCGTCGAGGGCGATTTTTCGCGCCGCGTCACGACCGCAGGCAAGCCCGAGGCGCTGGCGCGTATCGCCGAGGGCATCAACAGCATCAACGCGCTGGTCGAAGATGCCGTCGGCGAATTCGCGGACGTTCTGGGCGGGCTCGCCGAGGGCGACCTGACGCAGCGCATGAGCGGCGATTATCGCGGCCGCTTCGCGCAGCTCAAGCAGAGCCTCAACGGCACGCTGGCGCATCTGGGCGAGACCGTCGCGACCATCCAGTCCACGGCCGGCAACGTTTCGCGCGCCGCGACCGAGATCAACGCAGGCGCCGGCGATCTGGCCAGCCGCACCGAACAGACGGCGGTCAATCTCGAGGAAACCGCAGCCACGACCGAAGAACTTGCGGCCTCCGTCAAGCAGAGCGCGGCCCGTTCGCGCGAGGCGACGGCGCTTGCCGGCGAGGCGGCGGACGTCGCCAGTGACGGCAAGGCCGTGGTTGCGCAGACGGTCGGTGCGATCGAGCGGATCGAGACGTCCTCGTCGCGGATTTCCGAGATCGTCGGCGTCATCGACGAGATCGCCTTCCAGACCAATCTGCTGGCGCTGAATGCGGCCGTGGAAGCGGCTCGGGCGGGCGATGCCGGCAAGGGCTTTGCCGTGGTCGCCTCCGAGGTGCGCGCGCTGGCGCAGCGTTCGAGCCAGGCCGCCAAGGACATCAAGGGGCTGATCGCCAGCTCCAACGAACAGGTGGGCGAAGGCGTCCGCTTCGTGCGCAGCACCGGCGAGGCGCTAGATCGCATCGTCGCGGCGGCCGGGAAAGTCTCGGCCACCGTGGTCGAGATTTCGTCGGCCGCCGCCGAGCAGGCGCATGGCATCGAGGAAATGAGCCGCACGGTCGCGCATATGGATGAGACGACGCAGCAGAATTCGGCGCTCGCCGAGCAAAGCGCGACGTCGGCCAGCGCGCTGATGGACGAGATTGCAACGCTGGAAACGCTGGTCGCCTTCTTCCGGACCGAGACGGCCTCGGCGTTCGGGGCCGGCCGCGGCGTCGGCGAACTGGCACGCGTGCAGCGCTTCGCCGCCGCCGAGTTGGCCGAACAGGCCCGCCCGGCGTCCCGCCGGACCGAAACGCGCCGGCCGGAGCCGGTTGTGGCTGCGTCGCGGCAGGAGCCGCGCCGGCGCGCCATCGCCGGCGGGCGCGCAGATAATTGGGCGGAGTTCTAATATTAATGTCGAGATCCAGTGCCATGCCCGCCCCCCAGGCCCTCGCCGACGCGACGTTGACGCGCGACGATATGGGGTTCATCGCCAAGCTCGTTTACGAGCAGGCCGGCATCGTCATCCGTGAACACAAGGAAGCGATGACGCGCGGGCGTTTGGCGCGTCGCGTCAAGGCGCTCGGTCTCGGTTCGGTCGCCGAGTACTGCGCCTATCTGAAGACGCCCGGTGCGGTTGACGAGATCCCCGAACTGATCAACGCCGTCACCACCAACCACACGGCGTTCTTCCGCGAGCGGCATCATTTCGACCATCTGCGCAAGGACGTGCTGCCGAGGCTGATCAGCGAGCGCAGCGGACGTCGCGGGCGCATCCGGATCTGGTCATCGGCCTGCTCGTCGGGCGAGGAGCCCTACAGCATCGCCGCGACCTCGCGCGACGTCATCGGATCGCGCAGCGACGTCGATTTCCGCATCCTGGCGACCGATATCGACACCGATATCTTGGATCGCGCGGAGGCCGGCCTCTATCCGGCGGAGCTGTTCGAGCGGTTGCCGCCGGATTTGAAGCCGCTGCTCAAATTCGACGGACCGGCCGGCCGAAGCGAGGTTCGCATCAGCGACGACCTGCGCCGGCTGATCGCCTTCAAGCGGCTGAACCTGATCGAGAAATGGCCGATGGGTGGGCCGTTCGACGTCGTTTTCTGCCGCAACGTCTTCATCTATTTCGATACGCAGACCAAGGCGTCGATCCTGGACCGGTTCGTGACCCTGCTGGCGCCGGGCGGATTCCTCTATCTCGGCCATTCGGAATCGCTCCCGCAGCCGCATCCGCAACTCCGGTTGATCGGCCGGACCATCTACGAGAGACTCCCATGAGCGTCGCCCGGTCCTCTCGCCGCTATTTCGACCCGCGCTTCGAAGCGACGATCATCACCGTCGCGCCGGGCGAACACGAGATCACTGCCGCCAAGGACGAGATCGTCGCCACCGTGCTTGGCTCCTGCATCTCGGTGTGTATGCGTGATCCGGTCGCCGGGGTCGGCGGCCTCAACCATTTCCTGCTGCCGAAGAACAATGGCGGCTCCGACACCAGCGCCGGCGAACGCTATGGCGACACCGCGATGGAAGTCCTGATCAACGGCCTGCTCAAGCGCGGTGCCAAGCGCAGCGGGCTCGAGGCCAAGGTCTTCGGGGGTGCGCGCGTCCTGTCTGGCGCGACGATGCTGGCGATCGGCGACGGCAACATCGCCTTCGTCACCGAATTCCTCAAGGTCGAAGGGATTCCCGTCGTCTCCCAGGATGTCGGCGGCACGCGCTCGCGGCGCATCCACTACCAGCCCTCGACCGGCCGCGCCTGGGTCCAGCACGTCCAGTCGACCTCGCGCGACAGCGGTCACGAGCAGGAAGTCGCGTATCTCAATCGTCTCAAGACCCAGCCCGTCGCCGGCGAAGTCGAGGTCTGGTGATGAGCACGCAAACCGCCTCCGCCAGCCCGGTCAAAGTCCTGGTCGTCGACGATTCCGTGCTGATGCAGAAACTGATGACGCAGATCATCAATTCCGCGCCGGGCTTCAAGGTCATTGGCGTCGCCGGCAGTGCCGAGGAAGGCTGGGATGCGATCCAGGAGCTACGGCCCGATGTGGTCACGCTCGACCTCGAACTGCCGGGCCGCCATGGTCTCAAGCTCCTGGCCCGGGTGCTGAAGCAGGATCCGTTGCCGGTGCTGATCGTCTCCGCCTTCGGAGGCCCCGGCGCCGACAATACGATCCAGGCACTGGAACTGGGCGCGATCGACTTCATCGAGAAGCCCGACGGCACCACGCACACGCTCGACAGCTTCATGAAGCATCTGGTCTCGGCGCTGTCGCGGGCCTCGGCCAGCCGTCGCATGTTCGCGGCCAGGCGCGAGACTGCCCCAGTGCGTCCAGTGATGGCCCGCGAGCCGTCGCGCGCGGCGGGCCGCCCTTCGCTGATCGCGATCGGCGCTTCGACCGGCGGCGTTCCGGCCGTGCAGGTGGTGATGCGCGACCTCGCCTATCTGCGTATCCCGATCGTCGTGGTCCAGCACATGCCGCCGGGCTATACGGCGAAGTTTGCGGCCCGACTTGCCAGCGCCACGGGCCTCGACTGCAAGGAGGCCGCCGATGGTGACCGGCTGAAGCCGGGCACGGCTGTGGTGGCTCCGGGCGGGCCACGGCATCTCGAAATCGAGGAGCGCCGCGGCGAACTGGTCTGCGTTTTGAAAGAGGGGCCGCTCGTCAGCGGTCACTCTCCATCGGTCGATGTGATGTTCCATTCGGTCGCCCGCAGCTTCGGCGCCCATGCGATCGGCGTGCTGCTGACGGGAATGGGTCGCGATGGCGCTGACGGTTTGTTAGCCATGCGAAAGGCAGGGGCCGAGACGTTAATCCAAAGTGGGGAAACCTGCGTGGTAAACGGGATGCCGAAAGCGGCGTTCGAGATCGGAGCCGCCGACCGGGTTGTCGCGCTCGACCAGATCGGCGCCGCCGTCGGCAATCTGATCGGCGAACGCCCCCATCTGCGCACCGCTTGAGGAGAGCGTGATGAAAGCGAGAAGCGAATACAGGATCCTTGTGGTCGATGACCAGAAGAGTATGCGCGGGCTCGCGACATACTTCCTGAAGCAGATCGAGTTCCAGGACATCGACGAGGCCGAGAACGCGCGCGAAGCCCTGATGAAGATGCAGAGCAAGCGCTACGATCTGCTGCTGCTCGACTGGAACATGGACGGCATGAGCGGCATCGACCTGCTGCGCGCGATCCGCTCGGTTCCCGAGCTGAACCAGATCAAGATCATCATGGCGACCTCCGAGCGTTCGGTGGACAAGATGGACGAGGCGACGACGAACGGCGCCGACCATTACGTCGTGAAGCCCTATGAGCTGCGCGACCTCGAAGTCCGGGTGAAGAAGGTTCTCGCCTGCTGATGTCCGGCGCGACCTGAGCGCCGTAGCTGTATTCTGCCTGCGGAAATCCTTGCGCCCCACTGCCATCGGCCGTGGGGCGCTTCCGTTTCCGGTTCGGGTCATGGACGACGGCATCTGCCAGTGCCGTGCACGCATAGTCAGAATTGCAGGTGGGCCGGGCGCCGGTCGCATGACGCCTGAATAGGCGGCTGGCACCGTTTTCGCTAAGGCTGCTCGCGCCGTGGCGGCTTGGCCCGACACTGGCCGTGTCTGCAATCGTCCGCCCCTCGAGGTTCCATGTCGCGCATCCTGACCGTCGCCGCCGCCCAGCTCGGGCCGATCCAGAAAGCCGAGACGCGGGAGCAGGTTGTCGCCCGAATGCTCGCACTTATGGAGCAGGCCAAGGCGCGTGGCGCCGACCTGATCGTCTATCCGGAACTGGCGCTGACGACCTTCTTCCCGCGCTGGTATCACGAGGACCGCGCGCAGGCCGATCCGTGGTTCGAGGCGGCGATGCCCAGCCCGGAGGTGCAGCCGCTGTTCGACAGGGCGCGGGAGTACGGCATGGGGATGAGCTTCGGCTATGCCGAGCTGACGCCGGAGGGCCGGCATTTCAACAGCTCGATCATCATCGACAGGGCCGGCGCGATCGTCGGCAAGTACCGCAAGATCCATCTGCCGGGCCATGTCGAGCTGGACGAGACGCGCTCGCACCAGCATCTCGAAAAGCGTTATTTCGAGCCTGGCGATCTCGGCTTCCCGGTCTGGCGGACGATGGGCGGGCTGCTCGGCATGTGCATCTGCAACGACCGGCGCTGGCCCGAGACCTATCGGGTCATGGGGCTGCAGGGCGTCGAGATGATCGTGCTCGGCTTCAACACGCCGTCGGTGAACTCGCAAAAGGGCGGCGAGGGCATTGCGCAGCGGCTGTTCCACCACCGGCTGTCGGTGCAGGCCGGCGCCTACCAGAACTCGTGCTGGGTCGTCGCCGTGGCGAAGGCCGGCGACGAGGACGGCAACCACCTGATGGGGGGCACGCTGATCGTCAATCCAGACGGCGAGATCGTCGCGGAGCTGGAGGGCGAGGCGGACGGCATCATCGTCGTACCCTGCGATCTCGACGATACCCGCTTCGGCAAGGAGACGATCTTCGACTTCGCGCGGCATCGCCGGATCGAGCATTATGGCCCGATCACCGGCCAGGTCGGGGTCGTCGAGCCGGAATGAGCGCCGCCATGACCGACTTCACCGCCGCTTCTGCCGATCTCGACCCGCGCGAGCGCTACAAGCTGCTCTGCGCCAGCGTGACGCCGCGCCCGATCGCGCTCGTCACCTGCGTCTCGCCGCAGGGCGTGGTCAATGCCGCGCCCTTCAGCTTCTTCAACGTGTTCTCGGAAGCGCCGGCGTTGGTCGTGCTCGGCCTGCAGCACAAGCCGGGCAACCATCCCAAGGACACCAGCCGCAACATCGCGGCTGCGGGCGAGTTCGTCGTCAATCTGGTCGACGAGGCGCTGGCCGAGGCAATGAACATCTGCGCCATCGATTTTCCGCCGGAGGTCAGCGAGATCGATGCGGCGGGGCTCTCGCTGTTGCCGGGCATAAGCGTTTCGGTGCCACGCATCGCGGAGGCGCCCTTCGCGCTGGAATGCCGCAAGCATACCGCGATGAGCTTCAGCCCCACGCGCGAATTGCTGATCGGCGAGGTCGTCCGCATCCATGCCCGCGCCGGGCTGGTCGATCCGGCGACGCTCAGGGTCAGCATGACCGACTACAAGCCGGTCGGCCGCATGTTCGGCGACGGCTATTCACGCCAGAACGACCGTTTCGACCTGCGGCGCGGGACGTATGCGGAGTGGGTTGCGAAGCAAGGGTGACGCCTCGGGCAGGTTCACCCCTTCGGCTTCTGCCCCGGCCTGAACGCCACGATAACGGCCGGGTCGGTCTCCAGAAAGGGCCCCTCGATCAGGTCGATGCAGTAGGGGATCGCCGGCATCACGGCGTCGAGGCACTCAGTGATGGCACGCGGGCGGCCGGGCAGGTTCACGATCAGGGATCGGCCGCGGATGCCGGCGGTCTGGCGCGAGAGGATCGCGGTCGGCACCTTTGCGAGGCTGACCTGGCGCATCAGTTCGCCGAAGCCCGGCATCGGCTTCTCGATTACATCCACCGTCGCTTCGGGCGTGACGTCGCGCGGGGCAGGACCCGTGCCGCCGGTGGTGACGATCAGGCAGCAGCCCTCGTCGTCGGCGAGCGCGATCAGCGTTTCAGCAATGCCCTTGCGGTCGTCGGGGATGATTCGGGCGACGGGCGTCCAGGGCGTCGTCAGCACCTTGACGAAATAGGCCTCGATCGCCGGGCCGCCCTCGTCGGCATAGATGCCGGCCGAGGCGCGGTCCGAAACCGTGACGATGCCGATCCTGATCTGCGCGCTCATGCCGTCCGATCCTGCCCTGCCGATGCGTGCCAGATGTGGCCGATCGGCCGGGCCGGCGCCACTGAAAATACGAATGAACACCGACGTCGTTCCGGGGCTTCGCGCAGCGAAGAGCCCGGAACCCATATGCATTGCCGATGTCGGATAAATTGACGACGCTGGGCACTTTTATCGAGGCGAGCTGTGGTTATGGGTTCCGGGCTCGGCCCTGTGGGCCGCCCCGGAATGACGGCGGTGCCTGCCAGCGTCGTTCGCAGACGCTCAGCGCTTGAGGCGGGTGCGCAGCCGGCGGAGCGCCTTGCGGGCGTGGGCGGCGATTTGCGGCAGGCATTCGCGCCGCCGTCCGAGCCCGATGACGGCGTTTGCCATCGTTCGGCGCTCGCCCCAGACATAGGTCGAAGGATCGACGCCGTCGCCGGCGCCGCTGTCGAAATGAACGGGCGGTCGGCCGGCGAAATCGGCGCGGATCATGGCGATCGTCAGGGCGCGGCCGGGCGAATGGCGGCTTTGCGTCTCGTCATAGGCGATCTTGAGGAAGTGACGGCTGCCGGCGCTTTCGATCAGCACGCCCATCGCGATCGCCTGGCCGCCGAGCAGCAGCGTGTCGACCTGAAGCGCGTCCTGCGCGGCGAAGAGCGCGACGAGCTTGCGGAAATAGGCCGCATCCGCCGGCAGGCAGGCAATCGCGGTGCCGGCTTTACCCTTCCAGCCGGCCGCCTCCAGCGTCAGGAAGGTCTCGAAGGCCTCGCGCGCCTTCTCGGTGCGCAGCCGCCGGACGGTCACCTCGCCGTCGCGACCGATGGCGCGGAACTGCTGCATGCGCTTCTTGTAGCCCGGGCCGAGCGAGCGCCGGATATAGCGCTCGGCATCGTCGCCCGGCTGCGGCAGCATCATCGGGCGGGACCAGGTCTCGTAGGTCGAGAGTTTGCCCGCCACGATGCGGCAGGCTTCCGCGAGCGCCTCGTAGACCGGTCCCTCCAGCGGCAACAGCGGCAGGGCGAGGATCTTGGGGAGGTCGCGCGAGGCCTTGACGTGCCGCAGGAGCGCGCAGGCGACATCCTCGGCATGGTCGCGGTCGAGCACCGGGCCCGACGAGACCTCATAGAGCGGCAGAAGCGGGGCCGAGAGCACGGCGGCAAAGCCGCTGCGCCAGTCGCGCTGGCGGCGCAGCACCCAGATACCGGCGAGCCGCTCCGACCCCAGCGCCTCGCTCAGCCAGGCGGCGAGGATAACGATCGCGCCGTCATCGACGAACAGCCCGGCGGCTTCGACGGCGGCGGGCGCCATATGCGGGTTGGGTTCGGGCGCGCGCCTTGCCAGTTCGGCGAAGGCCGCGCTGAATCCGGCATAGTCCGCCGGGCTGATGCGTCGAACGACGATCGATGTGGTCAAAGCGCTTTGCCGCCCTGATTGCCGTGCCTCGCCGTCGCGTCGCGCATCTCGCCGCGCAGCGAGAGCACGAAGGCAATGACCTGTGCCACGGCGCGGTAGAGTTCTTCCGGAATCTGGTCGTCCAGCTCGACGGCGGAGAGAGCCTGCGCCAGCACGGCGTTTTCCTCGATCGCGACGCCATGCTCGCGGCCGGTGTCGACGATGCGCTGGGCGAGTTCACCACGGCCCTTGGCGGTGACGCGCGGTGCGCCCTGGCCGTCATATTCGAGCGCGACGGCGATCTGGCGCGGTGTTGGCGTGGTCATGACAGCCGGTCCAGGAATTGGCCGGCGGTGGGCTGCATCACGCGCGGATGGCCGGTGTGGATGTCGAACGTGCCGGGCTCGAACTGGGCATCGACGAGGGCCGTTTCGAGCCCCGGCGTGGCGGCGCGCAACTGTTGGCTGGTGCCCTCGCGTTCGGCCCAGAGCGTCACGCCGACGCTGCGACCCTGCAAGGTCACGATGCCCTGAAGCGGCCCGAGCGGCTCGACATCGAGCGCGAAACGCAGGCGCCAGAGCGGCGGCTCGCCGGCAGGCGCATCGCGGCGCGGCGGCTCGCGCTCGATCTGCAGCGGCAGGATCGCGGTGCCGGCCTGGAAGGCGAGGGGCAATTCGGTAAGCCAGCGCTGGCCCTGCTGGGCGTCGGCCCGTGTCCCGTCGGGCGGCAGCGAGGCGTATTGTCCAAGGGTCAGCCGGTCGATCGCCGCCTCGGTCTGGTCGAGCAGAGTCTGGGCGATGACCAGCGGGCGGTCGCCTGCGGAAAGGCTCGGCTCCACGATCGGCTGGGGCGTGAGCGTACCGTCGCGGCGCGGCGGCGCGGGGCGGAGATGGGTGGCCTCGGGGTTAGCGGGAAGCGGTACTTCGTCCGCGGCCTGCGCCGCATCCGGGCGGGCGTGCGCGCCGATCAGCGGCTCCAGCACGTCGCGCAAGGCGAGCAGCCCGGCCTTGAGATCGCCCTGGGGCGTGGGCCGCTGGACGCCGGCCTCGACCGCTTCGTGGAAAAGGCCGGATTTGGCCACGGCTTCGCGCAGCACCTGTGCGGTCAGGGGCTTGCGCTCGACCGGGATCGCCTGAGCCAGAACCTGGCCTATCAGCGCCAGCAGCGGTCGCGGCAACGTCAAGGCGACCGAGCCGGAGGCGAGGCCGCGCATATTGGCGAAGAGCGGGGCGAGGCTATCCTGATGGGCGAGTGCCGAGCCGATCAGCGGGCCGGCCAAAGCGCGCGGCGACGCGACGACACCCGGCTGCGCGATATCGGGCGACGCGATGGCGGCCTGCCGGGGCTGTAGCTGCGGCGCAACCTCGGGACGCTGCTGTGCGAGGCCGGTGGCTGGGCCCGTGCCTGCCGCCAATGCGGAGGTCGCGGGGGAGACGATGACCGTGTCGGCTGGAAGCGCGGCGGCGGCGGCTGCCGGCGCGACCGGCGGGGCGAGGGCGGGCGCCCTGGGCATCGCCGACAGGGACGGATCGGGGGGCGGGCGGGTCTCGATCAGGGTGGCGCGCAGAGCAGCGCCCGGCGTCTCCGGCGGATCGAGCCTGAGCGTCAGGGTAGCCCCGGGCTGGAGTGCGGCCTGCCTCGCTTCAGGACCGGCGAGTTTCAGCGAAACCGGGATGCCCTCGACCAATGCGGTCGCCGTGCCGTCGCCGTCGATCGAGACCAGTTGTGCCGCGATCGTCTTGCCGGCGACGAGCCCCGTCGCAGGCGCCAGCGCCTGCAGTAAGGTGGCCAATGTCTGGCTCTGAACCAGGGTTGCGATGTTCATCGAAGTCGACCGGGGTCTGCAATACAAAACCGTGACATAGAAGGTTAAGCATTTCCTTGCCGGCCCGGATTTTTGCGTGAACCAGCTGCTTCGGGCGCGGGCCGCAGGGCGCGGCTGCGTTGCCGGTGCTGGCGCAGCGGCAGCGCCTCGGGCAGGCTGACCGCACACGCAAGGAGCAGTTTCGATGGATTATCGCCAACTCGGCCGGTCGGGCCTCAAGGTTTCGCCGTTGTGCCTGGGCACGATGATGTTCGGCGGCGCGACGGACGAAGTGCAGTCGCGCGAGATCATCGACCATGCCCATGCCGCCGGCATCAATTTCATCGACACGGCCGACGTCTACAATGAGGGGCGTTCGGAGGAGGTCACCGGGCGCGCGATTGCGGAAAAGCGGCATTCATGGGTGCTAGCGACCAAGGTCGCCAATGCGATGGGTTCCGGACCCAATCAGGTCGGACTCTCGCGCAAATGGCTGATGCAGGCTTGCGAGGACAGTCTGCGCCGGCTCGGCACCGACTTCATCGACATCTATTACCTCCACAAGGAGGACCACACGACACCGCTGGGCGAGACCGTGCGGGCGATCGGCGATCTCGTCGCGCAGGGCAAGATCCGGCATTTCGGCGTCTCGAACTATCGCTCCTGGCGGGTCGCCGAAATCTGCCGGCTCTGCGACGAGCTCGGCATCGACCGCCCGGTCGTCAGCCAGCCCTATTACAACGCGATGAACCGTATGCCGGAGGTCGAGCATCTGCCGGCCTGCGGTTTCTACGGGCTCGGCGTCGCCTCCTATTCGCCTCTGGCGCGGGGCGTGCTGACAGGAAAATACGAGCCCGGACAGGCGCCGCAGCAGGGCACGCGCGCGGCACGCGGCGACAAGCGCATCATGCAGACGGAATGGCGCGAGGAGAGCCTCGTGATCGCGCAGACGATCAAGGTCCATGCGGAACAACGCGGCTTGACGCCGATCCAGTTCGCCGTGCGCTGGGTCCTGAACAACGCCTTGCTGACGGCGGCGATCGCCGGGCCGCGCACCCTGGAGCAGTGGCAGGCCTATCTCTCGGCGCTGGATGTAGACTTCACCGCCGAGGACGAGGCGATCGTGGATTCGCTGGTTCCGGCCGGGCACCCCTCGACGCCGGGCTACAGCGACCCGGCCTATCCGCTGGAGGGGCGGCGGGCGCTGGTGGGGTGAGGCGACTGATCGCTCTCAGTTCCCAGGCAGAACGATGATCGTCGGCTGGGCGGGGAGGGCGGCCTTGGCCAGCGTGATCGTCGGCTCGCCCTTGCGTTCCGTCGGCCAAAGGCCTTCCGTGCGGCTCAGGAAGCGCGCGAGACTGGAGCCGCCGAAGAAGTGCATGGGTATCATGACCTTGGCCTGCAGCGTCTTCAGCACCTCCAGCATGCCCTCCTGATCCAGCGTGTAGCTGCCGTCGACGGGGAACAGCACGACATCGACGCGGCCGAGCGCGCGCAGATGGCCGGGCTCGAGAGGATGATGCAGATGGCCGAGATGGGCGATGCAGAGATCGCCGATCTCGAAGACGAACATCGAATTGCCGTCGAAATCGGTCGCGCTGGAATAGGAGCGGATATTGGTCGGGACGTTGCGCACGCGCATGTCGCCCAGCGTCAGATCATGCTTTGCCGCGCCGGCGCCTGTCGGATCCCAGCCCGGCAGGACGTGCTTGATCGCAGGGTCTGGACTGCGGGAATTATGCGTCGAATGTGCCTTGTTCATGGTGGCGATGTCGGGCGTTTCGCGCGGCCGGACATAGTCGTTGTAGTCGGTCACGGCCTTGATGCCGGCGGGCGTCTCGATCACGAAGCTGGCATGGCCCACAAAGGTCAGCCTGACCTCGTCCTTGGCGAGCGCAGCGCGCTGGATGGGCAGGCGCAGCGAGGCCATTTCAGGGCGGCAGCCGGGTTCGTCGGACTGGGCGCGGGCGGGCAGAACGGGCGGGAGGATGGCTCCAGCCAGAAGAGCCAGCTTCACAAGGATCTTGGGCAGCCTCATCCGACACTCCCGCATTCGTCCCAGCAGATCAAGCTTAGGCAATTGCCGGGCCGGGGAAAGCGTGCAGATGCGAGGCTGGCGCGTTTGTGAAGCGCAAGGCAAGCTCGCGCGGCGCGATGTGGGAGCCAATCTCCCGCTCACCGTCGATTTGAATGTCGCGTCAGTGCAGCGGGTCGAGGAACGGGGTGTCCCGGCTGCTGACATAGAAGATCACGACCTTGGTCAGCTCCGTAGTGCTGCGGTTGTAGCCGGTCATCTCGACGAGCGGCGGCTCGACATAGGCTTCGCCGGCTTTCACGACGACCGGCGGCTTGCCCTTGAGCTCCAGCGTAAAGGCGCCTTCCAGCACATAGACCGTCACGGGGAAACGATGGGTATGGTGGACCGTCTTGTCGCCGGGCTGGAAGGTCGCGGTCAGCACCCGTACTTCCTGCCCGGACTCCCGCGGCATGGCCTCGACGAGTTGCCGCAGGACGAGATTGGGCTTGGCGAGGCCGGCTTCCTGTGCCTGCGCGGCTGCACCTGCGAGCAAGCCGACACCCAGCATTGCGGTTGAACAGAATGATTTGCGCATGGCGCCTTCCTCCCGTGACAGGCGTCGACAGCATGTCGATGCAGCCGGAAGGGTAGGCCTGTGCCGCGGAGTGTGGCAGCCTCAGCTTTGCGTCGTGGGGCCTCAGGACTGCAAGGTCATCGGCAATGTTCGACTGGAACGACCTGAAGCCCTTCCTTGCGGTCGCGGAGCACCAGAGCATGATCGCAGCGGGGCGGGCGCTCGGTCTCAGCCAATCGACGGTGCAGAGACGCCTGTCCGAACTGGAACGGCGCATCGGCCGCAAGCTGGTCGTCAGGCATACCGCCGGTTATCGGCTGACCGAGGACGGGCAGAACCTGCTTCCGCTCGCGCAAGGCGTGGCGCGCGCCGTCGCCGAACTCGAGCATCATCTCGACGACACGGCGCGCGAGCTCGAGGGCGTGATCAGGGTGACCTGTCCCGAGCCGATCGTACTTCGTATCGTCCGGTCGAAGCTGCTCGACACGTTCCATGCGCGGTACACCAGGCTGCGCGTCGAATTCGTCACCAGCGACCGCTATCTCGACCTCGCCAAGGGCGACGCGGACGTGGCTTTTCGCTCCGGCGATACCGACGACGAACTCGTCGGGCGCAAAATCGCGGACTCGCTTTGGGCGATCTATGCCAGCCCCGACTACATCGCGCGACACGGCCGGCCGGCGAGCGTACAGGAGCTGGCCTTGCACCCACTCGTCGGTTTCGAGGCCACGCTGGCGGATCATCGGATGCTGACATGGCTCAAGGAGGTCGCGCCGGCGGCACGTTTCGCGGTGCGTAACAACAGCGTCCTCGGACTGGTCTCTGCAGTAAAATCCGGCGTCGGCATCGGACCCTTGCCGACCGCGCTCGGCGACGCCGAGGACGGTCTGGTGCGCGTGCTCGGCCCGATCCCGGAGCTGACGCGCAGCTGGCGGATCCTGGCGCATCCCGATGTGCGGCGGACGCCTCGCGTTGCGGCGTTCTTCGATTTCATCCTGGAGCAACGGGCCGTTCTGAAGGGCATTTTTACCGGATAGCAGACGTCGTTCGTCGAAGCCGTCTGACAAGCTTCATACGGCCCCGGTTGCGGCTTCCGCGCCGCCTCGCTACATACGCGCCATCATTCCCGACACGCCCGAACGCTTGTCCGTCAGCGGAGCCCGCACGCCCATGTCCCGTCAGTTCATCTACCATATGCGCGGCCTGTCGAAGACCTATCCGGGCGGCAAGCAAATCCTCAAGGACATCCACCTGTCCTTCTATCCCGATGCCAAGATCGGCGTGCTCGGCGTCAACGGCGCGGGTAAATCCACGCTGCTCAAGATCATGGCCGGCTTCGACAAGGAATGGACCGGCGAGGCCTGGGTCGCCGAGGGCGCGCGCGTCGGCTACCTGCCGCAGGAGCCCAAGCTCAATGAGGAGCTGAACGTCCGCGACAACGTCATGCTTGGCGTCGCCCCGCAGAAGGCGATCATGGATCGCTACAACGAGCTGGCGATGAACTACTCCGACGAGACCGCCGACGAGATGACCAAGCTGCAGGACGAGATCGAGGCCAAGGGCCTGTGGGATCTCGACTCCAAGGTCGATCAGGCGATGGATGCGCTGCGCTGCCCGCCCGACGACTGGGAGGTCTCCAAGCTCTCGGGCGGCGAGCGCCGCCGCGTCGCGCTCTGCAAGCTCCTGCTGGAGCAGCCGGAGCTTTTGCTGCTCGACGAGCCGACCAACCATTTGGACGCCGAGACCACCGCATGGCTCGAAGGGCATCTGCGCTCGTATCCGGGCGCGATCCTGATCGTCACCCATGATCGCTACTTTCTGGACAACGTCACGAGCTGGATCCTGGAGCTCGATCGCGGCCAGGGCATCCCCTATGAGGGCAACTACTCGGCCTGGTCGGTGCAGAAGCAGAAGCGTCTTGCCCAGGAAGGCCGCGAGGACGTCGCCCGGCAGAAGACGCTGGAGCGCGAGCAGGAATGGGTGCTGGCCTCGCCCAAGGCGCGCCAGGCCAAGAGCAAGGCGCGCATCCAGCGCTATGACGAGCTCGTCCAGAAGGCCAACAACAAGGGGCCCGACGGCGCGCAGATCATCATCCCGATCGCCGAGCGGCTCGGCAACAACGTCGTCGATTTCGAGGACCTGTCGAAGGGTTTTCAGGACAAGCTGCTGATCGACGGGCTGTCGTTCAAGCTGCCGCCGGGCGGCATCGTCGGCGTGATCGGCCCCAACGGCGCCGGCAAGACCACGCTGTTCCGGATGATCACCGGGCAGGACAAGCCCGATTCCGGCACGATCAAGATCGGCGAGAGCGTCACGCTGGGCTATGTCGACCAGAGCCGCGACTCGCTCGACGACAAGAAGAACGTCTGGGAGGAGATCTCGGGCGGCAACGACATCCTCTATCTCGGCAAGCGCGAGATCAATTCACGCGCCTATTGCTCGACCTTCAACTTCAAGGGCGGCGACCAGCAAAAGAAGGTCGGCTCGCTCTCGGGCGGCGAGCGCAACCGCGTCCACCTCGCCAAGATGCTGAAGGCGGGCTCCAACGTCCTCCTCCTCGACGAGCCGACAAACGACCTCGACGTCGACACGCTGCGGGCGCTGGAGGAGGCGCTGGAGGACTACGCCGGCTGCGCCGTGATCATCAGCCATGATCGCTGGTTCCTGGACCGGATCGCGACCCACATCCTCGCCTTCGAGGGCGAGAGCCATGTCGAGTGGTTCGAGGGCAATTTCGCGGAGTATGAGGAAGACAAGAAGCGGCGGCTGGGGATCGATTCGACGATCCCGAAGCGGATTCAGTACAAGAAGTTCTCGCGCTGAGGGGTTTGGCGGCGTTTGGCGTGATGTGGTACGGTCGATGCTCCATCGCAGATGTTCGGAGCGCTGCCATGACCATTCAAACCCGAGTCACGATCGAGGAAGCGCAAAGCGGCCTAGCCCGGCTGATCGAGCAGGTACGCCAGGGCGAAGAAATCGTGTTGCTGAAGGATGGCGTCGAGATTGCTCGGCTCCTGCCGCCACACTCGTCCGCGTCGGAGACAGGTGACGGGGAAGCCGGCCAAGCTTGGCGGACGCCGGGCGCGCTTGCGGGCCTGATCACCGAAATCGACCCCGACTGGTGGAAGCCGGATGACGAGATGGCTGATCTGTTCGAAGGTAGCGATAGCTTCGAAGGTGCTCGAGGAAATTGGGGGAACCCGACTGAATGAGGCTTCTCCTCGACAGCCATGTGATGCTGTGGTGGACGGGCTTGTATCCGGGTTTTATCAGCCAACGGCTTCATGATGCGATGGCCAAGGCCGACAGCGTCGCCATCAGTGCTGCAACGATCTGGGAGCTTGAGATCAAGCGCAACGCCGGCAAGCTTGCGCTCCCCGCCGATGCCTGGGTCCGCGTTACGGGGCTTGGGATCGCATGCCTGCAGATCACGCAGGAAGACGCAGTCGCGGCAGGCGGCCTTCCGCCGATCCACCGCGATCCGTTCGACCGAATGATCGTCGCGCAAGCCATACGGCGCGATCTCGTTCTGGTGACGGGCGATGCTATCCTCGCAGATTATAGCGTCGCGCTCATCCGGATTTGACCATCACCGCACCCGCCGCTGCCGATTGCCGTCTACAAGAATACGTCCATCGACATCGCGTACATCGCGCAGCCCGCACAGCGCCATGGTGATGTCGAGCTCCTTCCTGATGATGTCGAGGCAGCGGGTGACGCCTTCCTCGCCCATCGCGCCCAGCCCGTAGAGAAACGCGCGGCCGATGAAGGTGCCGTGGGCGCCGAGCGCCAGCGCCTTGATCACGTCCTGGCCGGAACGGATGCCGCCGTCGAACAGGATTTCCATGCGGTTCCCGACCTGCTCGACGATCGCCGGCAGGGCGGCGATGGAAGAAAGTGCGCCGTCGAGCTGGCGGCCGCCATGGTTGGAAACGATCAGGGCATCGGCGCCGCTTTGGACCGCCATCTCGGCATCCTCGGGGTCGAGGATGCCTTTCAGAATCAACTTGCCGCCCCATTGCTCCTTGATGCGCTTGATGTCGTCCCAGTCGAGCTTGGGGTCGAACTGGTCTGCGGTCCAGGAGGAGAGCGAGGACATGTCGGCGACGCCGCTGACATGTCCGACGATGTTGCCGAAGCTGCGCCGCGGCGTGTCGAGCATCTTCAGGCACCAGCGCGGCTTGGTGGCGAGATTGATCAGGTTGGCCAGCGTCGGCTTGGGCGGGGCGGACAGGCCGTTGCGGATGTCCTTGTGGCGCTGGCCGAGGATCTGGAGGTCGAGCGTCAGCACGAGGGCGGTGACGCCGGCGCGCTTCGCCCGCTCGATCAGGCGGGCGCTGAAGTCCCGGTCCTTCATCACATAGAGCTGGAACCAGAAGGGATTGCCGACGTGGTTGGCGATATCTTCGAGCGAGCAGATGCTCATGGTTGAGAGCGTGAAGGGTACGCCCGCCTTGGCTGCTGCCCTGGCGGCGAGAATCTCGCCATCTGCGTGCTGCATCCCGGTCATCCCGGTGGGCGCGATCGCGACCGGCATCGCCACTTTTTCGCCGATCATGGTCGATTCGAGCGTGCGATCGGTCATGTCGACGGCGACGCGCTGGCGCAGCTTGATGGCTGCGAAATCGGTCTCGTTGGCGCGATAGGTGCTCTCGGTCCAGGCGCCGGAATCGGCGTAGTCGTAGAACATGCGCGGCACGCGACGCTTGGCCAGCAGGCGCAGGTCTTCGATGGTCAAGGGCTGGGCCATGGTCGTCGCCTCCACGCTTTGGCTTCGGAGCGGAGGAACCATGGAATTCTGCCCGAGGCAACCAGCCTCTACGACACCCCCATATACCGCCCCGGCTTATGGTTGATCGCGAGGATGAGGTTCAGCACGGCGGCGCCCAGCAGCGAGACCAGCACCTTGTCGGGCGGCAGCAGGAAGAGCGCCCCGCACAGGATCAGAATGTCGACGCCGAGCTGAAACCAGCCGGCGCGGATGCCGTGCTTCTCTTGCAGGTAGAGCGCCAGGATGTTGACGCCGCCGAGCCCGGTGCGGTGGCGAAACAGCGCAAGCAGCCCCAGCCCCATCAAACTGCCGCCGGCGAGCGCGGCATAGATCGGATCGACCGTCTCGATCCTGAGCCACCCCGGCGTCGCCCAGGTGAAGGTGGAGACGAGCCCGACCGCGATGAAGGTACGGGCCGCGAAGCGCCAGCCCATGCGGCGGATCGCCAGCCAGTAGAAGGGCAGGTTGATGGCGAAGAACAGGATGCCGAAATTGATGCCCGTGGCCGCCTGAAACAGCAGCGCGAGGCCAGCCGCCCCGCTCGTGACCAGCGTCGCCTTGGTGTAGAGAACGATGCCGATGCTCACCAAAAGGGTGCCGAGCAACATGGCGAAGACATCTTCGTAGAAGCGATGGCGCTCGCCTGTTTCCATCGCAGTGGTGGCATCCGTCATCAAGACATCCCGATCTTCCGGCCCGGTGCGACATGATGCAACGGTTGAGCCATGCCGGGCGATCCTGTAGGGCCGGTTCGTCGTCTCCGCCAGCCTTGCGAGAACCTGTTCCATGATGTTGCGGCTCGTCGCTGCCTTGCTTGCCTGCCTCGCTTTGCCGCTCGCGGCCCTTGCCGATGATGCCGTCGCCTGGAAGACCGGCCGTGAAGCCGCGGCGATCGAGCGGCGGATCGATGCGCTGATCGGCAAGATGACGCTGGAGGAGAAGGTCGGCCAGCTGCATCTGTCGGGGCGCGGCGACGGTTTCGACATCGGGCAGATCAAGGCCGGCCGCATGGGCGCAGTGATGAACTTCGTCGTGCCCAGCGAAGTCCTCGCGGTGCAGAAGGCGGTGCGCGAAACGCGGCTGAAGATCCCGCTGATCATCGGGCTCGACGCGGTCCACGGCTTCTCGACCTATTTCCCGCTGCCGCTCGGCCAGGCCTCGACCTGGAATCCGGCACTGATCGAGCAGGCGGCCTACTGGACCGGCCGGGAAGCGTCTGCGGCCGGCATCAACTGGACCTTCGCGCCGATGGTCGACATGTCGCGCGATCCGCGCTGGGGTCGAGGGTTGGAGGGCGCGGGTGAGGACCCGTATTTCGCCTCGGTCGTGGCGGCGGCGCGCGTCCATGGCTATCAGCGCGGCGGGGTCGCGGCCACAGTGAAGCACTTCGTCGGCTATGGCGCAGGCGAGGGCGGTCGCGACTACAATTCGACCTGGATCCCGACGAGCCAGCTGCACGATTTGCACCTGCCACCATTCAAGGCCGCGTTCGAGGCCGGGGCGATGACGGTGATGGCGGCGTTCAATGCGCTGAACGGGCTGCCGGCGACCGCCCATCGCGGGATGTTGACCGATCTTCTGCGTGGCAAATGGGGCTTCCGCGGCTTCGTCACCTCGGATTTCGGCTCGATCACGGAGCTGAGACTGCACGGCATCGCCAAGGACGATGCCGAGGCGGCGCGCAAGGCGCTGCTCGCCGGCATCGACATGGATATGATGGGCGATGTCTATCTCAAGCATCTCGGCAACGAGGTGAAGGCCGGGCGCGTGCCGGTGAAGGCGCTCGACGAGGCGGTGCGCCGGGTACTGCGGGTGAAATTCCATCTCGGCCTGTTCGAGCGCGCCGATGTCGACCCCGCTGCGGCGCCTGCCCTGATGCAGACGGCGGAGGCACGCGAGGTCGCGCTGCGGGCTGCACAGGAAAGCGTCATCCTGCTCAAGAACGCCGATGGCACGTTGCCGATCGCGCCGACGGTGAAATCCGTCGCGGTGATCGGCGCGATGGCGCGCCCGGAAGACGAGCGGGTCTGGACGGACCCTGCAGGCCTCGGCCGCCGCGTCATCCAGGCGCTGCCCGAGGCACTGAAGGAGCGGCTGCCGGGCGATGTCGTGGTCGCCTACGAGCCGGCCTTCACCAAGGCCTGCGGCACGGAGTTCGCCGACAAGGACGCGGCGCTAAGGACGGCAGCCGCCAGCGATCTGATCGTCGCCATGCTGGGCGAGGATTGCGAATTCATGGGCGAGGGTGCCTCGCGCACTCATCTTGGCCTGCCGGGCGTGCAGCAGGAGCTGCTGGAGGGCCTGGTCGCTACGGGCAAGCCGGTGGTGCTGGTGCTGGCGACCGGCCGGCCGCTGGTGCTGACCTGGGCGGATGCGCATGTCGCGGCGATCGTCCAGACCTTCCATGGCGGCACCGAGGGGCGCACCGCCGTCGCCGACGTGCTTTCGGGCAAGGTCAACCCGTCCGGGCGCACGCCGATGAGCTTTCCCCGCTCGGTCGGACAGATCCCGGTTTATTACAATCAGCTGCCGACCGGCCGGCCGCAGAAGATCCGCCAGCGTTATGAATCGATCTATATCGACGAGGCCAACGAGGCGCTCTACCCGTTCGGCTTTGGCCAATCCTATTCGGGCTTTTCCTACGCAAATGCGCGTGTCGCGCAGGGAACGGTGCCGCTGAACGGCACGATCGAGGTCTCCGTCGACGTCAGCAACACCGGCACCAGGGACGGGCAGGAGGTCGTGCAGCTCTATATCCGCCAGCCGGTCGCCAGCCGCTCGCGCCCGATGCGGGAGCTGAAGGCGTTCGACAAGGTCATGATCCCGGCAGGGCAGATGCGGACGGTGCGGTTCCGGATCGAGGCGTCGCGGCTCGGCGTCCATGACGATGCCGGGCGCTATCTGGTGGAGCCCGGCGCGGTCGAGATCTATCTCGGCGGCTCCTCGACCGCTGCGACGAAGACTGACGTGCTTCTGACCAAGTCTTGACCGTCCGGGTCTGCGACATGCCTTCCCTTTGGTCTCGACAAGAGTGAGGTTTCGGTCAATTCTTGAGCCGTTCGGCCTTCGGACGCTTTAATCCATCGGTCGGCAAGACGCGTTGGCTCCAAAGGATGCGGCTATGGCGACCGGAACCGTAAAGTGGTTCAATACCGAGAAGGGCTTTGGTTTCATTCAACCAGCGGATGGCGGCAAGGACGTGTTCGTGCACATCACTGCCGTAAAGGAAGCGGGATTGATGACGCTGACCGAAGGACAGAACGTCTCGTTCGATCTCAAGACCGAACGAGGCAAGACGGCCGCGGGTTCGCTGCAGCTGCTCTGATCCTTCCGGCCTCATTGACGGTTCCGGCGATCGCGCCCATTCAGCCGCGATGACGTATCCTTCTGTGCCCGGCGTCGTTGCCGGGATTTTTACGGCGACCGGGGTAGTCCCCAAGCCGCATGACTTCGTAACGACCGCCGTTCTGTCGCTGCAACTCGACCTGGCCGGCATCGTCGGCGACCTGCATTCAGGTGCGACGCGGGCCTCCGGCCCTCGCGAGCCGTGGCTGCCGCGCGGCACGACCCTGCGCAACGACAGACAGCTTTCGGCGCTCTGCCCGGCCGAGCTCACCGAGGTCGCGGGGCGGCTGGGTATCGTCGAACTCAGGACCGAGTGGCTCGGCGGCAATCTGCTGATCGAGGGTCTGCCTGCCTTTTCGCGGATCGCTCCGGGCAGCCGGCTTGCGATCGGCGGCGCCTGGGGCGGCAAGGGGCGTTTCGATGGCGGGGCCGTGCTGCGTGTCGAGGGCTACAACAAGCCATGCCGGCAGGCGGGGCGGGCGCTTGCCGCCGCCGTGGGCCAGCCGGATCTCGAATTCGCCTTCGTCAAGGCTGCGGCCAGCCTGCGTGGACTGGTGCTGTCGGTTGACCGCGCGGGTGAGGTGATGTCGGGTGACGCGGTCATTGTCATTCCGCCGACAGTGCCGAAAAGTTGAGGTCTGCGATCGGCCTCAGCGGGGTGCCGCGAAGCGCTTGGCTCCGGCGACGCAGAGCGCCACAGCCGCCGAGACCGCGACCATCTGCCAGCTGACCGCTTCGTGCAGCAGCGCGGCTGCAAGGGCCAGCCCGAAGAAGGGCTGCAGCAATTGCAGTTGCCCGACGGCCGCGATCCCGCCCTGGGCGAGGCCGCGATACCAGAAGACGAAGCCGATCAACATGCTGAACAGCGAAACATAGCCTAGCCCGAGCCATGCCGGCCCGCCGACGCCGGCAAGGCTCGACGGCATGGCGAAAAGCGCCAGTACCAGCATGACCGGCAGCGCCAGCACCAGCGCCCAGGAGATGACCTGCCAGCCGCCGAGCCGGCGCGACAGGGCGGCGCCTTCCGCGTAGCCGAGACCGCAGACGATGATGGCGGCGAGCATCAGCAGATCGCCCGACAGCGACGGGCCGAAGTCCTTGCTCAGGGCGAATCCCGCGACCAGCGCGCTGCCGAGGCATGAGAACAGCCAGAAGGCGGGCCTTGGCCGCTCGCCGCCGCGCAGCACGCCGAACAGCGCCGTCGCCAGCGGCAGCAGTCCGATGAAGACGATGGAATGCGCCGAGGTGACATGCTGCAGCGCCAGTGCGGTCAACAGCGGAAACCCGATGACGACGCAGAGCGCGACGGTCGCAAGTGGTGCGATATCGGCCCGTGCCGGGCGCTTCTCGCGGAAAGCGAGCAGCAGCGCGAGCCCGACGAGCCCGGCGATGGCGGCGCGCGCGACCGTCAGGAAGACCGGATCGAAGGCGGCCACCGCCACCCGCGTCGCCGGCAGCGAGCCGCTGAAGATCAGCACGCCCAGGAATCCGTTGATCCAGCCGCTGGCTGTCTTGTCCATAATCGGTGCTCCGCTTGTGCGGTTGCATCTGATGGAGTTCGCGGATTGTCCAGAACATTTCGATACAGTTCGAGCCAAGCCTTCGCGGAGTGATGCGTTGGGCCTGTCGAAGCCCAACGAGCGGGGTCATCATCTTCCGCGTCGCCGATCGTTGGCTTGCTCCGGTCAACCGTGCCGAAGCAATGACGCCGTCAGTCGGTGCAGCCGTCGGTACCAGTCGATCACCAGGCTTGCGTTCATGGCAAATTTGACATAAACATATCTTTATATCTGTTTTGCACAGTCTCGGAGATCACGCGCTTGCGCCAGCTTCCTACGCTCTCGTCGGGCGTCCTGCTCGCCGGTCTGCGGGCCGCGGGGGAAGAAACGCGTCTGCGCATCTTGGCGTTGCTGGCAGAGGGCGAGCTTTCCGTTTCCGACCTGACCGACATTCTCGGGCAATCGCAGCCGCGCATCTCGCGCCATCTCAAGCTGATGGCGGAGGCCGGGCTGGTGCGGCGGTCGCGGGAGGGGGCGTGGGCCTTCTTCCGCCTCGACGAGACCGGGGCGGGCGGCGCGTTCGCGGCGTCGCTGGCGGCGTGGCTCGACCGGCGGGACCCCGTCCTGACCGCCGACCGCGAGCGGCTCTCTGCGGTGCGGGCTTCGCGGGCTGAGGTGGCGCAGAGCTATTTCGCCAGTGTCGCGCGCGACTGGGACCGGCTGCGGACGCTGCATGTGCCCGACCATGCCGTCGAAGCTGCCGTCGAGGCCGCCGTCGGCGAGGGGACGCCGGGCGGCGTGCTCGATCTCGGCACCGGCACGGGGCGCATGCTGGAGCGGATCGCGCCCAAATTCGGGCGGGCCGTCGGCGTCGATGCCAACCACGCCATGCTCGCGGTGGCGCGGGCCAATCTCGAAAAGGCGGGGCTGTCGCGCGTCGAGTTGCGCCAAGGCGACATCTATGCGCTGCCCTTCGCGCGCGGCGCCTTCGACGTCGTCATCATTCACCAGGTGCTGCATTTCCTCGACGATCCGGGCCGCGCGGTGCGGGAAGCCGCCGCGATGCTCAGCCCCGGGGGGAGGCTGATCGTGATCGATTTCGCGCCGCATGAGATGGAATTCCTGCGCAGTGAGCATGCCCATCGCCGGCTCGGATTTTCGCGAGCGCAGATCGAAGGCTGGTTTTCCGAAGCCGGGCTTGCCTGCGACCTCGCCGAAGAGGTGACGCTCGCCGGCGGCGGGTCCGGACAACTGCCCGTCATGCTGTGGCGCGGGCGCGACCGGCGCGTGCAGGGCGACCTGCCGCTGCGCCAGAACAATCTTGAGGTGGCCTGATGAATGCGTTTCGCCCCAGTCGGCACGGCACCCGCCGGCCGAAAGTCTCCTTCGAGTTCTTCCCGCCGAAGACCCCGGAGATGGAGACGTCGTTGTGGGAGAGCGTGCGCCGGCTCGAGCCTTTGGGGCCGAGCTTTGTCTCGGTGACCTATGGGGCCGGCGGCTCGACGCGCGAGCGCACCCATTCCACCGTCAAGCGTATGGTCGAGGAGACGGCCCTGAAGCCGGCAGCGCATCTGACCTGCGTCTCGGCGTCGCGCGACGAGGTCGACGAGGTCATCCGCGCTTATTGGGACGCTGGCGTACGTCATGTCGTGGCGCTGCGCGGCGATCCGGCCGGCGGGCTCGGCACGACCTACGAGCCGCATCCGCAAGGCTATCACCAGACTTCGGATCTGGTCGCCGGCTTGAAGCGCATCGGCGATTTCGAGGTCACGGTGTCCGCCTATCCGGAGAAGCATCCGGAGGCCGCTTCGCTGGATGCCGACATCGACGCGCTGAAGAAGAAGGTCGATGCCGGGGCGACCCGCGCGATCACCCAGTTCTTCTTCGATAACGACGTCTATTTCCGCTATCTCGACAAGGTGCGGGCGGCGGGGATCGATATCCCGATCCTGCCCGGCATCGTGCCGGTACAGAACTTCAGGCAGACTGCGAATTTCGCCCGCAAGACCGGGGCGAGCGTGCCGCAATGGCTCGCCGACCGCTTCGAGGGGCTGGAGGAGGATGCGGCGACGCGCCGCTTGGTGGCCGCCGCCGTCTGCGCCGAACAGGCGCTAGACCTGATCGATCGTGGCGCGGGCGACCTACATTTCTACACGATGAATAAAGCCGATCTCGTCTATGCCATCTGCCATCTCGTCGGGGTAAAACCCGAAGCTGCCGCAGCGCGGGCCGTGGCCGCAGAGTAGTTTTACAAGCCCTCATCCTGAGGAGCCGCCGAAGGCGGCGTCTCGAAGGATGCTCCAGATGTTTCTGGAGCATCCTGGAGCATCCTTCGAGACGCGCTCTACGAGCGCTCCTCAGGATGAGGGCTGAGGGAAGCATAGGGCGATGGGGAAGATCGAGCACATGAGCCTCAGCGAATTGTTCGCGTTCAGGGAGCGGCTCTGGGCCGAACCTGTCGCGGCGTCTTCCGAATTGGTCGCAAGCTGGCGCACGCCGGCTGTCGAGAAATTCATCCAAGGCGAGGCAATTCTGGTTCGCAGCCTTGCCAATGGACTGACCAAGCGCGTCGCAGCGCTGGAGAGCCGCGTCAAAGCTCTCGAAACCGAGCATTGAGATCGAAAGCCATCGACATGTCAGACTTCCAACCCACACCCGTCGATGGCGCCGAGATCGAGCGTGCTCTGCGGCAGTCCGCGTCCGAGCGTATCCTCGTACTCGATGGCGCGATGGGCACGCAGATCCAGAACCTCAAGCTCTCCGAGGCCGAGTTCAGGGCTGAGCGCTTCAAGGGCTGGAACCACGATCTCAAGGGCAACAACGACCTTCTGGTGCTGACCCAGCCCGAGGCGATCCGCGACATCCACCTGGCTTATTTCCAGGCCGGTGCCGACATCGTCGAGACCAACACCTTCTCCTCGACCCAGATAGCCCAGGCCGATTACGGCATGGAGGCGCTGGCCTATGAGCTGAACGTGGCCTCGGCGAAGCTGGCGCGCGAAGCGGCCGTGCTGGCGCAGAAGGCCGATGGCCGGCGGCGCTATGTGGCCGGTGCGGTCGGGCCTACCAATCGCACGCTGTCGATCTCGCCCGACGTCAACAATCCCGGCTTCCGCGCCGTGACCTTCGACCAGGTGCGCGAATCCTATGCCGAGCAGGTGAGGGGGCTGATCGATGGCGGCTCCGAGATCATCCTGGTCGAGACGATCTTCGACACGCTCAACGCCAAGGCCGCGATCGTCGCGATCGAGAATGTCTTTCACGAAAAGGGCATCCGCCTGCCGGTGATGATCTCCGGCACGATCACCGACCTGTCGGGCCGTACCCTTTCGGGCCAGACCACTGAAGCGTTCTGGAACGCGATCCGGCACTCCGCACCGATGACGGTCGGGCTCAACTGTGCGCTCGGCGCGCGCGAGATGCGCGCCCATATCAAGGACCTGTCGCGCGTCGCCGACACGCTGATCTGCGCCTATCCTAATGCCGGCCTGCCCAACGAGTTCGGCCTGTATGACGAAAGCCCCGAGGCGACGGCTGCGATGCTGGCCGAATTCGCCGATGCGGGCCTGGTCAACGTCGTCGGCGGCTGCTGCGGCACGACGCCGGGGCACATCAGGGCGATTGCTCAGGCGGTCGCGGGCAAGGCGCCGCGCAAGGTGCCCGAGATCAAGCGCTATCTGCGGCTGGCCGGCCTGGAGCCTTTCACGCTCGACGAGACGATCCCCTTCGTCAATGTCGGTGAGCGCACCAACGTCACCGGCTCGGCCCGCTTCCGCAAGCTGGTCAAGGAGGGCGATTTCGCCGCCGCGCTCGATGTCGCTCGCGACCAGGTCGCCAATGGCGCACAGGTCATCGACATCAACATGGACGAGGGCCTGCTCGACTCGCAGGCGGCGATGACCGAGTTCTGCAACCTGATCGCCTCGGAGCCCGACATTTCGCGGGTGCCGATCATGGTCGACTCGTCGAAATTCCATGTCATCGAGGCCGGGCTGAAGACGATCCAGGGCAAGCCGATCGTCAACTCGATCTCGATGAAGGAGGGCGAGGCCGCCTTCCTCGAACACGCACGCATCTGCTGCAACTACGGCGCAGCCGTCGTCGTGATGGCCTTCGACGAGACCGGCCAGGCGGATACCTATCAGCGCAAGATCGAGATCTGCTCGCGCGCCTACAAGCTGCTGACGGAGGAGATCGGGTTCCCGCCCGAGGACATCATCTTCGACCCGAACATCTTCGCGGTGGCGACGGGCATTGAGGAGCACGACAATTACGGCAACGATTTCATCGAGGCGACGAAGACGATCCGCGAGACCCTGCCGCACGCCCATATCTCGGGCGGCGTCTCGAACCTGTCCTTCTCCTTCCGCGGCAACGAGAAGGTCCGGGAGGCGATGCATTCGGTGTTTCTCTACCACTGCATCAAGGTCGGCATGGACATGGGCATCGTCAATGCGGGCCAGCTCGGCTCCTATGACGGGCTCGATCCTGAGCTGCGCGAGCTCTGCGAGGACGTCGTCCTCAACCGGCGCAAGGATTCGACCGAGCGGCTGCTCGACGCTGCGCCGCGCTTCAAGGGCGACGGCTCCGTCGTGTTCTCCGGCAAGGACATGGCCTGGCGCGAGGAGCCGGTCGAGAAACGGCTGGAATATGCGCTGGTCAACGGCATCACCGCCTTCATCGACGTCGATACCGAAGAGGCGCGGGCCAAGGCCGAGAAGCCGCTGCACGTCATCGAAGGGCCGCTGATGGCCGGCATGAATGTCGTCGGCGACCTGTTTGGCGCCGGCAAGATGTTCCTGCCGCAGGTGGTGAAGTCGGCCCGCGTGATGAAGCAGGCGGTCGCCTATCTGATGCCGTTCATGGACGAGGAAAAGCGCCTGAACGGCGGCGGCGAACGCTCGGCCGCCGGCAAGGTGCTGATGGCGACGGTGAAGGGCGATGTCCACGACATCGGCAAAAACATCGTCGGCGTCGTGCTCCAGTGCAACAATTACGAGGTCATCGATCTCGGCGTGATGGTGCCGACCCAGAAGATCCTTGATGTCGCGCGCAAAGAGAAGGTGGATATCATCGGGCTGTCGGGGCTGATCACGCCTTCGCTCGACGAGATGGTGACGGTGGCGTCGGAGATGGAGCGCGAGGGCTTCGACATACCCCTGCTAATCGGCGGCGCGACGACCAGCCGCGTGCATACGGCCGTGAAGATCCATCCGGCCTATGAGAAGGGGCAGACGGTCTACGTCACCGATGCCTCGCGCGCTGTCGGCGTCGTCTCCAGCCTGCTGTCGCAGGACCAGAAGCCGGCCTATGTCGAGGGCATCCGGGCCGAGTACGCGAAGGTCTCTGCCGCGCATCGGCGCTCCGAGGCCGACAAGCAGCGCCTGCCGCTGGTGAAGGCCCGCGCCAATGCCTTCAAGCCCGATTGGACGAGCTATGTGCCGCCCAAGCCGAGCTTTCTCGGCACCCGCGTCTTCCGGACCTACGACATCGCCGATCTCGTGCCGGTGATCGACTGGACGCCGTTCTTCCAGACCTGGGAGATGAAGGGGCGCTTCCCGGCGATCCTCGAAGACGAGAAGCAGGGCGAGGCGGCGCGCGCGCTCTGGGACGATGCGCAGGCGATGCTCAAGCGCATCGTCGAGGAGCGCTGGTTCAATCCCAAGGCCGTCATCGGCTTCTGGCCGGCCAATGCGGTGGGCGACGACATCCGCCTCTATACCGGCGAGAGCCGGCAAGAGCGACTGGCGACCTTCCACGGCCTGCGCCAGCAGCTTTCCAAGCGTGACGGCAAGCCGAACATGTGCCTGTCGGACTTCGTCGCGCCCGAAGGCATCGAGCGGCCCGACTATGTCGGCGCCTTCGTAGTCACGTCGGGCGCCGAGGAAGAGCGCATCTCGGAGAAGTTCGCGCGCGACAATGACGATTACCGTTCGATCATGGTCAAGGCGCTGGCCGACCGTTTCGCCGAGGCGATGGCCGAGCGCATGCACCAGAAGGTCCGCACCGAGTTCTGGGGCTATGCGACCGACGAGAACCTCGCCAATGAGGACCTGATCCGCGAGGAGTATCGCGGCATCCGGCCGGCGCCGGGCTACCCGGCCCAGCCCGACCACACCGAGAAGGCGACCCTGTTCGAGCTGCTGCAGGCGGAGCGCCGCGTCGGCGTGAAGCTGACCGAAAGCTTCGCGATGTGGCCCGGCTCCTCGGTGTCGGGCATCTATCTCTCGCATCCGGACGCCTATTATTTCGGCGTCGCCAAGGTCGAGCGCGATCAGGTCGAGGATTACGCGGCCCGCAAGGGCATGGCGATCCACGAGGTCGAGCGGTGGCTGGCGCCGATCCTGAACTATGAGCCTGCGGCCTATCGGCTGGAGGCGGCGGAATAGAGCGCAAGCCGCCGAGTTCTACCCGTCTGAAGAGATGGCGCTTGTTTTACAGCCCGCTCGCGTTGAATTCCCGGCCCGGCTCGTATAGGCGATCCGGGCCGGGCTCGACCGGCATTTCGTGCTGCACGGGGCGGACATGGCCGGCGATAACGACGACTACGTCTATGACGAGGTGACGGGCGAGTGGCGCCCGGCTTCGGAGATGACCGCTGCGGCGGCGCCCCAGCGCGCCGAAGTCAGGGACGCGGCCGGGAGCGTGCTCGCCGATGGCGACTCGGTGGTCCTGATCAAGGATCTCAAGGTCAAGGGCGCTGGACAGACGCTGAAGCAGGGCACGGTGATCAAGTCGATCCGCCTGACGGACGATCCCGAAGAGATCGACTGCCGGCATGAGGCGATCAAGGGGCTCGTCCTGCGCACGGAATTCGTCCGCAAGCGCTGAGATGGCAGTAGCCTCCGTCCCCATTCGCAAGGCGACCCCAGCCGATCAGCCCCGCATCCACGCGATCCGGATGGGCGTGAGCGAGAACGTGCTCTCCGATCCGTCCAAAGTGACGGATGAAGAGGTCGCCTGGTATCGCGAGCAGGCGATTTTCCTGGTCGCGGAGAAGGCCGGGGTGGTGGTCGGCTTCGCCTGCGCCAACCATCAGACCGGGCTCGTCTGGGCGCTTTTCATCGATCCTGCGCATGAGGGGCGCGGCCATGGCCGGGCGCTGCTCGATGCGGCGCTGGCTGGACTGAAGATGGCCGGCCACGCTCAGGCCTGGCTCACCACGGGCGCCGGCACGCGGGCGGAGCGCTTCTATCGCGCCCATGGCTGGCGCGACATGGGCCACAGCCTCGACGGGCAGGTCGTGTTCGTCAAGAATCTGTAGCGTCGCGGCGGACATGGTGGGCTTAGCGGACACGGGTTTACCCGCCGCCATCGCTCGCGCCGACATAGCGCTGAACCGTCTCGCGCCATTCTCGGCCCTGGGTGATCATCAGCAAGGTGCGGTTGATCTTCTCCTTGACAGCGCTGTCATGGGGAAAGGCGAAGGCATAATCGCGCACGGCCAGCGTCTGCGGCAGCACGACCAGATCCTTCCAGCCATATTCCTTGATCATGTAGCCGAGGATCGGGCGCTCGAAGACCAGCGCCTCGACCTCGCCCCGGCGCAAGGCCTTGCTGGCCTGGATCACGAAAGGATAGCTGCGCGCCGTCATCCCCTGGAGGCCAAGCCATTGCTCGCCGATGGTTCCCGAGACCGCCGCGATCCGGGCGCGCGGCAGGTCGGCGGGGCCGGTGATGCCGGTCCTGAGCTTGCCGACGACGAAGGAGGAGGCCAGCGTCGCAGAGAACAGGGCGATGCAGAAGATGCTGGCGAACATCCAGACCAGCCCGATGCTCCGGCCGCGCCAGGTCAGCGGCGTTTTGTCGCCATAACCCGTGGTGGTCATCGTCACGGCCGCCCACCAGACGCCATCGGCGATGCCATGGGCCGGGCGCGGATCGAAATGCTCCGGGTTGCGCCGTCGCTCGAACAGCCAGATCAGCGCACCGACCGTCACCAGCAGGCACAGAAGGCCCGCGACCGAGGCGAGCGATTGCCAGGTGACGATGCTGGCGAGCGAGGCGAAAATGCTGCGCTGCGGTTCGACCTTGACGGCGATGCCCAGCCCGGCGGCGAAATAGGGATGGGAGTAGTCGAAGCGCTCCTCGCCTTCGGGCGTTACCGGCAGGGCCGCGACGGCTATGTCGATCTCCTTGCGCTCGACCGCGTTCAGCAGGCCGTCGGGATCGTAGTCGAATTCACGCAGCTCGTAATCGACTTTCAGCGCGGTCGCGATCTGCTGCCAGAGCTCGATGCTGAGCCCGCTCCAGACGCCGTCATCGCCGCGCAGAACGAACGGCGGCGCTCGCATCGTGCCGACCACGAGCTTGGCCTGCGGCAGCGAAGGCTCGGGCTTGGCTGGCGCCTGCGCATGTGCGCTGCTGCAACCCAGCCAGAACAGGATAGCGACGGCGAGCAGGCAGGCAGGCCATCCAGGGGCCGTGGCAGATGGCTGGCGCAGGCTCATCGCGATGCTGCCTGGAGGGGGACATAACCGGCGCGCTGGATCAGCGCCTGCCCGGTCTGGCCGGCACAGGAATCGATGAAGGCGCGGGCGGTTGACGAGACGGTCCCGGCGACGCCGAAGGAGAGTTTGCGGCCGAGCGGGTAGGTGCTGTCGCGCAGCGTCGTGGGGGTTGGCATGACGGCGGCCGAACCAGCGTCGATGCTGAGTGCGACGAGCTTGATCCGGTTGCCGGCATTGCGCACCGCGCCGAGGCTGGTGTAGCCGATCGCGTCCGGTCGCGCCGCCACCTCGGCCACGATCGCCTCGTTGGTGGCGAGCTTCCGGGCGCCGAGCACTTCCGCGGCGCCGTCGAGAACGTGGTCGGTGAAGAGCGTGGCGGTCCCCGACCCGGCGGCGCGGGCGAAGACGAGGATGGCACGATCATCGCCGCCCAGATCGCGCCAATTGCCGACAGCGCCGGTGAAGATCGCCTTTAGCCGGTCAATCGACAGCGCCGTCAATGGGTTGCCGCCATTGACGATGACCGCGATGCCGTCGATCGCGAGGTCCGACATCGCCAGATCGATACTGCGCGTCGCCGCGAAATCGCGTTCCTTGTCGAGCAGCGGGCGCGATATCATGCCGATATCGACCATGCCGTTCAGCAGGGCCGCGACACCATCGCCCGAGCCGCCGCCGCGCACGACGATGTCCGCCTGCGGATTGCGCGTCATGAAGGCCTCGGCGCAGGCCGTGACGAGGGGGCGCATCGTTTCCGAACCGAGGATCTGCAGCGAGCCGGAATCGGGGGCGGCATTGCCGCCGTCGTCCAGCAGATAGACCGCCGCCAACGCGGCGATGGCGAGCAGCGGCAGGGCCAGAAGAGCGGTGCGCCTGAGGAGGCGGACATCTTGGCTTGCCGTCGTCTGCGCAAGTTCGGGCATCTGCGCAAGTCCGGATTATGGTGAAGCGGGGCGACGCGCCTGGGGCACGGCGAAAAGCGAACGGGCGGCCCGATGATGAGCCGCCCGCCTTGTCGTTGCTTCGATCAGGCCGGGACCGCAGCCCCGAAACCGCCCGCATTGCGCGCCTGTTCGCCGGTGGCGGCCGTAGCCGGTACCGAACGCGACACCGATTTGCGCTCGGAGTCGATCCGCTCGATCAGGTAGAAGGCGCGCTCGGCGCTGCCGAGCAGGGCCAGGATCGCGCCACGCTCGACCCAGGGAAGCTCCGCGCCCAGGCGCAGGCAGCGCTCGCGCAGTTCGAGCAGACCCTTGAGGCGTGGTTCCGCGTCGGCGGTGACCGGCGGGTTGACCTGGTCGATCGGGATGATCGCGCGCAGGGCGTCGGCGACCTGGTCGACGACCGTGTCGACGAGGCCCCGGCCGATCTCGCCGAAGGGCTGGCGCTCGATCCGGCGGGCGATCTGGTAGAGCGTCTCGCCGAGGCTCGCGGTCTGATCCTCTTCCTCGATCAGGCTCGCGACGAGATCAGCCCGGGCATAGGGCATGTCGGCCTTGAACATGCCCGAGGTGTAGGAGCGGATCTCGCGGTTGAGGATGTCGATCGCGGCATAGTGCTCCTCGATCTTGTCAGGCGCGTTGGGCGTGCCCTTGGCGATGTCGAGGAACTTGCGGGCGGCTTCGAGATAGCGCCCGGTTTCGCGCTGCACGGCGGGAACCGCCGTGGCCGGGTCGCTGGCGGCGGCAGCCGTGAGATACATCGGCTGGGTGTAGTCTTCCTCCTCGTTCGTCGCGGTCGCGCCGACCTTCATCAGAATCCGCTCGAAGACACCAAGGAAGGGAAAGAGCAGGGCGGCGTTGAAGATGTTGAAGAAGGTCGAGTACAGGCCGATCGCAACCGGGATCAGCGGGAAGGTTTCCTTGCCGCCGACGATGACGGGAACACCAGGATCGCCGCCGAACCACTGCATCGCCCAGGTCAGGATGTCCATCGAGACGAAGAACAAGGGTATCGTGATGGCGACGCCGATGATGTTGAAGGAGATATGGAAGTATGCCGCTCGTTTGGCGTTCTTGGTCAGGTTGAGCGAGGCCATCCAGGAGGTGATGGTGGTGCCCAGATCGGCGCCGAGCGAGAAGGCGACGGCCGTCTTCCAGTCCAGGATGCCGGCGGCGCCGAGACCCATGACGATACCGATCGTGGCCGAGGAGGAGTGGATCATCGCCGTGATGCCGGCCGCGATCAGCACACAGTAGAGCAGGCCAAGATAGCCGTCGGCCTTGAGCGACGAGATCACGCCCATGACTTCCGGCATGGCGCGCAACGGACGCAGGCCGCCGGTCATCAGGTTGAGGCCGTAGAAGATCAGCGCGAAGCCCATGCAGGCGAGCGAGATGTTCTTGACCTTTTCGGATTTGGCGAAGATGTGCACCAGCGCGAAAATGCCCGCGAGAAACAGGCCGAGCGGGCCGAGCGGCAGCGCGATCAGGCCGTTGCCGAGCGTGGTGCCGATATTGGCGCCCATGATTACGCTGATCGCGGGCCGCAAACCGATGACGCCGGCATTGACGAGGCCGACGACCATGACGGTCATCGCGGTCGAGGACTGGATGATGCCGGTGATGAAGGTGCCAGCGAGCACGCCCTTGACCGGCGTGCCGGCGATCTTGGCCAGCAGCGCGCGCATCTTGTTGACGGCGAGGTTCTGAATGCCGTTGCTCATGAACTCTAGCCCGAGCATGAAGATGCCCAAGCCTCCGATCACCGGCACGATGACCTGCGTGAATATGTCGATCTGCATCTCGCGTTTCCCTGCCGAACGGGCGCGGCGGGCGCCCGGTTAAGCCTTGACCGGGCAGCCGTCCGTTTTCCCGGTGGGGCCGGGTCGGGAATGGCTCTCGATGTCCAGCACGTGGTCCGGGGGAATTTCTACCGGTTCCGTTGCGACAGTCGTGTGACTGCGCGCAGCATTATGACAAAAGGTCGATCATTGCGCAGGTGCCCAATCGATGCTGCACGGCCGCAATGGGCTCGGCATTGCGGTCGTCATGTGCTGACAACATCTTGGCGTCGCGAAACGGCTTCCCCTTACTGAGGTTCGACCATGACCAAGATCGCCATCGTCTTCCATTCCGGCTACGGCCACACCAAGAAAGTCGCCGAGGCCGTGCAGGCCGGCGCGGCCTCGACCGGCGCCGACGTCGATCTCGTCCCGATCGATGCAGAGGGCAATCTGCCGGATGCCGCGTGGGAGACGCTGAAGGCCGCCGACAGCATCATCTTCGGTTCTCCGACCTATATGGGCATGGTGTCCTGGCAGTTCAAAAAGTTCGCCGATGCCTCCAGCAAGCCCTGGTACACCATGGACTGGAAGGGCAAGGTCGCGGCGGGCTTCACCAATTCGGCGACGCTGAACGGCGACAAGTTCTCGACGCTGGCCTATCTCTCGACGTTCGCCGCCCAACACAAGATGCTGTGGACCGGCACCGGCATGCACCCGTCCAACGCCAAGGCCTCGACCCGCGACGACCTCAACAATCTCGGCGGTTATCTTGGCCTGCTCGTGACCTCGCCGTCGGATGCCGGCGTCGACGAGATGATCCCCGGCGATCTGAAGACCGCCGAAGCCTTCGGCAAGAACGTTGCCGAGGTGGTCAAGAGCGTGAAGGGCTGATCGGCCTCACGGCCTGCCTCTCCCGATTGGGCCGCGATGCGAGAGCGTCGCGGCCCTCATTGCGTCCGAGGCGATGGACTTAGTTGAAGCGGCCGGCCGATAACGGCGTCTGCGGTTTCCTGGGCGGAAGAGCGTCTTCGACCGCACCGTCGAAGATCCGGACGCGTCTGCGGCCTGCCGTTTTCGCCAGGAGCAGGGCCGAGTCGGCTTCGGCGAAGAGTTTCGTCGGGTCGTCGCGATGCGTCGGAGTCAGGATCGTCGCGCCGATCGAGAGCGGAACTTCGATCGAGTGGTTGTTCCACTTCAGCGGGCGGGACAGAAGCTGCAGCGCTGCGTTCAGGATCGGCGCAAGCTGCGAATGGCTGGACGGTAGGCGCAGCAATATCGCGAACTCGTCTTCACCGATGCGCGCAACCAGCATCGCATCACCGAAAATGCGTTCGAGTCGGCCCGAAATCTGGCGCAGGCATTCATCGCCGGCGGTGCGGCCGAAGCGCTCGTTGATCGTCGCGAACCGGTCGAGATCGACCACGACGAGTGCTGTCGTGCGATCGTCCTCGAAGGCGGCGTCGCGGAAGGCGGCATCGAAGCCCGGGCGGTTGGCGAGGCCGGTCAGCGGATCGCGATGGGCCATGCGGGCAAGCGCGTCCCACATCTCCTTCTCATGGGTGATGTCCTGCTTCGCGCCGAAGATCCGGACCGGGCGACCATGTTCATGAGCGATGTCGGCGCTCAATCGCATCCAGCGATCAATGCCGGATGTCGTTCGAATTCGGGCATCGAGCGTAAAACCCTGGCCGGTGCCGATCATGGTGGCGCGGAGACGCTCCATCCGGGCGCGCGAGGTGTCATGATAGAGATCGACGGTCGAGGGTCGGTGCAGGGTCGTGCCGCGCTTGAAACCGAAGAGGTCGTAGACGCCGTCCGTCCAGGTCAGATTCGTGGTGGCGAGGTCGCACTCCCAGGCGCCGATGCGCGCCAGACCGGCTGCCTGGTCGTAAAGTCGTTTGGCGTGTGCGATGGATGCTATCTCGCTGCTCACCGGCGCCAGGTCTCCTGCCCACCCCGGCGGTCCGCAATCGGTCCACGCCGTATCGGCGGGACGCTAGGCGAGAAGGGTTAATCTTGGATTGCTGTTGCCGCGTCCGGCCGGTCGAAGTCCGCCGGGCTATTCGCGCCTCAGCGCCTCGATCGGGTCGAGGCGTGCCGCCTGGCGGGCCGGGTAAAAGCCGAAGAAGACGCCGATCAGGCCCGATACGCCGACCGCGATCAGGATCGTCTCGATTGAGACCACGGACGGCCAGCCGGCTATGCGTGCGATCGTCAGCGCCGCGCCGATGCCGAGCGCGATGCCGACGGCACCGCCGATGGTCGCCAGCGTCGTCGCCTCGATCAGGAACTGGGCCAGCACGTCACGCTGGCGGGCGCCGACGGCGAGCCTGAGCCCGATTTCGCGGGTGCGCTCCGTCACCGAGACCAGCATGATATTCATGATACCGATGCCGCCGACCAGAAGCGAGACCGCCGCGACCGCTGCGAGGAGCCAGGACAGCGTGTTGGCGGCGGCGGTGGCAGTGTTGGCGATCTCGGTCAGGTTGCGGACGATAAAATCATCGTCCTGCTCGTCTCCGAGGCGGTGGCGCTGGCGCAGCAGCGAACTGGTCGAGGCGATGCCGGGACCAATCGCCTCCTCGCTTGCGAATTTCACCATGATGGTCTGGACCGAGCGATCGCGTGCGTAGTTCCTGCCGACGATGCGGCGGCGGCCGGTATCCAGCGGCACGAAGATCACGTCGTCCTGATCCTGTCCCAGCGCCGACTGGCCCTTGGGCGCCATCACGCCGATGACCTTGAAGGGGACATTGCGGATACGGAACTGCTGCTCAAGCGGGTTCTGCTCGCCGAACAGGTTTTTCGCCACGGTCTGGCCGATGACAGCGACGATCTCGCCGCGGCGCAATTCCTCGGGCTCGAACAGGCGACCTTCCGCAATGTCCCATTCGCGGGCGGCGAAGAAGTCGAGATCGGTCGCGGTGATCTGGGTCGACCAGTTTGTGCCCTGATAGACGGCCTGGGCGCGGGTCACGAGGACGGGCGCGGCTGCGACGACGTCGTCGATCTCCTTGAGGATCGCGGAGGCGTCCTCGTCGGTGAGGGTCGACGATGCGCCGGCGCCGAGCCTGACGCCGCCCTGCGTGACATTGCCGGACTGAATGATGGCGAGATTGGCGCCCAGCGACTTGATCTGCGAGGTGACGCGCTCGCGTGCGCCCGAGCCGATCGCGACCATGGCGATGACGGCGGCGACGCCGATGATGATGCCGAGCATCGTCAGGGCCGAGCGCAGCGCGTTGGCGCCGATCGCCGACAGAGCCGAACGGATGGCTTCGAGGATGCTCATGCGGCCTCCGCCGGGTGGGGGGCATCGAGCCGTGCGAGCGCGGCACGGGCGTCGGCCGCATCCTGGCGCTCGTCGGAGAGCAGGTGGCCGTCGCGGAAGCGGATGACGCGGCGGGCATGGCGCGCGACCTCGGCGTCATGCGTCACGATCACGACGGTGACGCCCTCGCGGTTGAGGTCCTGGAACAGGGCCAGGATCTCGAGCGCGGTGCGGCTGTCGAGCGCGCCGGTCGGCTCATCGGCGAGCAGCAGGCGGGGCTGGTTCACGAGGGCACGCGCGATGGCGACGCGCTGCTGCTGACCGCCCGAGAGCTGCATCGGGCGGTGATGGGCGCGCTCGGTCAGGCCGACCCGGCCGAGCGCGGCAAGCGCACGTTCGCGACGCATCTTGCGGTCGGTCCCGGCATAGACCATCGGCAGTTCGACATTGGCGCAGGCATCGACGCGCGGCAGCAGGTTGAACTGCTGAAAGACGAATCCGAGCTTGCGGTTGCGCAGTTCGGCCAGACCGTCGCTCGAAAGCGTCTCGACGGCGACATCGTCGAGCCGGTAATGCCCGCCGGTCGGCCGGTCGAGGCAGCCGATCAGGTTCATGAAGGTGGATTTGCCCGAGCCGGAAGGACCCATCACGGCGACGAGTTCGCCGGCATCGATGTCCAGCGAGATGCGGTCGAGCGCCGTGACGCGGCCGGAATCGAGGTCGTAGACGCGAGAGAGTTCGCGCGCTTCGATCAGGGGCATGGGAGCGATCCCTCTGTCATTCCGGGGCGTCGCGCAGCGGCGAACCCGGAACCCACGACCGGGCGCAGCAGTCTCCGCAGCCGGTCGATCGCGCTCACCCTGTCGTGGGTTCCGGGTTCGGCCCTTCGGGCCGCTCCGGAATGACGAGGGAGGTCGGTCGCGCGCGCCATCAGAACAATCTCGGGCCGCCGCGGGGCGGCGGGCCGGCTGCCGGGGTTGCGGCCGGGCGGGGCCCGCCGCCGATGACGACCTGCGTGCCATCCTTGAGCTCGCCCGAGACGATTTCGGTGAAGGCGCCGTCGGTTGGACCGAGCATGACCGGAACGGCCTTGGGCTGGCCGTCGGCGTCGAGGATGTAGGCGCGGCCGGGCACGCCCTGTTGCGTGGCGGCCGACGGGCGGCCCTCGTTCATAAGCGCCTCGAACTTCGCTTTACGCTCGGGGTCGAGCGCGGCAGCGATCTTCGTCATCATCTCGGTGCGGGCGGTGCGGAAGGCGGCGCGACGCTCCTCTTCCGCCAGTCCGGCCATGGCCTCGCGGCCGCCTGTGCGCCGCTCCTGCAAGATGGCGGCGATGGCCTGCTTCTGCTCCGGCGTCGGCTGCAATTCGGTCTCGATCCGCTCGCGCAGGGCTGCGGCGCCAGTGCGACCGCCGCTGGTCCGCGGGCCTGGTGCGGTGGCGGGAGCCGCGGCCGGAGCAGATCCTGCCGCCACTCCGACAGGCCGGAAGCGCAGGGCCGCGTTGGCGACGCGCAGCACGTCGCGGCGGTCTTCGGTGACGACCTGGAGATTGGCGGTCATGCCCGGCAGCAGGGCCATGTCGCGGTTTTCGACGCGGATCACGCCGGTATAGGTGACGACGTTCTGGATGGTCTGGGCGCCGAGCCGCACCATCTCGACGCGGCCCTCGAAGGTGCGGCTCGGATAGGCGTTGACGGTGAAGGTCGCGGGCTGGCCGGGCTTCAGCCGGCCGACATCGGCCTCGTCGATATTGGCGTAGATGTCGATGACACGCAGATCCTGCGCGATCTGGAACAGGGTAGGGGTCGAGAGCGAGGCCGCGACCGTCTGGCCGAGATCGACCTGCCGGAGGACCACGACGCCATCGACCGGCGAGCGGATGTCGGTGCGTTCGAGATCGATCAGGATGTCCTTCAGCTTGGCGTCGCGCTGCAAGATCAGGGCCTCGCCCGACTGGACCTGGCCCTCGGCCAGCAGGATGTCGGCATCGAGGCCGTTGAGCTCGGCCTTTGCCGAGGCGATCTGGGCCTCGCTGGAGGCCAGCGTGGCGATCTGGACCTCGACCTGGGTGCGGGCGGTGTCCAGGGCCTGCTGCGAGCCGGTGCTGCGGCTGAAGAGTTCGTTCTGGCGCTCGAAGGTGCGCCTGGCATCGGCAAGCTGGGCTGCGGTGCGGTCGCGCTGGGCTTCGAGGTCCTTGACCGTCGAATTGGCCCTGATGCGGGTCGATTTCGCGCGGTCGAGCTGGGCGCGCTTGACCATCAAATCGGCTTTGGCCTGGGCGACGTCGGCGGCGGCCGCATCGCGCCGGGTCTTGATCTGGTCGCTGTTCAGCCGAGCGACGACCTGGCCGGCTTTAACCTGCGAATTGTAGTCGGCCAGGATCTCGACGATCTGGCCCGAGAGCTGGGAGCCGACGAGGACGGTGGTGACGGGGGTGAGCGTGCCGCTGGCCCTGACGGCGGCCGTGATCTGGCCGCGATCGACTGCCGCCAGCCGGTAGGCGGCGTCATTGGCCGAGCCGCCGCTTGGACGCAGTGTCCAGTAGCCTGCGGCGACGGCCGCCAGGGCGATGCCCGATCCGATCAGCCACTTGCGCAAAGCTCGTCCCCTGGTCCTGCGGGCCCGCCTACAACGCAGGGCTCCAACGCTCGCAGAATGCCAGAATCCCTACCCCGCCGCGAGTTAACTTACTGCAATGTTGCGGAGAGGTTCGCGTGATGCCTTGAGGGTCGGAAGCAGAAGCCTGGGGCATTCCTTCACTGATGAAGCGGTCGCACTACCCGAGTTGCGCGAGCGCGGCATCTGCCACCACCACCGGGTCGTTGAACGTCCATCTGGGGATCGTGCGCATCCGGTCGAGCCCGGCGAAAACACCGGCGAAGCCGCCATCGGGAGATATCTCGCGGAGCACCGCATCGAATGCCTGGCCAAATCCCTCGAAACCGTCTGCTCCGACCTCGCAGAGGTGGATCTGGTTCCAGTCGATCGTCAGCGCAGGGTCGCGGTAGATCACCGCCGCCGTCTCCATCGTCCTGAAGGTCCCGACCTTGTCGGCCGCGACGAGTCTCGCGGCGGCAGGGCCGATATAGCTCCGCATGATCGTCCTGTATTCGTTCAAAAACTTCGGCCTCACGTCGATATATTCCAGCGACACCTGTCGTTCGGGGCGGTTGGCTGAGCCTGTCCATGCTCGCGGCATCACGAATGCCCCGGGGGTGGTCAAAAGGATCTCTGCTCGCAGCAACTGGATGTCAGCCGGCTGCTGCTTGACGACGAGGTCGTGAATGGCGTCGGCCGGAACGATATGGCGAAAGTAACTCAGCTCAAGATGGCTCCAGAGCGGCGCGTCCGACGCATTCTGAAACACCGAGCGATGCTGATAGAGCGCGTGCCCGAGGCATGTCTCGCCGTATCGAGCCCGGTTGAGCGCTGCGTCCTTCAACGTCGTTTCCGACGCGGGGCCATCCGCCTGCAATGTGCGAGCGAGAACGACAAGGCGCTCTTCGGGCTCGATCCGGGCCAGATGCGTCAAGTCAAAGGGATGCGTACCGTCAGCCATTGCAATTCCCCCGGCTTGGCGAGCAGCACTTTAGGCCTAACGGGAATGACTGTAATATGTCGTTAGCGGAAGCTCGGCCGGGCACCCGCAGCATGGTTGTTTGCGAGCCGAGTATCAGGGCGCCTTCGTCTAGACATTTCGAGCTCGTCAGATGCCTTGTGGGTTCAGCAATACCCATAGGCCGGCGATCTTGCCATCTACGATCTGCGCGGCATCTGCGCCGGTGACAGAAATGGGTCCTCCCTCGGGACCGGCCTCCCAACGAAGCACGCCGAGCCCGTGATGTCCGACGCCTTGGCCGACAGGAGTGAATCGGAAGCTGGGGCCAAACTGTTCCAAGAGCTTCCCTGCCACGGCCGAGATTGCTGCTTGCCCCCTAACCACATTGTCGGGCTCGTACATGACTGGATCGGCACTAAAAAGTTCGTCGATAGCTGCGGCGCGCCGACCAGCATTCCGCTCGTTGAAAACTCGCTCAAGATTTGCGCGCAGGAGGTGATCGTAATCAGTTTCATTGATGGGCATGAGGACGGTCCTTAGCTTGGTTCTTGGAGGGCCAGCAATACAGGCGACCTGCCGCCGCAGTGGGGTTGATAGCCATAGCAGAGTGGGTCGGCTATGGGTCGCAGGGGAAACTTACTTGGCGGGCGTCTCAGATGAGCCTCACCCCGTCCGCCCCCCTTGCGTCGCCGCCAGCAGATCGCGCAGCGTCGTGATCGTCGAGGCGTCGGCGACGCCGTCGACCTTGTCCTGGCGCCAGTGGCGCTGGAAGGCGGCGACGACGGCCTCCAGCTTCTCGTCGAAGATGCCGTCGACCGCGACGCCGTAGCCCAGCATCGCGAACATCGCCTGCAGCGCCTCGACCGGTTGGCCGCCGTCGCCCTTGGCGAAGAAACGGCCGCCGCGGATCGGTGCCGGCCCGCTCCAGAGGCCGACGCCGCCTTGCGCGAAGTGCCGCCAGGGAAATTTCTCGCCGGGATCGATCTTGCGGCCGGGCGCGATGTCGGAATGGGCCAGCACGCGTTCGGGCGGGATCTGCCAGCGCTCGCAGATGTCGCGGCAGAGATTCAGCGTCGCGGCAATCTGATCGGGCGGGAAGTCGGGGAGGCCGCCGGGATGGCCGGGATTGGCGATTTCGATGCCGACCGAGCAGGAATTGATGTCGGTCTCGTCGGCCCAATGTGAGGCGCCGGCGTGCCAGGCGCGACGCGCCTCGGGAACGAGCTGCAGGGTGTGGCCATTCTCGAAGACGAAATAATGCGAGGAGACCTGAGAGGCCGGGTTGCATAGCCATTGCAGCGCTGCTCCCGCATCGGCCATGCCGGTGTAGTGCAGGATCAGCATGTCGGGCTGCCGTCCGGACTTGCCATCTGACGATGTCCGCTCGCCGTGGTTGGGGGAGGGGAAGATCTTGGCGGCGAAGCGGCTGTCGGGTTCCAGCGTGACGCTCATGCGCTCTGGCCGGCGACGGCGAGGCTGCGCTCGCGCTCGATAGCGTCCCAGGCGGCGTTGATCGCGGCGAGGCGCCTTGTGGCGATGGCGATGGCCTCCTTCGGCAGGCCACGCGCGATCTGGCGGTCGGGATGGGTTTCGATCACCAGCTGGCGGTAATGCCGCTTGAGGGTCGCGTCGTCGGTTTCGCGTGAGACGCCGAGCACGAGATAGGGGTCGTCGGGCCGGCGCATGTGGCGGGCCTCGATGCGGGCGAAATCGGGCTCGGAGACGCCGAAGATGGTAGCGACGTCGCGCAGATAGGCGTGCTCGTCCTGATGGATCGCGCCATCGGCGGCGGCGATCAAGAACAACCCGTCGAGCACGCCCTCCAGCAGCGCCGGCTCCTCGCGAAAAGCCTCGGCGATCTGCGTCGCATAGGCCTCAAAGCCGGCGCTGGTCTGCTTGGCGAGGTCGAACAGGCGCTCGATCCCGGCTCGCTCCTCCGGCGGCACGATGACGATGCGCTGGAAGGCGGCGACCTCGTCGCGGGTCACCACGCCGTCGGAGCGGGCCATCTTGGCCGAGAGCGCGACGAGGCCGGTGGTGAAGACGAGTTCACGCGGAGCCGGGCCGAAGGGCGCACCTTCGCGGTCGATCAGCACATGGCCGGCGAGCGCGCCGATCAGCGCACCGAGCGGGCCGCCGAGCGCAAGACCCAGCCCTCCGCCGCTCAGCACACCCCAAAAAGACGAAACCATGATCGAGTTAGCTCCCGGGACGGTCGTGGCTGCCAGCATAGCGCCGCAGGTAAGGGGCGGACAGGCCGGGCCGGGGCATTGATTGTGCCTGTAACGGTGGAAAAGCGACATTGTGACGGCAATGTGGCAGTTGGGGAGGCCATGTTTTGGAGCCGGCTCGATATTGCACCCGCGCGGCGCGAGTCGGTGCAAATACATGATGATTACTTTTTAGTTTAGTACAGCATAGTTTCCTGTTGATGGCCGGAGTCGACCGTTTTTCTGTACTCACGGTCAGATTCTGAACATATTTACTGGTCACATCCCTCGACCCTTCAGCCATGTTCGGGAACGAAGGGTCCAGTTGATTATGAGATATACCTCCAGTTGCGTCGCTGCATCGCTCGCGATTTGCCTCGTTGGGCTCCAGCCGGCCCAGGCTACAGTGATCAACGATGAGACGGATGCTCGCTCCTTCGCCGTCCGCGAAGGCGAACTGGCTCGCGAAAGGGCCGCAGCAGCTGCGGGTCAGACATCGCCCAAGGCCGAGGAAAAGACCAAGGGTGCCACTGTTCCCGTCGCCGAAGCCGGCAAGGTCTCGACTCGTGCGGCTCGCGCGCTTGCAGCGCCGGCCGGCTCAGACGGCCTTAAGGCGCTCGTCGCGCGTCACGCGGCCGCCAACGGCGTCCCCTTCAGCCTTGCCGATGCGATCGTGCGCGTCGAGAGCCGCTACAATCCGCGCGCATCCAGCGCTGGCAATTTCGGCCTCATGCAGATCCGTCACCAGACGGCTCGCGGGGTCGGCTACTCGGGCGGGGCGGGCGGCTTGCTCGACGCAGAGACCAATGCCCGCTACGGCATGAAATATCTCGCGCAAGCCTACAAGCTGGCCGGCGGCGACACCTGCCGCACCATCATGAAGTACCAGAGCGGCCATATGGCCATGCGCATGAGCGGGGCCAATCGGACCTATTGCGCCAAAGTCCGGACCATTACCGCTCACAACTGAGCAGGTCGGCGAAGGTTCCCCGTCGCTTGACGTTGCGCGGTGGAACGCGCACTAGCCGCAACGCCAGTCGGCCGGACGGCCGCTCCCGCGAGAGCTCAGGTTCTTTTGGGGGAGGAAAGTCCGGGCTCCACGGAAACACGGTGCCGGATAACGTCCGGCGGGGGCAACCCCAGGGAAAGCGCCACAGAGATCGAACCGCCCGCCTTCGCCCCTTGGGGCTTCGGCGCGACAGGCCCTCGGGCTTGCCGTGCCGTAGCAGCGCAAGCTGCGAAGGCAGGTAAGGGTGAAAAGGTGCGGTAAGAGCGCACCGCGGACCCGGCAACGGGGACGGCATGGCAAGCCCCACCGGGAGCAAAACCGAATAGGGACGATGCTTTTCGCGCAAGCGGGGAGGGGCCTGTTTCTGGGCCTTGTCGTCCGGGTTGGTTGCTCGAGGCGCGTAGCAATGCGCGTCCCAGAGGAATGGCCGTCACGTCGGGGGAGAAATCTTCCGGCCATCCAGAACCCGGCTTACAGGCCGGCTGGCACCTTGATCTTTTGCACAACAATGGGGTCATCCCGGGCGACCGCAGGGAGACCCGGGATCCATGCCTGAACCGTTCAGGAATGGATCCCGGATCAGCGCGTCTTTGCCGCTTGTCCGGGATGACGCCCTGCGTTTGGATCAGCAGACGATCACGCGACCTGCAGATCGACCGGGATGTTGCCCCTCGTCGCGTTCGAATACGGGCAGACGATGTGAGCCTTCTGGACGAGGTCCTCGACGACGGCCTTGTCGACGCCCGGCACCGAGATTGTGAGCTTCACTTCGAGTCCGAAGCCGCCGCCATCGTCACGCGGGCCGATGCCGACATCGGCGCTGACCTTGGCGTCATCGGGGATCGTCACCTTTTCCTTGCCGGCGACAAACTTCAGCGCGCCGAGGAAGCAGGCGGAATAGCCCATCGAGAACAGCTGCTCGGGGTTGGTGCCCTCGCCGCCGCCGCCGCCGAGCTCCTTCGGGGTGTTCAGGACGACGCTGATGTTGCCGGTGTCGGTCGCGGCCTTGCCTTCGCGGCCGCCGGTGGCGGAACCATGCGCGGTGTAGAGAATTTTCATCGTTGAACTCCTTGCAGTCCGTCGCGGACGCATCGTCCGCGAACTCCGATCGTTCACTTGCACGAAGAGATTAGATCGTGCACAATTGAATTGTCAACGATCAAAGTCGATTTCACGCGGAGTTGATCGAGATGCGACTCGGGTAGGGCTGGGCGGTCCAGCTTGATCAGCGCGAATGCAGGGGATGCGATGTCGACAGCGACAGGTTCCGAGCCGGACGCGCTCAAGCTCGACGGGCAACTGTGCTTCGCGATCTACCAGGCGAGCCATGCCTTCAACCGCGTCTATCGGTCCGTGCTGGCCGATCTCGGCCTGACCTATCCGCAATATCTGGTCATGCTCGTGCTGTGGGAATGTGACGGTCTCACCGTGAAAGCGATGGGCGAGCGGCTGATGCTCGATTCGGGCACGCTGACGCCGCTGCTGAAGCGCCTGGAGGCAGCCGGGCTGATCCGGCGCGAGCGCAGCCGCGAGGATGAGCGGCGGGTCCGGCTGCATCTGACGGCGGAAGGCGCCGCGCTGCGGGAGAAGGGGCGCTGCGTTCCCGACGCCATCGGCTGCGCCATCGGCCAGTCGTCGCAGCAGAATGCGCGGCTGCTGACGGATCTGCTCGCCTTGCGCGACGCGCTGCTGAAGGCGGCCGGGCCGACTTGAGCCAAGTCGGAAAATATTTTCGCGCAAATCGCGTGACCCGCAACGACTGAGGCAACGCTCCGTGCTCGCACGGGCGGCAAATCACCCGCGCTTACGGATACTTAACCTTAACGGGTTGTGATGCTGCGGCGAGCTTGCGCCAACCGCTTGGCGCGTCCGATTCCATTGACGCCCATATAGGCCCATGCTATCCCAAATTATCCCGTCGAAGCCGGCAGGCGATCGTCAGACCAGGGTCCGTGTGCCGCGCGGATTTCGGCCGATGCTTTCGCTTTGCCTGCTTCGACGGGAGGCTTCGACTCCGCCTGCTCCGCGGTGCGACGGGAGTGTGAAGAGCAGGCCGGGAGGCGGCGTTGACGGACCGCTTCGTCTCGAACTTCACCAACCGGCTCGACGCCAAGGGCCGCGTCTCGATCCCTGCAAGCTTTCGTGCGATCCTGGCCAAGGACGGCTACGAGGGGCTCTATGTCCATCGCGCCATCGACCTGCCGGCATTGGATGCCGGCGGCCATGCTCTGCGCGCGACGATCGACGACATCCTGGCGCGCTTCTCGCCCTTCTCGGACGAATGGGAACTGCTCTCGACGGCGCTGAACGGCGCCTCGGAGGTGCTCAAGGTCGACCCAGAGGGCCGCATCATGCTGAGCGAGGCGCTGAGAACACATGCCGGCATCGGCGAGGCGGTGACCTTCGTCGGGCTCGGCCACAAATTCCAGATCTGGGATCCGGAGCGCTTCCAGGCGCATCTGGAGACCGCACGGACGCGGTTGCGCGACGTCAAGCGCGTGCTCGGCTCGCAGCCGCTTTCCGTGCCGCCTGCCGGGACGGCGACCTCATGAAGGGGCGGGTGCGGCGGGACGAGGCGGCGGTCGATCCCGATGCGCGGCACGTCCCCGTGCTGCTGGCCGAGGTGCTGCAAGCGCTCGCGCCCAAGGCAGGCGGGCGCTATCTCGACGGCACCTTCGGGGCCGGCGGCTATGCGCGCGCCATCCTCGACAGCGCATCCGACATCACTCTGCTCGCGCTCGACCGCGATCCGACCGCGATCACCGGCGGCGCCGATATAGTCGCTGCCATGGATGGTCGCCTGACGCTGGCGCAGGCCCGCTTCGGCGAGCTCGCCGAAGAGGCGCAACGTTTCCAGATGGCGCCGCTCGACGGCGTCGTGCTCGATATCGGCGTGTCCTCCATGCAGATCGACGAGGCGCAGCGCGGCTTCTCCTTCCGCTTCGACGGGCCGCTCGACATGCGCATGGCCCGCGAGGGCCAGAGCGCGGCTGATCTCGTCAACGAGGCCGAGGAAGGCCTGCTCGCCAACATCATCTATCACTATGGCGAGGAGCGGCGCTCGCGTGCGGTGGCCCGGGCGATCATCGAGGCCCGGCGCAAGGAGCCGCTGACGACGACGAAGCAACTGGCCGATCTGGTGGCGAGCATCGTTCGCGGTGAGCCCGGCGGCGCGCATCCGGCGACGCGGACGTTCCAGGCGCTGCGCATCGCGGTCAACGACGAACTCGGCGAACTGGTGCGGGCTCTTCACGCGGCCGAGACCGTGTTGAAGCCCGGCGGCCGGCTGGTGGTGGTGACCTTCCATTCGCTGGAGGACCGCATCGTCAAGCAGTTCATGTCGACCCGCTCGGGTCGTGCGCCCGCCGGCTCGCGCCACGCGCCGGTCGTCAGCGTGGCGGAACCGACGTTCAGCCTCGTCAGCCGGGGGCCTGTCGCGCCCTCGGAAGCCGAGATGCGGGCCAACCCGCGTGCCCGCTCGGCGAAGCTGCGCGCCGCTCAGCGGACGGAGGTGCCTGCCCGCGCCGCCGAAGCCGCTTTGACGGCGCTCGCGGACGTGCCCGATCCCCAACCCCGGCGGAGGCCCTGAGCGTGATCAAGCTGCTGCATGTGGTTGCCATCGGCGCGCTGGTCTCCTCGGCGCTCTATGCCTACACGATCAAATACGAGACGACGCTCGAGGCCGAGCAGCTGCAGAAACTGCGCAGCAAGGCCCAGCGCGAGCGCGACGCCATCGCGGTGCTGAAGGCCGAATGGCAGTTCCTCAGCCGGCCCGACCGGCTGCAGACGCTGGCCGACCGCCATCTCGACCTGCAGCCCTTCTCGGTGACGCAGGTCGTGCGTGCCTCCGACATCCCCAATCGCGGCCCCAAGGTCGATGCGATCGGCCGCAAGCTCGAGGATCTGGGCCTCGGCCTGCCGACCGAGACGCCGCGGGACCGCAAGGCCAGCGGCCCGACCACGCCTGGAGGCCGCCCATGAGCCGTAACACCCCCGGCGGCGCATCGCCCGACGTAACCGCATCCGCAATCGAAATGCCGTCCCGCCCGCGGCGCCTCGCCTTTCTGCGCGACGTCTTCCGGATGAGCGGCGAGAAGAGCCAGCCGCGCGTCGGCCTGGTGATCCTCGGCTTCGCTTTGCTGTTCTCTGCCATCACCGGCCGGCTCGTCATGCTGGCGACGGTGCCCAACGAACAGGTCGGCCTGCGCCGCGCCACCTCGACGGCGATCTCGGCAGCGCGGCCCGATATCGTGGACCGCGCCGGCAACGTCATGGCGACCGATATCCGCACCGTCTCGGTCTTCGCCGAGCCGCGCAAGATCCTCGACAAGGACGAGGCGACTGAACTCCTCACCGCCGTCCTGCCCGAACTCGACGCCAAGGACCTGCGCGACAAGCTCGGCACCAAGAAGGGCTTCGTCTGGGTCAAGCGCGAGATCACGCCGCGCCAGCAGGCCGAGGTCCACCGGCTCGGCATCCCCGGCGTCGGCTTCGTTCCGGAGAACAAGCGCGTCTATCCCAACGGCACGGCCGCCGCCCATGTGCTGGGCTTCGCCAATGTCGACAATGTCGGCATCGCCGGCATGGAAAAGTACATCGACTCGCAGGGGCTGCAGGATCTCAACGGCGCCGGGCTCGCGACGCAGGCCTCCGACCTCAAGCCGGTCCAGCTCTCGATCGACCTGCGCGTCCAGCACGCACTGCGCGATGAACTGTCGAAGGGGATGGAGCGGTTCAAGGCGATCGCAGCGGCGGGCGCGATCCTGGACGTCAACACCGGCGAGGTGCTGGCGCTGGCTTCGCTGCCCGATTACGATCCGAGCAATCCGGTCGATGCGCAGGAGAAGGATCGGATCAACCGGATGAGCGTCGGCGTCTACGAGATGGGCTCGACCTTCAAGGCGCTGACGATCGCGATGGCGCTCGATTCCGGCAAGGCCAACATCAATTCGAGCTATTCGACCGCCGGCGGCATGATGCGGTTCGGCCGGCAGGTCATCAAGGAATATCACGGCACGGGCCGCACCCTGACGGTGCCGGAGGTCTTCCTGCACTCGTCGAACATGGGTTCGATCAAGATGGCGCTGTCGGTCGGCGTGGAGGGCCACAAGGCCTTCCTGCGCAAGATGATGCAGCTTGACCGGATGCAGACCGAACTGCCCGAGAGCGCCGCGCCGATCGTGCCGGGCCGCTGGGGCGAAATCAACACCGCCACCATCGCCTTCGGGCACGGCCTCGCGGTTGCGCCGATCCAGGCGATGGCGGCCGTCGGTGCGCTGGTCAATGGCGGAACGCTGATCACCCCGACCTTCCTGAAGCGTTCCGAGGAGGACGCGAAAAAGGGTGGCATCCGGGTGATCAAGCCCGAGACCTCGGAAGCGATGCGCTTCATCATGCGGCTCAACGGCGAGAAGGGCTCGGCCCGCAAGGCCGACGTCGCCGGCTATTTCGTCGGCGGCAAGACCGGCACCGCCGAAAAGGTCATCAACGGCCGCTACGCCAAGAACCGCAATTTCACGACCTTCACGGCGATCGCACCGTCCGACAAGCCAAAATACCTTTTCCTCGTGATCTACGACGAGCCGAAGGGCTACGCCGAGAGCGGCGGCTACTCGACGGCCGCCTGGAACGCCGGCATCACCACAGGCAAGGTGATCGAGCGCGTCGCGCCGATCCTGGGCCTGGCACCGCGCTTCGAGCCACCGGTCGCGCCGTTCCCGCTGATGGCGCGGCTCGGGGCCTGGGGGACGCGGTAAGAGCGGCTTGCGGCGGTTCTTCCTCTTGAGCCCTCATCCTGAGGAGCGATCCGAAGGATCGCGTCTCGAAGGATGCTTCAGAAAATGCCAGCTAGCGAACTGGAGCATCCTTCGAGACGCAAGGCTTCGCCTTGCTCCTCAGGATGAGGGCTGAGATGGTCGTTTCCAGCCGAATCGAGACGTGATCATGCCCTCCTTCCACATTGGCCATCTCTTTCCCGAGGCGTTTTCGCCCGGCGAGGCCGACCGCGCCGCCTCCGGCGTCGCCTTCGACAGCCGCAAGGTTGTGCCCGGCCAGGTCTTCGTCGCGCTCGCCGGCTCCAAGGCCGATGGCGGGCGCTTCATTGCGGACGCGGTGGCGAAGGGGGCAATCGCCGTCGTCTCCGGCCAGCCGCGGCCGAGCGATCTCGACCCGGCTGTCGCCTTCGCGCAGGTCAATGATCCGCGCCTGGCGCTGTCGCTGGCTGCGGCCGTCGTCCATCCGCGCCAGCCCGGCACCATCGTTGCTGTCACGGGGACGAGCGGCAAATCTTCGGTCGCCGATTTCGCGCGCCAGATCTTCCAGGCGCTCGGCCATGAGGCGGCAAGCGTCGGGACGGTCGGGATCGTGACGTCGAAGGGCGCCAAATACGGCTCGCTGACGACGCCCGATCCGCTCTCGCTGCATGCTTCGCTCGACACGCTGGCGAGCGAGGGCGTCACGCATCTGGCGATGGAGGCGTCCTCGCACGGGCTCGACCAGCGCCGGCTCGACGGGGTGCGGCTCGCTGCCGGCGCCTACCTCAATCTCGGCCGCGACCATCTCGACTACCATCCGACGGTCGAGGATTATCTCGCCGCCAAGCTGCGGCTCTGGGAGCTTCTGCCGGCCGGCGCCCCGATCGTGATCAATCGCGACGGCGCATATGCCGCCGAGGCCGCCGCCGCCGCGGCCGGCCATCCGATCATCGGGGTGGGGCGGCAGGGCGAGACGCTGACCCTGCTCGACGTCGAGCGGGACGGATTCTCGCAGCGGCTGCTGGTGCGCGCGGATGGCCGCGACATCTCCGTCACACTGCCGCTGGTCGGCGACTTCATGGCCGGCAACGCGCTCGTCGCCGCGGGGCTCGCCATCGCGACGGGAGCGGAGCCTGCTGCGGCCATCGAGGCGCTTGCCGGCCTGACCGGCGTGTCGGGGCGGCTCGAGCGCATCGGCTCGGTCAATGGCGGGCTCGCCGTCGTCGATTTTGCGCACAAGCCCGATGCGCTGGAGGCCGTGCTTCTCACGCTGCGGCCCTATGCGACGGGTCGGCTGATCTGCGTCTTCGGCTGTGGCGGCGATCGCGATCGCGGCAAGCGGCCGGTGATGGGCGCAATCGCGGCGCAACTCGCGGATGTCGCGATCGTCACCGACGACAATCCCCGCACCGAGGATGCGGCGGCGATCCGGGCCGAAATCCTTGCCGCATCGCCCCGGCTCACGGAAATCAGCGGGCGGGCGGAAGCGATCCAGTTCGCGGTGCGGGATCTCAAGCCGGGCGATCTTCTGGTCGTGGCCGGCAAGGGCCATGAAACCGGCCAGATCATCGGCGATCGGACCTTGCCGTTCTCCGACCAGGACGTGGTGCGGACGGCAATTGCGGAGATCGCATGATTAGCGCGCCCCTGTGGAGCGGAGAAGCCCTGGTTGCGGCGATGGGCGCCAGAGCTGCCGGCGCAGTGCCGCCTGCCGTGACCGGCATCTCGATCGACACCCGCACGCTGGAGCCGGGCGACGCCTTTTTCGCCATCACCGGCGAGGCGCGGGACGGGCATGAGTTCGTCGCCGGGGCTCTGGCGAAAGGTGCGGCGCTCGCCGTGATCGACGAGGCGCATGAGGCGCAGTTTGCGGGCACCGGCGCCTGCGCGGTCGTGCCCGACGTGCTGAAGGCGATGGAGCAGGCCGGCATGGCCCGCCGCGCCGAATTGAACGCCCGCGTGGTCGCCGTCACGGGCTCGGTCGGCAAGACCGGCACCAAGGAGGCGCTCAGGCTCGTGCTGTCGCGGCAGGGGCAGACTCATGCGCCGGTCGCCTCCTACAACAACCATTGGGGCGTCCCGCTGACGTTATGTCGGACTCCAAGCTCCGTGGCATATGCGGTCTACGAGATCGGGATGAGCAATCCCGGCGAAATCCTGCCGCTGGCGAAGCTCGTCACGCCGGACGTCGCGGTCGTTACCACGGTGCAGCCGGTGCATCTGGCCGCTTTCGACTCGATCGAGGGCATCGCCGAGGAAAAAGGTTCGATCTTCAAGGCGCTGAAGCCGGGAGGCACAGCGATCGTCAATGCCGACATCCCGCAGGCAGCGCTACTGCGCGAGATCGCGGAGGCGAGCCCGGCCGGGCGCATCATCAGCTTCGGCGAGAGCGCGCATGCCGACGTTCGTCTGATCTCATGCGCGCTCAGGCCCGACGTCTCGACGGTCGATGCGGTCGTCCTCGGCCAGCCCGTGACCTACCGGCTGGGCAGCCCCGGCAAGCACATCGTGTTGAACTCGCTCGCGGTTCTCGCGGCCGTGACGGCGACGGGGGCGGACCTCGCCTTGGCCGCGCTATCGCTCGGCGATCTCAAGCCGCCGGCGGGGCGCGGCGCGCACCAGACCCTGCACGGGCCAAGCGGGGCCTTCACGCTGATCGACGAAAGCTACAACGGCAATCCGGCCTCGATGCGGGCCGCGATCGAGAATCTCGGCCGGATGCCGGTCGCGGGGCGGGGGCGTCGTGTCGCGGTGCTGGGCGACATGCTCGAACTCGGTCCGAGCGCGCCGCAACTGCACAAGGATCTCGCCAGAGTCGTCGTCGAGAACGGCATCGACAAGGTTTTTGCCTGCGGACCGCTGATGCGCGGGCTCTACGATAGCTTGCCATCTGCCCTCAGGGGCGCTTATGCCGGCCAGGCGAGCGGGCTGGAGCCCCTCGTGCTGGATGCGGTCCGGGCCGGCGACGTCGTCACGGTCAAGGGATCGCTCGGTTCGCGCATGGGACCGATCGTCAAGGCGGTCGTGGCGCGCTTCCCGGCCGTTCCAGCCGACGACTGAGAACGAGAGACGCAAAAATGCTCGTCTGGCTGGCCGATTTCTCGGGCACGTTCCCGATCCTGAACGTGTTCCGCTACATCACCTTCCGTGCCGGCGGGGCTACCGCCACGGCGCTGCTGTTCGTGTTCTTTTTCGGGCCGGCGGCGATCTCATGGCTGCGACTCAAGCAGGGCAAGGGCCAGCCGATCCGCACCGACGGCCCCGAAAGCCATCTCGCCAAGCGCGGCACGCCGACCATGGGCGGGCTGATGATCCTGTCGGGCCTGTTCGCTGCGACCTTGCTCTGGGGCAATCTGCGCAATCCTTATGTCTGGATCGTGCTCTGGGTCGCCGCGAGCTATGCCGCGATCGGCTTCTATGACGACTTCCTCAAGGTGACGAAGCAGTCTCACAAGGGTTTTTCTGGCACGGCGCGCATCCTGATCGAGGTCGTTATCGCGCTGATCGCCTGCAGCCTGATCATGCGGCTCGGGCCTCCCGCGATCTCGTCGGGCTTCGCGATGCCGTTCGTCAAGGAACTCGTCGTGCCGCTCGGCATCCTGTTTCCGGTTGTCACGGCCTTCGTGGTGGTGGGCGCCGGCAATGCGGTGAACCTCACCGACGGGCTCGACGGGCTCGCCATCGTGCCGGTGATGATCGCGGCGGCGACCTTCGGCTTCATCTCCTACCTCACGGGCAACGCGATCTTTGCCAACTACCTGCAGATCCACCACGTGCCCGGCGCCGGCGAACTCTCGGTGATCTGCGGCGCGATCATCGGGGCGGGCCTCGGCTTCCTCTGGTTCAACGCGCCTCCGGCCCAGATCTTCATGGGCGATACCGGCTCGCTTGGCCTGGGCGGCCTGCTCGGCGTCATTGCGGTGGCGACCAAGCACGAGATCGTGCTCGGCATCGTCGGCGGGCTGTTCGTGCTGGAGGCGCTCTCGGTGATCATCCAGGTCGCCGTGTTCAAGCGCACTGGCAAACGGGTCTTCCTGATGGCGCCTATCCACCATCATTTCGAAAAGCTTGGCTGGACGGAGCCTCAGGTCGTGATCCGGTTCTGGATCATTTCGGTGGTGCTGGCGCTGGTCGGCCTCTCGACCCTCAAGCTGCGCTGATGACACCGGTCACGGTTTTCGCCGGACGGCGTGTCGCGCTGTTCGGGCTCGGCGGCTCGGGGCTCGCGACCGCGCGCGCGCTGGTGGCCGGCGGAGCCGAGGTCGCAGCCTGGGACGACAACCAGGCGAGCCGCGACAAGGCGGCGGGCGAGGGAATCGCCGTTGTCGATCTCGCACAGGCCGACTGGAGCGGCTTTGCGGTTCTGGTGCTGGCGCCCGGCGTGCCGCTGACCCATCCGCAGCCGCACTGGACGGTCGGCAAGGCGAAGGCCGTCGGCATCGAAATCATCGGCGACATCGAATTGTTCTTCCGCGAACGGGCGAAAATCGCGCCTGCCGCGCCGGTCGTCTGCATCACCGGCACCAACGGCAAGTCGACGACGACGGCACTGATCGCCCATGTCCTGCGCAGCGCCGGGCGCGACGTGCAGATGGGCGGCAATATCGGGACCGCCGTGTTGGCGCTGGCGCCGCCGGCAGCAAACCGCATCCACGTTGTCGAATGCTCCAGCTACCAGATCGACCTCGCGCCTTCGATGGCGCCCAGCGTCGGCATCCAGATGAACCTGACGCCGGATCATCTCGACCGTCACGGGACGTTCGAGCATTACGGCGCGATCAAGGAGCGGCTGGTTGCCGGCGCCGACATCGCCGTGATCGGGGTCGACGACGAGCCCTCCAAGCAGATGGCGCGGCGGCGCGCGGCGACGGGGCGGCTGCTGGTGAAGATCAGCGGCGAGCAGCCACTCGACGAGGGCGTCTTCGCTGGGATCACGGCCAACGCCGGCACGCTCGACACCCGCATCGTGCAGGTGAGGGCCGGCAGGCCGAAGGTCGTGGCGAACCTCGCCGGCATCGGCTCCCTGCGCGGTTCGCACAACGCCCAGAACGCGGCAGCGGCCTTCGCCGCCTGTTTTGCGCTCGGCCTGACGGCCGAGGAGATCGCGGCCGGCTTCAAGAGCTATCCCGGGCTGGCGCACCGCATGGAGGAGATCGGCCGCATCGGCCGGGTCGTCTTCATCAACGATTCCAAGGCGACCAACGCCGACTCGACCGAGAAGGCGCTGACCTCCTTCCGCGACATCTTCTGGATCCTGGGCGGCAAGGCGAAGGAAGGCGGCATCGAGAGCCTGACCCGCTATTTCCCCAACATCGCCAAGGCCTACCTGATCGGCGCGGCTTCTGACGCGTTCGCCGCCACCTTCGATGAGGCCGGCGGCGTCGCCTATGAGCGCTCCGGCACGCTCGATGTCGCAGTGGCCGCGGCGACGCGCGACGCGCAGATGCATGGTGGGGAGGGCGAGATCGCGGTGCTGCTCTCGCCAGCCTGCGCCTCCTTCGACCAGTTCCCGAATTTCGAGGTGAGGGGAGAGGCGTTCAGGGGGCTGGTGACAGGGTTGCCGGGGTTTGTGGGGTTTGGGGCGGGGTAGGGCTGCGATCTGTGCGATCGGCGCCGTCGCTACAGCGAGGCAAGCGATGGCGCTAAAAGAATTCATTTAGGAACGACGCTGATTCGTCCGTGAGTGCGACGATCTTGTTCGTGGCTTGACGGTAGAACTTGAAATTGAGTTCGGTCTCCGGCCGACCGTCGTTCCAGTCGGTGAACTGTTTGAGTTCGCGCCTCCCCAGCCTCTGCTTCGCACGTGCGATATGCTCGATGGTCAGACTTACTCGCGGCGTCTGCCGTGCGATGCCGGGCGTTTTCTCGATCGCTTCGGCGGACGCGACTATGCCGCGCGCAACAAGACCCTGGCCGCCTTCGTTTTCGCTCGCGAACACGAAAACCGTATCGCCTCTGGCGATATGCTTGCCGCCGTACATCGTCTTTTGAGCCATGAACGCGAATGTGCTCGCTTGCGGCTCGCCGATCTCGGCCTTGATCGCGAAGGTCATGCTGTCCTCCTGCGTCTCGCAACGAATGCGGTGTTCGCCATGATATCCGCCCGCATCTTGCCAGCACATGGAATCATTCCGTTAACCCTTTGTTGACAGAGTGATTCGTCATTGAGGCGCGTCTCGCCGCGCCAGTGCTCGATAGGAAACGAAGCATGGTCTCGCGCGCCGAACCTTCTCTCAGCGGCCGCTGGTGGTGGTCGATCGACCGCGTCATCCTGTCGACGCTGGTCGCGTTGATGGTGTCTGGCGTCGTTTTATTGATGGCCGGCGGGCCGCCCGTCGCCGAGCGGCTGGGCCTCAGCACCTTCCATTTCGTCAACCGGCAGGCGGTCTATCTGCTGGCGGCGCTGGCGATCTTCCTCAGCGTCTCGTTCATGACGCCGCGTCAGGTCCGCCGAGCCGCGCTCGTGATCTTCTTTGTCTCGCTGGCGATGGTGGTCGCGACGCTCTATCTCGGCGTCGAGGTCAAGGGCGCGCGGCGCTGGCTGACGCTGGGGCCGCTCGGCTCCGTCCAGCCCTCGGAATTCATCAAGCCTGCTTTCGTCGTCATCGCCGCGTGGGCCTTCTCGGAGGGCGGCCGCAAGCCCGAGCTGCCGGGAACGATTCTGGCCTTCCTGCTGCTGCCGATGACGATCACCCCGCTGATCCTGCAGCCGGATTTCGGCCAGACGGTGCTGATCAGCCTGGTCTGGTGCGGGCTGTTCTTCGTCGCCGGGCTGCACTGGTTCTGGGTCATGGGCCTGGGCGGGGTCGGCGCGGTCGGCATCCTGGTCGCCTATCAGCTCGTGCCGCATGTCCGCGCCCGCATCGAGCGCTTCATGGACAAGGGCTCGGGCGACACCTTCCAGATCGACACGGCACTGGAGAGCTTCACGCAGGGTGGCTGGCTCGGGAAAGGGCCGGGCGAGGGCACGGTCAAGCGCATCCTGCCCGATGCGCATACCGACTTCATCTTCGCCGTCACGGCGGAGGAATTCGGCATCGTCGTCTGCATCATCCTGGTGGCGCTGTTTGCGCTGATCGTGCTGCGCTCGCTGTTCGTCGCGCAGAAGGCCGAGGATCCGTTCGTGCGCCTCGCGGTGACGGGGCTCGCGCTGCTCTTCGGCGTGCAGGCGGCGATCAACATGATGGTCAACCTGCACATGATGCCGGCCAAGGGCATGACGCTGCCGTTCATATCCTATGGCGGCTCGTCATTGATCTCGCTGGCGATCGGCACCGGTTTCCTGCTGGCGCTGACGCGCAAGCGACCGCGCGCCGAGAGCTTCGGCGATTACGGGCGCTGACGCGATGGCACAAGCACCCCTGATCGCTCTCGCCGCCGGCGGTACGGGCGGCCATCTCTTTCCCGCCGAGGCGCTGAGCCATGCGCTGCGCGAGCGCGGCGCGAGGGTCGTGCTGATCACCGATGAGCGCGCCGTCGAGTATGCTGGCGATTTTCCGGCCGAGGCGGTCCATGCCGTGCCGGCGGCGACACCCTCGGGGCGTTCCCCGATCCGGATGGCCGCTGCCGCGATCGTGCTCGCCAAGGGCGTGTTCGCGGCGCGCCGGGTCCTGAAACAGGTCAAACCCGCCATCGTCGTCGGCTTCGGCGGCTACCCGACGGTGCCGCCGGTGCTGGCGGCGTCGCTGCTTGGCATCAGGACCATGGTGCATGAGCAGAATGCCGTGATCGGCCGGGCCAACCGCTTCCTGGCCGGGCGCGTCGATGTGATCGCGACCGGGTTTTCCGAGGTCGGCGGGCTGTCGGAGACGGCGCAGGCGAAATGCCGGCAGGTCGGTAATCCGGTCCGGCCTGCGGTGGTGGCGGCGGTTTCGCCCTATCCCGAGCCGGGGACCGGTGTCGTCGAACTCCTCGTCTTCGGCGGCAGCCAGGGCGCGCGGGTGATGGCAGAGACGGTGCCGCCTGCAGTCAAGCTCATGTCCCGCGAGGAAATCGCCCGGCTGCACATCGTCCAGCAGGCCCGGACTGAGGACGAGGAGCGGGTGCGCGGCATCTATGCCGGTCTCGGCCTCAGGGCGGAGATCGCGCCGTTCTTCAAGGATTTGCCGACGCGCATGGCGCGTGCTCATCTCGTCGTCGCGCGTTCGGGCGCCTCGACTGTCGCCGAGCTCACGGTGATCGGCCGGCCGTCGATCCTGGTGCCGCTGCCGGGTTCGCTCGACCAGGACCAGGCGGCCAATGCCGCGGTGCTTGAAAAGGCCGGCGGGACGGTCCGCATCCTGCAGCCGGACTTCACGCCAAGGCGGCTGGCAACCGAGCTCTCCGACCTGCTCGCCGCGCCCAGCCGCTTGACGACCATGGCCGCAAACGCCAAGAGCGCCGGAATCCCCGATGCGGCCGATCGACTCGCCCGCCTCGTGATCGAGACCGCCGGGCTCTAGCCCGCAAGCGAGGATTTCCCTGCCATGAAGCTGCCGCCAAAACTCGGCGCCATCCATTTCGTCGGCATCGGCGGCATCGGCATGTCCGGCATCGCCGAGGTGCTGCACAATCTCGGCTACAAGGTGCAAGGCTCGGACGCCTCCGACAACGCCAATGTCCGCCGCCTGGCCGAGAAGGGCATCACCACCTTCATCGGCCATGATGCCTCGCATATCGACGGGGCGGAGGTCGTCGTGGTCTCGACCGCGATTCGGCGCGACAACCCCGAGCTGATGGCGGCGCGCGAGCAGCGCCTGCCGGTGGTGCGCCGCGCCGAGATGCTGGCCGAGCTGATGCGGCTGAAATCCTCGATCGCCATCGCCGGCACGCATGGCAAGACGACGACGACCTCGCTGGTGGCGACGCTGCTGGAGAAGGGCGGGCTCGACCCGACCGTGATCAATGGCGGCATCATCAACGCCTACGGCACCAATGCCCGCATGGGCGAAAGCGACTGGATGGTGGTCGAGGCCGACGAGAGCGACGGCACCTTCCTGAAGCTGCCGGCGGACGTCGCGATCGTCACCAATATCGACCCCGAGCACCTCGACCATTTCGGCACCTTCGACGCGATCAAGGCGGCGTTCCGGGCCTTCATCGAGAACCTGCCGTTCTACGGTTTCGCGGTGATGTGCATCGACCATGCGACGGTGCAGGGGCTGGTTGGGCAGATCGAGGATCGGCGCGTGATTACCTATGGCGAGAATCCGCAGGCCGATTTCCGGCTGATCGACATCGATCTGTCGGGCGGGCAGGCCAAATTCACGCTACTGATCCGCGATCGCAAGCGCGGCCGCGACGAGATCGTGCGCGACCTGATCATGCCGATGCCGGGCCACCATAATGCGCTCAACGCCACGGCGGCCATCGCGGTCGCCTATGATCTCGGCATTCCCGTCGAAAGCATCCGCGCGGCGCTGGCAGGGTTCGGCGGCGTCAAGCGGCGTTTCACAAAGACGGGCGAGTGGAACGGCGCGTTGATCTTCGACGATTACGGCCACCACCCCGTCGAGATCGCCGCCGTGCTGAAGGCGGCGCGCGCCTCCACGAAAGGCAAGGTGATCGCGATCATGCAGCCGCACCGCTATACCCGGCTCGCCAGCCTGTTCGACGATTTCGCCGCCTGTTTCAACGATGCCGATACGGTGATCGTGGCGGAGACTTATGCAGCCGGAGAAGCACCGATCGCGGGCGCCGACCGCGATTCGCTGGTTTCGGGCATAAAGGCGCGCGGCCATCGTCATGCGCTGGCGCTGGAGGGGCCGGAACAGCTCGCCGGCATCGTGGCGGAGCTTGCGGGGCCGGGCGACTACGTCGTGTTCCTGGGTGCGGGAAACATCACGCAATGGGCCTACGCCCTGCCGGGCGAGCTGGCTGCCATTCCTTCCTCCCGAGGGGAGAAGGGTTAGCGCGGTGCTCACCATGGCATTCCCAGACATCACCCCCGATATCCGTGCTGCGGCTCCCGAGCTGCGTGGGCGCCTTCTTCCCAATGCCGACATGTCCAGCCTGACCTGGTTCCGCGTCGGCGGGCCCGCGCAGGTCCTGTTCACGCCGGCCGACGAGGCGGATCTCGCCTATCTGCTGGCCAACCTGTCCGCCGATGTTCCGGTCACCGTGGTCGGGCTCGGCTCCAACCTGATCGTGCGCGATGGCGGCATCGCCGGTGTCGTGATCCGGCTCGGCGGCAAGGGGTTCGGCGAGATCGTGCTGGAGGATGGCGATCGTCTGCGCGCGGGCACTGCCGTGCCGGACGTCAAGGTGGCGCGCGCGGCGGCCGATGCGTCGCTGGATGGGCTCGCCTTCTATCGCGGCATTCCCGGTTGCATCGGCGGGGCGCTCCGGATGAATGCCGGCGCCCATGGCGGCGAGACGACCGACGTGCTGGTCGAGGCGCGCGGCGTGACGCGGGCGGGCGAGATCGTCACCTTCAGCCATGCCGAAATGGGCTTCACCTATCGCAACAGCGCGGCTGCGACCCATGAGATCATCTTCACCTCGGCGCTGTTCCAGGGTCGGCCGGGGGACAAGGCCGAAATTCAGGTCGAGATGGACCGCGTCACGGCGGCGCGCGAGGCGGCTCAGCCGATCAAGGAGCGCACCGGCGGCTCGACCTTCAAGAACCCGCCTGGAGGAAAGGCCTGGCAATTGATCGACGCAGCCGGCTGCCGGGGCCTTCGCAGAGGCGGGGCGCAGGTCTCGGAGATGCACTGCAACTTCCTGATCAACGCCGGCGGGGCGACGGCGGCCGATGTCGAGGGTCTGGGCGAGGAGGTCCGGCGCCGGGTCAAGGAGCAGTCAGGGTTCGAGCTTCAATGGGAGATCAAGCGGATCGGCGTGGCGGCCTGAGCCTCACGCCGCCGGCTTGTCGATCCATTCGCGCAGAGCCTCGTTGACGCGCGACTGCCAGCCCGGACCCGAGGCGCGCAGCTTCTGGACCAGATCGATGTCGAGCCTGATCGAGATCGATTCCTTGGTCTTTGCCGGGCCTCGCTTGCGGAGTTCCTCCTGAAGGACGGCATAGAGCCCCGGAAGCGCCTCCTTCATCGGGCGAAGCCCGGCGATTTCCTCGTCGGTCAGTTCGGGGCTATCAACGGCATCCCAATCGGCCTTGGTGTAGCCTCGTCCGGGCACAAATTGTTTGGTCATACGCCTCTCCTCTCCCGGTTGGAGGCAGGTCTCATGCTGATGACGGATAGCGCCTCGGCCCCCAGCGTTACAAAAACGACGGTGACCACCCCGTTCAATTCTCCGACCGCGATCAGCCGCCCATCCTTTGCCGGTCCGATCGCAGCTTGCGCGAAGAGCCCCTCATCAAGCGCGGCAAAATCAAGCCCATGCTTGTCGAGATTGACCAGCCGCTTGCGCTCGTCCCACAAGATCTTCATCAACTCGTATACACGAGATTTCTGGGCTCCGTACAATACCATCGCCACACGCCGGCCAGGTCCGCGCGCACCAGGCAATGCCTTAACGCGCTGTTAACTACGTTCGGCCGAGTTTGCGGGCGAACGGAGCAACGATCTCGATGACCAAACACGTCGCAGTGCTGATGGGCGGCTGGTCCGTCGAGCGTGAGGTCAGCTTGAACACAGGCGCCGGCTGCGCCGACGCGCTTGAAAGCGTCGGCTACCGCGTCACGCGGGTCGATGTGCAGCGCGACATCGCGCAGGTGCTTGGTGCCCTGCGCCCCGATGTCGTGTTCAATGCCCTGCATGGCCGCTTCGGCGAGGACGGCACGATTCAGGGCCTGCTCGAGATCCTGGGCATTCCCTACACCCATTCGGGCGTGCTGGCCTCGGCGCTCGCCATCCGCAAGGACCGGGCGAAGACCGTGGTTGCGGCCGCCGGCGTGCCGGTGGCACCCGGAATCAACGTATCGCGCTTCGAAGCGGCCAAAAAACACGTGCTGCCACCGCCTTATGTGCTCAAGCCGATCGACGAGGGGTCCTCCGTCGGCGTCGTGATCGTGAAGAAGGGGCGCGAGCATCCGCCCCAGGAAATCGCGCGCGAAGACTGGCCCTGCGGCGAGACGATGATGGCCGAACCCTTCATCTCCGGGCGCGAGCTGACGTGCGCCGTGATGGGCGGCAAATCGCTCGGTGTGACCGAAATACAAGCCGCTACGGGCGAGTTCTACGACTACGACGCGAAGTACGCGAAAGGTGGCTCGATCCACATCTGCCCGGCACAAATTTTACCAAAAATTTACCAGCAGATCGAAGAGTGTTCGTTAACGGCGCATCAAGCAATCGGGTGCCGGGGCGTTAGCAGGTCGGACTTCCGATACGACGACGAGAGCGACACTCTCGTCTGGCTGGAGGTCAACACGCAGCCCGGCATGACCGAGACTAGCCTGGTGCCCGAATTGGCTGCCCATGCGGGCCTGAACTTCGGTGAACTCGTCAGATGGATCGTGGAGGACGCCTCCCTGGACCGATGAAAGCGGGAATGGCCATGGCCCCCTCACGCTCGTCGCTCCCTGCCGCCGGACCGCAATTGCTGGTCGGCGAGCGGTCGAACCGCTGGTTCCGCCGCTCGCGTCGCAGCGCGGCCGCGGTTCCGCTCGCCGAGCGCCTGCCGCGCAGCGTCGGCACCTGGCTGGCGCTGGCCTTCCTCGGCATCAGCCTCGGGACCGGTGCGGTGATGGGCGGCCATACCGAAACGCTGCGCCAGAGCCAGGGCGAGACGCGAAACATGATCGCGCGGCTGATCGGGCTGGGCGTCGATCGCGTCACCATCTCGGGGATCGCCGAGCTGTCGGAGATCGAGGTGCTGGTTGCGGCCGGCATCGATCCGAAGGGCTCGCTCGCCTTCTTCGATGCCGACGAGGCGCGCCGAAGGCTGGAGGCGACGCCGCTGATCCGGCAGGCGACCGTTCGCAAGCTCTATCCCGGCGAAATCGCCATCACCCTGGTCGAGCGCGAGCCCTTCGCGCTCTGGCAGGTCAAGGGCGACCTCTTCGTCATCGCCTCCGACGGAACCGTGATCGACAAGATGGATGATGGACGCTTCGCGCATCTGCCGCTGGTCGTCGGCCCGGACGCCAACAACCGTGCTCGCGAATACATCGCGCTGAAGGCGCAGGCCGGGCCGCTGGCGGAGCGTATCCGCGCCGCGACGCTCGTCTCGGGGCGGCGCTGGACGCTGAAGCTCGACAACGGCATGGACGTGCGCCTGCCCGAGGTCGCACCGGCCGACGCACTGAAAAGGCTGGTCGCGCTGGAAAACGATTTCCGCCTGCTCGACAAGGACCTGCTCGCCATCGATCTGCGCGAGCCCGACCGGGTGGTGATGCGGCTGACGGAGGAGGGCGCCAGCGCCCGCGCCGACCAGCTCAAGTCCAAGACCAAGAAGAAGGGAGGCGAGGCGTGAACCTGACCTCCCATGGCCTGACGCCGCGGATGCGGCCGCTGTCGTCGCGCAAGAGCGCGACGCTGTCGATTCTCGACATCGGAACCAGCAAGGTCGTCTGCCTGATCGCGGAGCTGAACCCGGCCGAGGCCAATGAGCGGCTGCGCGGCCGTACCCATGTGGCGCGCATCATCGGCATCGGCCATCAGCGCTCGCTCGGCCTAAAGGGCGGCGCGATCGTCGATCTCGAAAGCGCCGAGCGCGCGATCCGCGCGGCGGTCGATGCGGCCGAGCGCATGGCCAAGGTCGAGGTCCAGTCGGTGATCGTCAACCTGACCGGCGGGCGGCTCGGCTCGCAGCATTATGCCGCCGGCGTCGATCTGCGCGGCGGTTCGGTCGGCGATAGCGACGTGAAGCGCGTGCTGGCGGCGGCGGCGACCCACGCGCTGCGGCCCGGCAAGGCCGTGCTCCATGCCCTGCCAACGGGCTACGCGCTCGACGGATCTCCCGGCGTGCTCGATCCGCGCGGGCTGATCGGTTCCAAGCTTTCGGTCGACATGCATGTCGTCGCCAGCGAGGCCTCGGCGGCGCGCAACGTCATGCTGGCGGTCGAGCGCTGCCATCTCGAGGTCGAGGCCGTGGTCGCGACCCCCTATGCGTCGGGCCTCTCCGTTCTGGTCGACGACGAGGCTGAGATGGGCGTCGTCGTGGTCGACCTCGGCGGCGGTACGACCAGCCTCGGCGTGTTCTCCGGCGGCCACCTGATGCACGCCGACGCGATCGCCGTCGGCGGCAACCACATCACCATGGACGTGGCGCGCGGGCTTTCGACCCGCGTCTCGGCGGCAGAGCGGCTGAAGACGCTGCACGGCTCGGCCATCGCCAGCGCGTCGGACGAGCGCGACATGATCTCGGTGCCGCAGGTCGACGACGACGAACGCGACATGCCCAACCATCTCGCCAAGTCGCATCTCGTGCGGATCATCAAGCCACGTGTCGAGGAGATCCTCGAACTGGTGCGCGATCGGCTGGCCAATGCCGGCTTCTCGGCCCAGGCCGGCCGCCGCGTCGTGCTGACGGGCGGAGCCTGCCAGCTGACGGGCCTGCCCGAGACGGCGCGCCGCATCCTCGGCGGGCAGGTCAGGACCGGCCGTCCGCTCGGCATCAAAGGCTTGCCGGAGGCGGGCAAGGGGCCGGCCTTCGCGGCCTCGGTCGGGCTCCTGGTCTATCCGCAGGTGGCGCATGTCGAGCATTTCGAGCCGCGCGCCAGCGGAACGTATTTTGCGACCGGAACGGACGGCTACTTCTCGCGTGTCGGGCGGTGGCTGAAGGAAAGTTTCTGACGGGTATCGATGCGCGCGGCGCTCGCCGCGCGCATCCCAAGCGTAAATCATAGCAATCGGGACGGCTCCCGCCAGGCGCCGGACAAGGATCAAAAGAGGCAACCATGGCGATGAATCTGCAAGCCCCGGACATCCGGGAACTGAAGCCCCGGATCACGGTGTTCGGCGTCGGCGGCGCGGGCGGCAATGCGGTCAACAACATGATCGAGGCCGGTCTCGACGGGGTCGACTTCGTCGTCGCCAACACGGACGCGCAGGCGCTCGCCCTGTCGCGGGCCACGCGCATCATCCAGATGGGCCTGCAGGTCACCGAGGGTCTCGGCGCCGGCTCGCAGCCTGAAGTCGGGCGCGCGGCGGCCGAGGAGGTCATCGACGAGATCCGCGACCATCTGGCGGGCGCTCACATGGTCTTCATCACCGCCGGCATGGGCGGCGGCACCGGCACTGGCGCTGCTCCCGCCATCGCCCGGGTCGCCCGCGACATGGGCATCCTGACCGTCGGCGTCGTCACCAAGCCGTTCCAGTTCGAGGGCCACCGCCGGATGCGCATGGCGGAAGCCGGCATCGGCGAGCTCAACGAGGCGGTCGATACGCTGATCGTGATCCCGAACCAGAACCTGTTCCGGGTCGCCAACGAGACGACGGGCTTTGCCGACGCCTTCGGCATGGCCGACCAGGTGCTTTATTCGGGCGTCGCCTGCATCACCGACCTGATGGTGCGCCCGGGCCTGATCAACCTCGACTTCGCCGACGTGCGCGCCGTGATGCGCGGCATGGGCAAGGCGATGATGGGCACCGGCGAAGCGCAGGGCGAGAAGCGTGCGCTGGCCGCGGCCCAGGCCGCGATCAACAACCCGCTGCTCGACGACGTCTCGATGAAGGGTGCGCGCGGCCTGCTGATCTCGATCACCGGCGGGCGCGACATGAAGCTCTACGAGGTCGACGAGGCCGCCACCCGCATCCGCGAGGAGGTCGATTCCGAGGCCAACATCATCGTCGGCGCGACCTTCGACGAATCGCTGGAAGGCATCGTGCGCGTTTCGGTCGTGGCGACCGGCATCGACAAGCCCGTCACCACCCAGGCCGAGATGGACGAGACCGAGGCCCGCATCGCCCAGGTCGCCGAGCGTCTGAAGGCGGAAGCCCGCCTGCGCAACACGACCAGCGTGCCGGTGCGTCCCTTCGCCCCCGCGCCGGAGCCGGTGATGGAGCAGCACCTCCAGCCGCTCGTCGAGGCTCCGCGCCCGATGCCGGCCCCGGTCGTCGCCAGCCTGTCGGAGGATATCCGGATCGAGCCGGCGCAGCCGCCGCGTCCCGTCATGGCTGCCGCCCCGGTTCTCGCGCCCGCCGTCGTCGAACAGCCGATGATGCATTTCGAAGACAACTTCATCGCGCCCGTGCCGGAACGGGCCCTGCGCCCGACCCGGATGCCGCGGATCGAGGACCTGCCCGTTCCCGGACAGAACCAGATCAACGCCCAGCGCAGCGCGCAGCCCGGACCGGCCCAGCCGAGCCCGGTCGACCAGAAGCGCATGTCGCTGATGCAGCGCCTCGCCTCGGTCGGCTTCGGCCGCAAGGAGGACGAGATGACCGATGCGCCCGCACCGGCACCCGTGCGTCAGGTGCCGCCGCCGGTCGCGGCCGCTCCCAGCGCCGCTCATGCGGAGTATATGCGCCGTCCCGCGGCGCCGGTGTCGCGCCCGGCGCAGGGGCAGCTCGACCCGATGGGCCGTCCGACCCCGACCCGCGCCGGCGAGGACGACCATCTGGAAATCCCGGCCTTCCTGCGCCGGCAGGCGACCTGAAGGCGGCGGAACTGCCGTTACGCAACTGCGGAACAAAGGCCCGGAGCGCACTTGCGCGCCGGGCCTTTTAACGTTTTAAAAACCATATACCTCAACGGGTTGCTTAATTTTGTATGACCACATTGGTGCTGTAACACAGCGAAAGAAAGCGTGATTTTGTCGCTTTGTCCGCAGCGCTTATGTTGCAGATGCACTAACGGGGATTTCGGCGCGAGTATCACCTCCGCCGTCATCCAGGGATATCGCAGCGATTGTGGGTTTCGGCGCTTGCGCGGGCCTTGCGAGAACGGCGATCAGGATTGGGTAACGGAATGAGTTTCGATCGGCAGACGACCCTGCGCGCGCCCGTCACATTGACCGGCATCGGCGTGCACTCCGGGGCTCCCGCCACCATCTGCCTCAAGCCTTCCAGTGCGAATTCCGGCATCGTCTTCCTGCGCAAGGGCCTGGGTGACGATCCCGCCCAGTTGATCCACGCCAAGCATACCAAGGTCAGCGCGACCGAACTCTGCACCGTGATCGGCGACAAGGCGTCCGCCTCGGTCGCGACCATCGAGCATCTGATGTCGGCCTGCTCCGGCCTCGGCATCGACAATGTCCTCGTCGAGATCGACGGGCCGGAAATGCCGATCATGGACGGCAGCGCCGCCGAGTTCGTCACCGCCATCGAAGAGACCGGCGTGACGACGTTGAATGCGGCCCGCCGCTATATCAAGATCCTGCAGCCGGTGCGCGTCGAGAACGGCCGCGCGTTCGCCGAGCTGCTGCCGTCCGATGTCGACGGTTTCCGCCTCGACGTCGAAATCGATTTCGATACGGCCGTGATCGGCCGCCAGCGCAAGGTCTTCGATCTGGAGCCGGCGGCCTATGCCCGCGAGATTTCGCGCGCCCGGACCTTCGGCTTCATGCGCGATGTCGAGCAGCTCTGGAAGGCGGGTTTCGCGCTCGGCGCCTCGCTCGACAACACGGTCGCGATCGGCGACGACAAGGTGATCAATCCCGAGGGCCTGCGCTACGGCGACGAGTTCGTGCGCCATAAGGTGCTCGATGCGATCGGTGATCTGGCGCTCGCCGGCTATGCGATCATGGGCGAGTTCCGCTCCTATTGCGGCGGCCACCGCCTCAATGTTCGGATCCTGGAGGCGCTCTTCGCCGACCGTGCCAACTATGCCATCGTCGAGGCGCTGCCGGCCTATGTCGCGCCGCGCGCCGTGCAGATGGCCGCTGCCGCGCCGGCCGCCTTCGCGCCCGACGTACACTGAGCATCGGCGGAAGGTCGCAGCCAGGCGACTCACCGAAAGTTGGTTGGCGGCAATGCGTTGCGCCATCCAATTGCCCGTTTCCTGTCGAATAAACGCTGCCTTGGCCGCAGAACGCCGCCGTTTCGACAGTGGCGCAAGCACTGCGTCTGAGGTAAGGCATTCGTCCCCATGCGTGGGGACGACCGAAGGAGGACGGACGAGGTGAGCGTCATGCGGCTGAACAACCCGATATCCAACAGCGCCCCATCGACGCGCGAGAGCCCTGCTGCGCGCACAAGCCTTGCCCGGTACCGGAATCTCGGCCTGATCCTCGGCACCGCTATCTTGCTCGGCGGCTGCGATACGCTGTCCTCGCTCAATCCATTCGACCGGCCTGAGGTCTACAAGCCCGAGGTGGTCGAGGTCGTTCCGGCCGACAAGCTCTACAATGAGGGTCTGGCGCGGGCGCAGAACGGCGACAGCGAAGGCGCCGCCAAGAAGTTCGACCAGATCGACAAGCAGTCGCCCTTCTCGCCCTATGCCAAGAAGGGGCTGATTCTCACGGCCTATACGAATTATCAGGCCGCCAAATGGGAGGAGGCGATCACCGCCTCCAAGCGCTTCATCGCGCAGAACCCGGCGAGCCCGGACGCGGCCTACGCGCAGTACATCATGGCGATGTCCTACTTCAACCAAATCCCGGACGCGACGCGCGACCAGGAGCGCACCGAGCGCGCGATCGCAGCGCTGCAGGAGCTGATCGAGAAGTATCCCCGGTCCGAATACGTGCTGGACGCCAAGGAAAAGCTCCTGATCGCGCGCGACCAGCTCGCCGGCAAGGAGATGAATGTCGGGCGGTTCTATCTGGAGAAGCGCAACTATACCGGCGCGGTCAACCGCTTCCGCGACGTGATCACCAAGTACCAGACCACCCGCCATGTCGAGGAGGCGCTGATGCGCCTGACCGAAGCCTATATGGCGCTGGGCATCACCAACGAGGCGCAGACGGCGGCCGCGGTGCTGGGGCACAATTTCCCCGACAGCCCGTGGTACAAGGATGCCTATGTGCTGCTCGAAAGCGGCGGCCTGCAGCCGCGCGAGGATCGCGGTTCCTATATCAGCCGGGCTTTCAACGGATTCTCGAGGGTCGTGACCGGCATCGTCGGGTTCGGAAAGATCTAGGCGCTCAAAGCGTAAAGGCCGTCCGCCTATGCCACGACGTCCAGGACCGCCGCAGAGACATGACGGGACGATGATGCTCCGCGAAAGCCGGCTCCCGCTTTTCGCCGTCATGCTCTGAGCGCCATGCTGGTGCAGCTCTCCATCCGCGATATCGTGCTGATCGACAGGCTGGACCTGTCGTTCAGCGACGGCCTGAGCGTGCTCACCGGCGAGACCGGTGCGGGCAAGTCGATCCTGCTCGACGGTTTCGCGCTGGCGCTGGGCGGTCGTGGCGATGGCGGGCTGGTGCGTCATGGCGAGACGCAAGGGCAGGTCAGCGCCGTCTTCGACCTTCCCATGGACCATCCCGCGCGCCGGCTCGCCCAGGCGCAGGAGATCGACACCGATGGCGACCTGATCCTGCGCCGGGTGCAATATGCCGACGGTCGCACGCGCGCCTTCGTCAACGACCAGCCGGTCAGCGTCCAGATCCTGCGGATGATCGGGGCTGCGATCGTCGAGATCCATGGGCAGCATGACGATCGCGCCCTGACGGACCCGGCCCAGCACCGCGTCATCCTCGACGGTTTCGGCGGTCTCGACGTACATGCGGAAGGCGTCGCGAAGGCGAGCGAGTCGCTCAAACGTGCGAGGCAGGCCTTGCAGGCCCAGCGCATGAGGGTCGAGGCCGCGCGCAAGGAGGCCGACTTCCTGCGCCATGCCGTCGATGAGCTTGGCAGGCTCAAGCCGCAAGCCGGCGAGGAGGAGGCGCTGGCCGCCGCCCGCCAGGGCATGATGCAGGCCGAGAAGGTGGCGCGCGACCTGATCGACGCCTATGAGGCGGTGGGCGGGCAGGCCTCGCCGGTGCCGGCGCTGGCGGCCGTGCTGCGCCGGCTGGAGCGGCGGGCGGGGCAGGCGCCCGATCTGGTCGATCCGTCATCGGCGGCGCTCAACACCGCGATCGTGGCGCTGGAGGAGGCCGGCGAGGCGCTGGCCACCGCGATGCGCGCCGCGGAATACGACCCGCGCGAGCAGGAACGGGTCGAGGAGCGATTGTTCGCCTTGCGCGCGGCGGGCCGGAAGTTCGACGTGCCGGTCGATGGGCTCGACCTGCTGGCGCAGAGCATGGCGGCCGATCTTGCCGCGCTCGACGAGAGCGAGACTTCGCTGGCGCGGCTCGAGACGGAGCTGAAGGCGGCGGAGACCGATTTCCTGGCGCTGGCGAAGCTGTTGAGCGCGGCGCGCAAGGCCGCCGCCGCCCGGCTCGACGGCGCAGTGAAGCGCGAATTGCCGCCGCTGAAGCTGGAGCGGGCGCGCTTCATCACCCAGATCGATTCCGACGAGGCGGCGCGTGGGCCGGAAGGGTTCGACCGTGTCGAATTCTGGGTCGAGACCAATCCCGGCACGCGGCCCGGGCCGATGATGAAGGTCGCCTCGGGCGGCGAGCTGTCGCGCTTCATGCTGGCGCTCAAGGTGGTGCTGGCCGAGCGCGGCTCGGCGCCGACGCTGGTCTTCGACGAGATCGACACCGGCGTCGGTGGCGCGGTGGCCGACGCGATCGGCGAGCGGCTGGCGCGGCTGGCGACGAAGGTGCAGGTGATCTCGGTGACGCATGCCCCGCAAGTCGCGGCCAAGGCCGGCCAGCATTTCCTGATCGCGAAATCGGCATTGGCGGGCGACGCCGCCTCGCGCACGGTGACGCGGGTAACGGCACTCGAGGACCAGGCCCGGCGCGAGGAGATCGCACGGATGCTGGCGGGAGCGAGCATCACCGAAGAAGCAAGGGCGGCCGCCGGGCGTTTGCTGGAGGCGGCGGGCGTGCGGGGGTAGGGCGGTTCTTGCCGCTAAAAGCGCTGGAAAACCTTGCCTGAAAAGGAGAATCGGCCGAGCGCGAACCCTTCTCCCCCTGCGGGAGAAGGTGGCTCGGTGAAGCCGAGACGGATGAGGGGTCGCGCTGCGATATCCGCATTCCACCTGCTTGAAAGGGCACGACCACCCCTCATCCGCCGCCTCTTCCCTTCTCCCGCAAGGGGAGAAGGGAAGAGGCGGCGGTGATTCCATCAAAAAACTTATCCCCGGCTCGCAAACCTCACCTTAAATTGCCACCACCTCATCCCCGAGGGGCAGCCATCCGGAGGTATGCCGTTGGTGGGGATGAGGTCGGCGCCTGCGGCTGGTCTTACACGCCAGACTCGGGAGGCTTCGGGGCACCGCCCTGGGGGTACTACGGCCCCTGTGCGAGGAGCTCGCTATAAGGACGACGGGACGACGAACTGCCGGCGAAGGTCGCGACAAGCCTCAGGCGAACTGGCACCCAAGCTGGCAGATCGAACTCCCGAAATCCGAATAAGCGCGGCCCGAGGTCCGAAATCGCCGACGAGCGGAGCGCCACGGGGCGTGCGGGCAGTGGCTTAATCTGCCCGCGCCGCTTCTGGCTCAATGAAGCGGCTCTATACCAACCTGCGCCTCGCGGCGCTCCGCTCGCCCCTCATGATCAACCGACGCGGAGACGCGGGCGGGGATTTGGCGCGCGCTTCGGCTTGATCGCCATATCGGCGGTGGCTAAGGTCGCTCATCCATTCGGACCCGGTGAGAATCCGGGTGGCTCTTTCGGCCGCCGATCCGCCGAACCCTGCAAGACGTCTCTTCCGTCGGCACGCGGCTTGCCTCGCGCGCCGTCCCGGCGGCGTGCTGTGCGAGATCCCCATGACGTTGTCGTCCTATCGCCGCGAGTGGTCGGTCAATCCGGTGCGCGAACTGCTCGCCGGAGCGGTCGCGACCTTCGCGCTCATTCCCGAGGTCATCGCGTTTTCCTTTGCGGCGGGCGTCGATCCGCAGGTCGGATTGTTCGCCTCCTTCGTGATCGCGATCGTCATCGCGTTTGCGGGCGGGCGGCCGGCGATGGTTTCTGCGGCGGCCGGATCGGTGGCGCTGGTCGTGGCGCCACTCGTGCACGCGCATGGCCTGGCCTATCTGCTCGCGGCCGGTCTGTTGGCCGGGCTTATCCAGATCATCTTCGGCCTGCTGCGGCTGGGCGTGCTGATGCGGTTCGTCTCGCAATCGGTTCGCACGGGGTTCGTCAACGCGCTGGCGATCCTGATCTTCGCCGCCCAGATGCCGCATATCCTGGGCGAGGGCTGGCTGACCTATGGCGTGCTGGCGGCGGGGCTCGCGATCATCTACGCCGTGCCGCGCCTGACGACGGCGATCCCGTCGCCGCTGATCTGCGTCGTCGTACTGACGGTTGCCGCCTCATTGCTGCAGCTTCCGGTCAAGACGGTCGGCGACCTCGGCCTGCTGCCCGATGCGCTGCCTGTCTTTGCCTGGCCGAGCGTGCCTCTGACGCTGGATACGTTGCGGATCATCATCGGGCCGGCTGTCGCCATCGCCATGGTCGGGCTGCTGGAATCGCTGATGACCGCCAGCGTCGTGGACGACCTGACCAATACGACGAGCTCGAAGAACCGGGAATGCACCGGGCTCGGGCTCGCCAATGCGGCGTCCAGCCTGTTCGGCGGCATCGCCGGCTGCGGCATGATCGGGCAGACCGTCAGCAATGTGAAATATGGCGGCCGCGGCCGGCTCTCGACGCTGTTTGCCGGCGTGTTCCTGCTCGTGCTGATGGTGGCGCTGAAGCCCTGGGTGTCGCAGGTTCCGGTCGCGGCGCTGGTCGCGATTATGGTTATGGTCTCGATCGACACCTTCAACTGGTCGTCGCTGCGCTCGGTTGTCGCGCATCCGAAGATGTCGAGCGTGGTCATGCTTGCCACGGTCGCCGTGACGGTCGCGACATCGAATCTCGCTCTGGGCGTGACGATCGGCGTGCTGCTCAGCGGCGTGTTTTTCACCTTCAAGGTTGCCCGTCTCCTGCGCATCGAGGTCGAACCAACTGCGGCCGGGCGACTGACCTATCGCGTCTCGGGCCAGGTCTTCTTCGCCTCGGCCGATGCCTTCATCGAGGCCTTCAGGATCGGCGAGGCCGACGAGGTCGGCGTGCGGATCGACGTGTCGCAGGCGCATTTCTGGGACGTCACGGCGGTCGCGGCGCTGGACAAGGTCGTCGAGCGCTACAAGGCCAACGGCATCGCAGTCGAGGTCACGGGGCTCAACGCGGCCAGCGCGACGCTGATCGAGCGGCTCGACGGGGCGTGATTACGGGTTTTCGAGCGTCGTCACCGCACTCCATTCCCTTTTGCGCCGATCTGCTCTATGAGCCCTGTTCAACCGATGGCTGCGAACCGGCTGCATTTCCGCGCCGCGTCCTCCGTCGCCCGCATTCCTGCGCCGCCTCGTCTTCAAGCGCCTTAAACCCCAGGCCCGATAACCCATGTCCTTTCTTCCCACGAGCCCGCCTCTCGCGCGTGCGCTCGAAGAGCGCAACTATTCCGATCCGACGCCGGTGCAGAACGCCGTGCTGGAGCCGGCCGCTGCCGGCCGCGACCTGCTGGTCTCGTCGCAGACCGGCTCAGGCAAGACGGTCGCCTATGGGCTGGCCATCGGCTCGACGCTGCTCGGCGACGCCGAGGCCTTCGGCCGCGCGGGCCAGCCGCTGGCGCTGATCATCGCGCCGACGCGCGAGCTGGCGCTGCAGGTTCAGCGAGAGCTTGCCTGGCTCTACAAGCACGCCAATGCCCGCATCATCGCCTGCGTTGGCGGTATGGATCCGCGCCGAGAGGCCGCTCTGCTCGACGAGGGCGCCCACGTCGTCGTCGGTACGCCCGGCCGTCTGCGCGACCATATCGAGCGCCATCGCCTCGACGTCTCGGCCTTGAAGGCCGTCGTGCTCGACGAGGCCGACGAGATGCTCGATCTCGGCTTCCGCGACGATCTCGAATTCATCCTGAAGACGACGCCGCCGGAGCGGCAGAGCCTGCTGTTCTCGGCGACGCTGCCCAAGGCGATCATTACGCTCGCCCGAAGCTATCAGCGCGATGCCTTGCGCATCGAGGTCGCCGGTACGCCCGGCGGCCATGCCGATATCGATTACCGCGCCATTCGGGTCTACCCGAAGGAGGCCGAGCTCGCCGTCGTCAACCTGTTGCGGTTCCACGATTCGCCGTGCTCGCTGGTATTCTGCAACACCCGCAACGCGGTGCGCCATCTCGAGGCGATCCTGCTGGAGCGTGGCTTCCAGGCCGTGGCGCTGTCTGGCGAGCTTTCACAGAGCGAGCGCAATTCGGCGCTGCAGGCGCTGCGCGACGGGCGGGCGCGGGTCTGCGTCGCGACCGACGTCGCCGCGCGCGGCATCGATCTGCCCGGGCTGACGCTGGTCATTCATGCCGAGCTGCCCAACGACCCCGAGGTCATGCAGCATCGCTCGGGTCGGACCGGACGCGCCGGCAACAAGGGCACCAGCGTGCTGCTGGTCCCGGTCTCGCGCCGCCGCAAGGCCGAGATGCTGATCGCCGAGGCCAAGATCGAGGTGGTCTGGGCCGGTCCGCCGACGCAGGACGAGATCCGCGCGCTCGATCAGGAGCGCTTGCTCAACGATCCGATCCTGACCGGCGAGCCGGGCGAGGAAGATGCGGCCATGGTCGAGGCGCTGCTGGCTGGCCGTTCGGTCAACGAGATCGCGGCGGCGCTGGTGCGGGTCTATCGTTCGCGCCTGCCGTCGGCCGAAGAGGTCGGCGATCCGAATTTCGGCCGCGACGAGCGCAGGCCGGCGCGGGCGCGGGAGGATTACGCGCCGCGCGAAGGCGCGCGCTTCGGCGAGAATCGCGACGACAGCCCGCGCTCTGACGCACCGCGCCACAAATCCGGTCCTCGCGGCGACACGGTCTGGTTCCGGCTGAATATCGGCCGCAAGGACGGCGCAGATCCGCGCCAGCTGCTGCCGATGCTGTGCCGGCGCGGCAAGATCACGCGCGACGAGGTCGGCGCGATCCGCATCTTCGACAGTGAGACCAAGGTCGAGATCGACGCCGATGTCGCCGAGCGCTTCTACGAACTCGCAAAGGCGGTCGATCGCGACAAGATCGTGATCGAGCCGGTAACCGGCGAGGACGAGCGCCGCCCGGCCAAGCCCTTCGCCGAAAAGGCGAGCCATGCGCCGGCGCCCTACGCCCGGCCCGAGCGCGGCGCCGACGAGCGGCCGACGCGCAATTTCGACAAGAAGCCCTACGAGAAAAAACCCTACGAAAAGAAGCCGTTCGAGAAGAAGCCCTATGAGGGCAAGGCTCCGCGCGAGGGTGCAGCACCCTACGAGGGCAAGAAGAAAGCCTATGAGGGCAAGGGCAAGCCCTTCGGTGCGGCCCAGCCTTATGATCCGGTACGCAGCGACCGCGATGCGGTCTCGGACCCGAACGTCTCGTTCCGCCCCGGCGCGAAGAAGCCCTATGCCGGGAAGCCGGGTGGTGGAAAGCCCTTCGGCGACAAGCCGGCCTTCGGAGGCAAGCCTTTCGCGGGGCGGGCTGCGGGGGCTGGCAAGCCTGCCGGCAAGCCCTTCAAAAGCAAGAAGCCGCGTCGGGACGACCGCGGCTGATCCATCGGTTCGATACGTGCGGCCGACGGGCGCTTGATCGGCGCCCGCCTTGCCAGAACGTGGCTGTCAGCGCAGTCCGAGGAACGACAGGATCGCGAGAACGACGACGATCAGTCCAACGATATAAATGATATTGCTCATGAAAAGCCCCCGGCTTTAGGCAGGTCGTGGCGGCCTGCATGAAGATGCGTCACGCCCCGCGTGACACGATCTGAACCATGTTCGGGGGCAAAAGTTCCCGGCTCGCCGTGCACACGGCCTCAGCGCGTGTGCCGAACGGATTGCGGCGCTGGCGATCGATGTCGCGCTACCGCTCCACCACCTTGCGGTAGAGATGCCAGGTTGCGTGGCCGAGAACCGGCATGACCACCACGAGTCCGACGAGCACGGGCAGGCAGCCCAATACCAGCAGGCCGGTGACCATCAGGCCCCATTGCATCATGACGCGGGGATTGGCCTCCACGGCGGCGATCGAGGTCCGGATCGCGGTCGGCGCATCGACGTGCCGGTCGATGATCAGTGGGAAGGAGATGACCGATATCGAAAACGCCAGGATGGCGAAGAGCAGGCCGACGGAATTGCCGACGACGATCATCACCCAGCCGTCGAAGGTCGTGAACACGGCGCGCAGGAAGTCCGCGGTCGTGACGTCGGCGGGCAGGCCGAGCAGGCCGCGGTAGATGAACCAGGCCGAGAACAGCCAGCCGATGAAGAGCCCGGTCAGCATGGCACCGAGGAGGCAGATCTGCCCGATCGAAGGCGATCTCAGGACGTCCAGTGCCTGGGGCCAGCGCGAATCCAGGCCAAGTTCGCGCCGCCTGCTGATCTCGTAGAGCCCGATCGCGGCGAAGGGGCCGAGCAGGGCGAAGCCGCCGAGCAGCGGGAAGAGCAATGGGAAGATATTGTAGCTGACTGTGAGTTGGGCGAGCAGCACGCCGGCGACGGGGTAGATCAAGGCTATGAAGACGAGGTGGCTCGGCTTGGCCTTGAAATCCTCCCAGCCGCGCCTGAGCGCGTCGCGCAGATCCTGCGTCGTGATGGTCCTGATGCGCGGCAGGGCGGCATCCTGGCCGTCCTGCATCACGGTGGCGTCGAGATTTGCCATGGCGTTTCTCCCGGTTCGCGGCCCGGTTCGCCTTGGCGGTTGACGCGATCCTTGGGTCAACGGCCAGAGGCGTCGAGCTTCCAATTCCCAGCCTCGCGATGCTACGCCTAAGCGCGGCGATTGTCGCATTTTTTTGCAGACACAAGTCCGGGAGCATGGCCCGAAGGTCAGCCCGCACGGTGCTGACTTTCCCTGACCTGCCGATCTCACTTAATAGAAGCCATGACCGAGCCCGAGACTGTCCCGCCAGAGAAGCCCACCGCGCGCCAGGCCAGGGCCGAGCACAAGGCGCTCGCCGCCGAGATCGCGGCGGCCAACGACGCCTATTTCCGCGAGGACCAGCCGATCCTCGACGATGCGACCTATGACGCGAAGCGGCGGCGGCTGGTGGCGCTCGAGGAGGTTTACCCGGCGCTGAAGGGCGCCGAAGCCGTCAGCGAGGCGGTGGGTGCAAAGCCTTCGTCGAAATTCGCCAAGATCCGGCATCGCGTGCCGATGCTGTCGCTCGGCAATGCCTTCGCCGACGAGGAGGTCGCCGAATTCGTCCAGCGGGTGCGCAGCTTTCTCGGCATGAAGCCCGAGGTGGCAGGACCAGCCTTCACCGCCGAGCCCAAGATCGACGGACTGTCGCTCTCGCTGCGCTATGAGAAGGGCGCCCTCGTTCATGCCGCAACGCGCGGAGACGGCGAGGAGGGCGAGGACGTCACGCCGAATGCGCGGACGATCTCGGAGATTCCGCATCACTTGTCGGGAGCCGAGGTCCCCGAGATCGCCGAGGTGCGCGGCGAGGTCTATCTGGGACACGCCGATTTCGCCGGCATCAACGAGCGCCAGCGCGAGAAGGGGCTCTCCGAATTCGCAAATCCGCGCAATGCGGCGGCGGGTTCGCTACGGCAGCTCGACGTCTCGATCACCGCCGCGCGGCCGCTGCGCTTCTTCGCCTATGCCTGGGGCGAGATGCCCGTGCTGCCGGCGCAGACGCAATCCGGGGTGGTCGAGACCTTCAAGCGCTGGGGCTTTCTGACCAATCCGCTGATGGCGCGCTGCGAGAGCGTCGATGAGCTTCTGGCACGCTATCGGCTGATCGAAGCGCAGCGCGCCACACTCGGCTACGACATCGACGGCGTGGTCTACAAGGTCGACGATCTCGCGCTTCAGGCTCGGCTTGGCTTCGTCTCGCGGGCGCCGCGCTGGGCGATCGCGCACAAGTTTCCGGCCGAACTCGCGACGACGATTCTGGAGAACATCGAGATTCAGGTCGGGCGGACCGGGGCGCTGAGCCCGGTCGCACGGCTGAAACCCGTAACGGTCGGCGGCGTCGTCGTGACCAATGCGACGCTGCACAACGAAGATTACATCCGCGGCTTCGATTCGAAGGGCGAGACGATCCGCGAATCCGACATCCGCATTGGCGACACGGTGACGGTGAAGCGGGCGGGCGACGTGATCCCGCGGGTCGAGGCGGTCGATCTGTCGAAGCGGGCCGCCGATTCGCAGCCTTATGTCTTTCCGACGGTTTGTCCGATCTGCCACAGCGATGCGGTACGCGAGCACAATCCGCGCTCCGGCAAGGAAGACGCGGTGCGCCGCTGCACCGGCGGACTGATCTGCCCGGCGCAGGCGATGGAGCGGCTGAAGCATTTCGTCTCACGCGATGCGCTCGATATTGATGGGCTCGGCGACAAGCAGATCGAGTTCTTCCATGCCGACCCGGATCTGCCCGTGAAAGAGCCGGCCGAGATCTTCACGCTCGCGACGCGCGACGGCACCAATCTCAAGAAGCTGAAGGACAAGGAGGGTTTTGGGACGCAGAGCGTCGCGAAACTGTTCGCGGCGATCGAGGACCGGCGGACGCCGCCGCTAAACCGCTTCATCTTCGGGCTCGGCATCCGCCATATCGGCGAGACCAATGCGCGGCTGCTGGCGCGGCATTACGGGTCGTTCGAGGCGTTGCGCTCCGCGGTCGTGGCATCGGCGGACGCGGCCTCGCCGGAGCGTCAGGAACTCGATGCCATCGACGGCGTCGGACCGACCGTGGTCGAGGCGCTGATGCAGTTCTTCGCCGAGGCTCATAACGAGGAGATGCTGGAGCGGCTCCTGGCGCAGGTCACGCCGCAGCCTCTGGAGGCGGTCGCGTCGATCAGTCCCGTCGCCGGCAAGATCGTGGTCTTCACCGGCGCGCTGGAGCAGATGACGCGCGACGAGGCCAAGGCGATGGCCGAGCGCCTTGGCGCCAAGGTGGCCGGGTCGGTGTCGTCCAAGACCGATCTGCTGGTGGCGGGGCCGGGCGCGGGGTCGAAGCTCAAGGACGCCGCCAAGCACGGCGTCCAGGTGATCGACGAGGCCGGCTGGTTTGATCTGGTCGGCACATGAAAAAGCCGCCGGTCTGGACCGGCGGCTCTCGGATCGCTTGTCGGCGACAGGTCACATGTTGTTCGGCCGCACGGTGCTGCGATTGCGGTTATAGTGACGGCGATGCTTCTTGGTGGTCACCGCGGTCCTCTGGGGCACGCCGAGCACGCCCTTGACGCCGCCGGCAACGCCGCCCGCGACACCGCCGACCACGCCACCCACGGCTCCACCGACGGGGCCGGCGGCATCATTGCCGACGCGGGCTCCAGTCGCTGCGCCGCGCGGAACGCCCTGGGCATCGGCGGTCATTGGAATGGCAAGAAGCGCCAGCGCGGTCGCGCCAGCCAGAGCAAGATGTTTGATTGTCATGATACCGTATCCGTTTGCATGAACTACGGCGCCACTTTGGGGCGCTCGTCAGTCTGGAGCAGAACCCGGTACATCCGGCGTTTGTTCCGTCAGGACCGCGCCCGCGGCGCCACCGAAGAGGGCGGGGGCGTGCGCATCGCCGGCGCGAACCTGGCTCGGCGCCTGGCCGGTGATGCGCTTGAAGGCCCGGCTGAAGGAGGCCTCCGATTCATAGCCGAGGCGCCGCGCCACGACCGTGATCCTGAGCTTGTCCTGCACGAGCCATTGCCGCGCCTGATGCATCCGGACCTGGGCGACATAGCGAGCCGGCGTTTCGCCGACGACCGTGGCAAAACGCTCGGCGAAGCCGGAGCGGGACGCGCCCATCATCCGGGCCAGCGCCGCGACGGTCCAGTCCTTGTCGGGCTCGACATGGATCGCAGCCAGAACCCGCCCGATCTCGGGGCAGCGTGCCGCTGCGATCCAGCCGGTCGCGTCGCCGCAGCCGCTCTCGACCCATGAGCGGATGATGGTCGCGGCCAGCACGTCGGCCAGGCGCGCCAGGATGCCGCCAGCTCCGACCCGGTCCATCGCGACCTCGCGCGCCATCGCTTCCAGCAAATGCGGGATGCCGGGTTCGACCGCGCTGAGTTCGCAACTCCGCATCAGGTCCGGCATCATGCGCAGCAGCGGGTGTGAGGGATCGACGTTGAAGGTCATGCTGCCGCTGAAGAGCAAGGTGCGCTCGCCGTCACCGCCGCCCTTGACGTCGAAGATGTTGCCGCAGAGCGGCCGGACCTGACAATGTCCCGGTGGAGTGGCCTTTGCATCCGGCGTGCTCGCCAGGACATGCGCCGCACCGCGCGGGAGCAGAACCGCATCGCCGTCGCTCAGTTCGATCCATTCCCGGGCGGGCGTCAAAAGCCAGCAACTGCGCCGCGAGACGAAATAGAAGCGTGCCGCCTTCTGGGCCGGGAAGGCGATGCCCCAAGGCTCTGTCATCTCGCAGCGACCGTAGTCGACGCCGTCTAGTCGCAGGCCACGCAGCATGTCGGTCAGCGGGTCGTTTGAATGCACTGCAGCATTTTTGGACGAATGGTCAAGCATCGTGGTGTATATAGCATGGAAGCTCCAGGGCGCCACGCCCATCTTGCCGGCCAGTCCCTGGAGATGCTCATGTCCGATTCCGTATCCGTCGCAGCACCGCTGCTCGATCCGCCGTCCGCCGCGCATGATCGCAGCGACCCTGCCTGGGCGGCGGTCTTCTCCCTCAGTGTCGGCGTCTTCGGCCTGGTCACCGCCGAATTCCTGCCCGCCAGCCTGCTGACGCCGATGGCCGCCGATATCGGCGTCTCGGTCGGTATCGCGGGGCAGGCGGTGACGGCAACCGCCGTCGTCGGTGCCATCGCCGGGCTCGCGACGGCCATCGTGACGCGGGGCATCGACCGCCGCATCGTGATCTGGGCGCTCACCGGCTCGCTGATCGTTTCGAGCCTGCTTGCTGCGGCCGCCACCAGCCTGACCTCGCTGCTCCTGGCGCGCGTCCTGCTCGGCATCGGGCTTGGCGGATTCTGGTCGATGGTTGCGGCGACCGCCATGCGCCTGGTTCCGCCGAGCGCCTTGCCGCGCGCCATGGCGCTGGTCTTCACTGGCGTTTCGGTCGCAACCGTCAGCGCCGCGCCGATCGGCGCCTATCTCGGTGAGTTGTGGGGCTGGCGCGTGGTGTTCGTGCTGTCGGCGATCACCGGGGTCGTGGCGCTCGCGGCGCAGATCGCGACGATGCCGCGGCTGCCGGCGCAGGGCTCGCCGGATGTGCGGACGCTGTTTCGACTGCTCGGCCGGCCCAGCATTGCGCTGGTCCTGGCCGGGATCGTCGTGGTGATCTCGGGGCACTTCGCCGGCTTTACCTATATCCGGCCGTTCCTGGAGCAGATTCCGCGGCTGTCGGTCGAGGCCATCTCGCTCGTCCTGCTCGCCTATGGCGTCGGCGGATTCCTCGGCAATCTGGCCGGAAGCGCCATTACGGTGCGCAGCGCAAAGGCTTCGGTGATCTTCGGTGCGTTCTCGATCGCGGCCATGGGCGTTGTCCTGCTGCTGGTCGGTTCCTCGACGCTCGGCTCGGCCATCGCCGTCGGTTTCTGGGGCTTCGCTTTCGGGGCGTTGCCGGTCGGCTTTCAAACCTGGCTGGTGCGCGTGACGCCGGAAGAGGAGGCCGAGTCGGCCGGCGGGCTGCTCGTGGCCGCGTTCCAGATCGCGATCGCCAGCGGCGCCGTCTTCGGTGGGCTCCTGGTCGATGGTTTCGGAACGCTCGGCGTCATCGCCTATGCGACCGCGGCCACGCTGCTGGGCGGGATCGGCGTGCTGGTTCTGGGTTCCAGAAGTCCCGAGCGGATCGGCACGGGCAAAGTCGCCTCGGCGCATTGACCACAGATTGCGCCCCCTGAGAGAGGGATTGCGGGATGATCGGGCGCGTGATGCGCCCGATCACTTTTCTTCAAGACACGCTCCGACGATTGCGCTGTAACCTCTCACCATGGACACGACCACACAGAGCGAGACGCTGGCGATCAGCCCGCTCGCCACCGGCGAGCGGGCAAGGCTGTTTTCGGCCGCCCGCTTCGACGGGCTGGACTGCCTGTCGGCGACCTTCCGCAGCCATTCCTATGCGCCGCATTGCCATGACGGCTATGTCGTCGGCGTGATCGAGGCCGGCTGCGAGGCCTTTCACGTGCGCGGCGTGCGCCAGTATGCGCGGCCGGGGCAGGTCGCCTTCGTCAATCCGCTCGAAATTCATGACGGAGAGCCGCATGGGGCGGGCTACAGCTACCGCATGACATATCCGGGTCTCGCAATGATGCGCGAGGTCGCGGGCTCGCTGGCCGGGCGCGACAGCGCCGCGACGCCGTTCTTCCCGGAACCTCTGGTCAAGGATGCCGAGGGCGCCGCGCTGTTTGCCGCTGCCCACCGCGCGATCGAGCAGGGCGGCGATAGTCTCGCCAGTGAGGAGATGCTGCTGTCCTTCTATGCGCGCTGCCTTGCCCGCCATGCGCGCTGGACGGTCGGCGCGCTCGGGCGCGAAGGCGGGCCGGTTGCGCTGGCGAAGCAGGTCTTCGAGGACCGGTTCGACGAGGATCTGTCGCTGGCCGAGCTGTCGCGTCTCACCGGCCTGCCGCGCCATCACCTGATCCGGGCCTTCCGGGCCGAGACCGGACTGACGCCACACGCCTTTTTGGTCGATGTCCGGGTGCGCCGGGCGCGCGACCGCCTGCGGCTGGGCGAGGCGCCGGGCGATGTCGCGGCGGCGACAGGCTTCTGCGACCAGGCGCATCTGACGCGGGCCTTCAAGGCGCGCTACGGCGTTACGCCCGGCGTATTCCGCGCCGCCCATCTGTCCTGAGCCGCTAAACCCATGTCCTCAGCTCTCGACGACGCCCGGACGGGCTTTGGCGACATCTGGCCGGCGATGCTGGCGGCGGCGCCCTTTGCCCTGCTGTTCGGCGCGCTGGCCGCCGGCAAGGGCCTGTCGCCGCTGGAAGTCTTCCTGATGAGCGCGCTGGTTTTCGCCGGAGGAGCGCAGTTTGCGGCAGTCGAACTCTGGGCGACGCCGACGCCGGTTGCCGCGCTGGTGTTCTCGACGCTGCTGATCAATGCCCGCCATGTCCTGATGGGGACCTCGCTGGTGCCGAAGCTCGACGGCTTCAAGCCCTGGCAGCGATGGCTCGGCCTGGCCTATATGGCCGACGAGAACTGGGCGCTGGCCGAGAAGCGGGCTCGCACGCACTCGCTGACCCCGGCCTACTGGTTCGGCATGATCGTGCCCTTCGTCGGCTGCTGGCTGATTATGACGACGCTCGGCGCCGTGGTCGGCCCGGCCTTGGGCGATCCGCGCCGCTTCGGCGCAGATTTCGCCTTCACCGCGATCTTCATCGCGCTGACCGCGGCATTCTGGAAGGGCCGCGTCACGGCCTGGACGGTCGCAGCGGCGGGCATCGCCTCGGCGCTGACCTACAAGCTCGCCGGACCGCCCTGGCATGTTCTGGCCGGCGCCTTGTCCGGGCTCGCGGCGGCGTGGTGGGCGGCGGGTTCCGAGACGGCCGCCATTGCCGAGGAGCCGGGGCCGTGAACATCGATCCGCTCAACCTTCTGGCGATCCTCGGCATGGCGATTGCGACTTATGCGACGCGCGTCGCGGGGCTGGCACTCGCCGGCCGCTTCGACCTGTCGCCGCGCGCCCAGGCCGCGTTCGACGCGATCCCGCCGGCCGTGCTGATCGCGGTGATCGCGCCGAGCGCGCTGGCGACGGGATGGGCCGAGACGGGCGCGGCTGTCGCGACGGGGCTGGCTGCGACGCGGCTGCCGTTCCTGGCGGTGGTGGTGGTCGGTGTGGTGGCGGTGGTGGGGCTGCGGGCGGTGGTTTGAGCCCGCGTTCCGTCAAGGGGACAAGGCGGGATCATAGTGGCTGGCGCGCCTCTCGTAATTCCGCCGTCCTTTACAGTGCTGTTGATTTCGCCGCTGCAGTCGCACAGGTTCAGGATCAATCGATCATAGTTGTGGCTGTCAGCCAGGAGTCATGGGATGTGTTTGCCGACCGGCTACGAAAACGCCGCGTTCTATCTGTTGGCCGCCGTCGTGTTCACGACCTATTTCTTCGTTGCCAGGAAAATATTGAACGCGGCCAAGGCCAAAGCGATCGATCCGATGCCATATCGAAATTCTATGCTGATATCCTTGCAGCTCTACAAGCAAGCCAAGTTTGAAGCACAAACTTCGGCTTCAGCTGATGATCGAACGCTGATTTTGGCAACCAAGAGAAGGCTCACCCTGCTGTCGTTGGCGACTTGCGTGATCGGAGTTGGAGCTATTTTTATAGTCTTCAACTGCCAGTTCAGGGCTCTCCAATCGCGAGGTCAGAGCGTGGCTGCTCTCCTGTCAGTCGAGCCGGATGCTCACAACGGCAGGCACGCCTTCTCCAGCCAGTCCTTCGCCTCGCCCTCGACCAGCGCAGCGAGGTTGCTCCAGACTTGGGCGTGATAGGCGTTGATCCAGGCTATCTCGCCGTCGTCGAGCAGCTTCAGGTCGATCAGCGCGCGCTCATAGGGGCACCAGGTGATCGTCTCGAAGCCGTAGATGGTGCGGTCGCCGCCGGGGATGGCGCGTTCCTCGACAACGATCAGGTTCTCGATGCGGATGCCGTATTCGCCCTGCTTGTAGTAGCCGGGCTCGTTGGACAGGATCATGCCCGGCTCGAGCGGCGTGGTGCCGAGCTTGGACAGCCGCTGCGGCCCCTCATGCACCGAAAGATAGCTGCCGACGCCGTGGCCGGTGCCGTGGTCGAAATCGAGGCCGGCCTGCCAGAGCGGCAGCCGCGCCAGCGCATCGAGCTGGGCGCCCGAGGTGCCCTTGACGAAGACGACGCGCGAGATCGCGAGATGGCCCTTGAGGACGCGGGTGTAGCGGTCGCGCATCTCGTCTGTCGGCTCGCCGATCGCCATTGTGCGGGTGATGTCGGTCGTGCCGTCCTCGTATTGTCCGCCCGAATCGACCAGAAAGATGCCGGGCTCGATCGGGCGGTTGCTCGAATCCGTCACGCGGTAGTGCGGCAGGGCGGCGTTGGGACCGGCGCCGGCGATGGTGGTGAAGGAGACGTCCTTGAGCAGGCCGGTCCTCAGCCGCTCGGCTTCGAGCGCGGCGACGGCGTCGATTTCGGTCAAGCCGCCCTTTGGCGCTTCGCGCGCAAGCCATGACAGGAAGCGCACGATCGCCGCGCCATCGCGCAGATGGGCGTCGCGCGTGCCCTTGAGTTCCGCCTCGTTCTTGCGCGCCTTCATCAGCGCGATCGGGTCCGCGCCTGAGTCGGGCGTGCCGCCCGCGTCGCGGATCAGGGTCGCCAGTGCCGACGCTGCCGTGGCCGAATCGAGCCGCACCTTCGCGCCGGATGCGCCAAGCGTCTTAAGTTGGGCTTCCATGGCGGCGGGGGCTGCGATCTCTCCGACCGCGCCGATGGCATCTCCGGCTTCGTTCGTGACCTTTTCGGGTGCGAGAAAGACCGTCGGGCGGCCTTCGCGGGGGACGATGGCGTAGCCGAGCGGCAGCGGCGTGTGCTCGACATCGCCGCCGCGGATGTTGAAGGTCCAGGCCAGCGCGTGCGGGTCGGAGACGACGAGCGCATCGACCTTGGCCGTGACCAGCGCCTGCTGGATGCGGGCAAGTTTCTCGGCCGTCGTCTCGCCGGCAAAGGCGGCATTGTGGGCCTTCACGGGAGCGGTCGGCGGCGCCGGCCGATCGGCCCAGAGTGCGTCGATCGGGTTTTTCGCGACGGGGACCAGCGTGCCGCCGGCGGCTGCCGCGGCTTTTTCAAGTTTGGCGACACCGTCGACGGTGTGCAGCCAAGGATCGTAACCGAGCCGCGCTCCTTGCAACAGGTTCGCCTCGATCCAGCGCTCTAGCGGCGTGTCCTCCATCTTCGTCGGCGCAATCACTGCGGTATCGGTCTGTTCGGCCGACTGGATGGTGTAGCGTCCATCGACGATCAGCGCCGCCTTGTCGGAGAGAACGACCGCGTTGCCGGCCGAGCCGGTGAAGCCGGTGAGCCAGGCGAGCCGGGCCATGTGGGCGGGGACATATTCGCCCTGGTGCTCGTCGGCGCGAGGCACGACGAAGCCGGCGAGGCCAAGTCGTGCCAAGGCCCCGCGCAGGGCGGCGACGCGGGGGGCGACAGTCGATGGGTCGCTCGGCTCGGCGAAGGACTGGAAGTGGCAGGCGGCTGGGGCGGTGGATGACGTCATGATGGGTCCGGAAGCGGTCAATTCCGGCATGGTCGCGTCTCCCCTTGGCGAAGGCCAGCAGAAAAGCGCCGTTCGCCCCGCTTTTCCTACCGGCGCTTGCTGCACTGCAATGAGGCGGATTGCCTCTTTGCTATGCGGAAAGCGCAATCCTTAACGAAATATGGCTGTCTTCATGCGTCCAATGCATATCTCGCATCTGCGAACACCCCTTTTCGCAAGTGCGAAGAAGATACACTTTAGTCATATAAGAGAACGAGGAAGCGACCGGGACTGTCCTTCGTTTGAAAGAGGAGAGACCCTTATGACCTATGTGCTGAACCCAACCGCCTCACTGCTGGCCTCCAACGCCGAGCAGGCCGCGACCACCGCTTCGACCGGCCCCACCGTCTGGCAGCGTCTCTTCGCTGCGATGGTCGAAAGCCGCCGCCGTTCCGCGATCCGCGAGCTGCGTGCCCGTTCCTACCTCATCAACGAGGCTGAGATCGTGCTCGGCGGCTTTCCGCAGGTCGCGCTGAAAAACGACGCCGAACTGCCGTTCAACCGCTGAGTGTTCTTCCCCGCTTCCTCGTCGCGGCCGCCTCCGGCGGTGCGACAGAACCATGGACCATCATCATGATCGCGATCATCAAGCACAGCTTCGAGTGGGTTGCCGAAACAGCCAAGTTCACCGCCGCCGTCTGGCACGAAGCCCGCGCCCTGCAGGCGGAAGCCGAAGCCAAGCACGGCCATATCGGCTTCTGACCCTGCGCTTCTCCGCGAGGCCGGCCCCCTGACGCCATGGCCTGCGCTTCCGGTGCTCACGGACATCAGTCCGCTCCGCTCCGGTTCTCGACCATAGCGCCATGCGACTCAGCCTGGCGGAGAATCGCCGCTCCCTAGCTTTGCGAGCGGGTATCGAGTGCGTTTCTATCGAAGGTGGCGTGGTCTTGGGGCCGCGCCGCCTTTTTTCATGACCAGCGTCGCCCAGCCTTCGCGTAGCGACTGGCGGGCGAGATAGAGACCTTGATGCCGGTAGGTCGAGACGACGCCGGCGACATCCATCGCCAGCAGGCCCGACAGGATGACCGTGCCGTCGTCCGACAAGGCGCGGGCGATCGAGGGCGCGAGGCGCTTCAGTGGCCCGGCCAGGATGTTGGCGAAGACGAGGTCGAAATGGCGCGGCCGGTTCGCCTTGGCATGGCGCAGGCCCGGGGCGACGTAGAGATCGAGGCCCTGGGGCGCATGGTTGATGCGGGCGTTGTGCGCCGCGACCTCGACTGCCACCAGATCGATATCGCCGGCGACGACCTTGCGCTTGATCTGCTTCGCCAATGCCAGCGCCAGAATGCCCGTGCCGGTGCCGACATCGATGGCGTGGCGGGGCCGGCGTTGCTTCAGTTCGGCATTCAGCGCGAGCAGGCAGCCGGCCGTGGTACCGTGATGGCCCGTGCCGAAGGCGAGCGCGGCAGGGATTTCGATCGCGACATCGTTGACCCGCACGGCATCGCGATCATGCTCGCCATGGACGAGGACGCGGCCGGCGCGCACGGGTTTCAGCCCGTCCAGGCTGGCGGCGACCCAGTCCTGCTGGTTCACCGTCGTGAAGGGCGTCGTGTCGATGACGTCCCCGATGATCGGCCGCAGCATGTCGCGCACGGCCTCCTCGTCGGGATGAACAGCGAAATAGATCTCGACCTTCCAGGGCGCGTTGAGCGACAGCGTCGTGACGCCGCTCTCGATCTCGAAGGCCGAGATCGCGGTTTCCGTAGGGTCGAAGACCTCGCCCAGAAGCTCGGTCAGCGCGCGCGCCTTCTCGCCCGAGGTCGAGAGTTCGAGGACGGTCGCGACCGTGGAGGGGAGGAGGCCTTCGCGCATGGGCAGCGCAATAGCAGGGTGACCGGGGGATGTCATCGCCGGTCTTGGTCGCTAAGCTGGCCGGAAAGCCGGCTGGGGACGCGACGATGTTTTCGCATATTTGCGTGGGGACGAACGATTTCGACAGGGCACAGGCCCTCTACGCAGCCGTGTTCGACGTGCTTGGCCACCCGTTGCGCTTCAGCGAGCCAGACAGCGGCGCGGCCGCCTGGCAGCCGAAGGATGCCGCCAGACCGCTGTTCTTCCTGACGCGCCCCTTCGATGGCGGGTCGGCCACCGTGGGGAACGGCCAGATGACGGCCCTGCTCGCAGAAAGCAGGGCGCAGGTCGATCGCTGCCACGCGGTGGCGCTGGCCAATGGCGCGACCTGCGAGGGTCCGCCCGGACCGAGGCCGCACTACCATGCCGACTATTACGGCGCCTATGTCCGCGACCCCGACGGCAACAAGGTCTGCATCTGCTGTCACCGGCCGGAGTGAGCGAGGGCGGGCTCACCGACCTCTTGCGCGGCGATCAATGCTGCGAATTCACCATTCCGAAGACCGCAGCCAGATTGCCGTTCTGCTCGGCGAAGCGCAGCGGCTTGCAGCGCTCGACAATGACCTCTTCGGCATCGGGTTGCGTCTCGAGGATCGTCATCACCTCGGCGATGAAGTCGGCGAGCGGCATGGCGAGTGGATCGACCGCCTGCTCCGGGCCGCGAAGCTCCGTCTGGACGTAAGGTGGCGCGAGTTCGATGACCTGCGTCGACGTGTCCCGGAGCTGGTGGCGCAGCGACATCGACCAGGAATGGATCGCAGCCTTCGTGGCGCTATAGGCCGGCGTCACCGCCAGCGGCACGAAGGCGAGCCCCGACGATACGGTCATCACGGTGGCGCGCGGCTGCGCCAGGAGATGCGGCAGCAGCGCTGCCGTCAGCCGGATCGGCCCGAGCAGATTGGTCTCGACCGTCTCCTCGGCGATGGCGAGGTCGCCGCTGTCGAGAATGTCCTCATCCTTCATGATGCCGGCATTGTTGATGACGACGTTGAGCGCAGGGAAACGCGCGACCGCATCGCGGGCGAAGGCTGCGATGTCGGCCTTGTCCCGGATATCGAGCAGCATCGACGCCATGCCCGGATTGGCTTGGGTGACCTCGTCGAGCACGCGCTCGCGGCGCCCGGCGATGATGACTGTGTTGCCCTTGGCGTGCAGCGCTTCGGCCAGCGCGCGGCCGATGCCGGAGCCGCCGCCGGTGATCAAAATGGTGTTGCCTGTGATGTTCATCGCCATGTCCTTTCGCGATTGCGCCTATCGTGGTTGCGCCGACCACAGTTAGAGCCGATGCTCTCCAAACGAAAGAAGGCACCTGAAAGTTCTATAGGCACCAAAAGGAGAGTGTCAGATGCAGATGATACGCGATGCCGTCGCGGCCATGCAGGAGCAGGGCCGGCTGTCGCATCCGGAGGTCAGCCCGGCCGTCGAAGAGCTGGTGCGCGACGTGATCGCTCAGATCGCCGACAAATGGACCATGCTGGTGCTGGAGGCGCTGGAGGAGCAGGGCACGCTGCGCTTCACGCAGATCGGCCGGATCATCGACGGCATCAGCCAGAAAATGCTGACCAAGACGCTGCGCCAGATGGAATGCGACGGTTTGATCACGCGCAAGGTGCATCCGGTGATCCCGCCACATGTCGATTACACGCAGACGGAACTCGGTCGCGAACTGACGGCGGCGTTCTGCGGGGTCTGGGTCTGGGCGGAGACGTACTATGCGCAGGTCGAGGCGGCGCGGGCGGCGTTCAAGGCAAGAGAGGGGCGGTGAGGGGCGGCGGACGTTGATACCGCCGCACCGTCATCCTGGGCTTCGCGCAGCGAAGTCTCGGGATCCCTCATAGGGTGGAACAGCGCCTTATGGTGGATCCCGGAGTTGCGCCGCTTCGCGGCTTGTCCAGCATGGCGGGGAGGTTGTCGGGTTATTCGGCCGCCGGTTGCAGTGCGATGTCCGGCGCCGGAATCAACGCAATCGCATAGTTAGCCATGTCGGCGGCGATATCGGGATCGGCCTTGAGTTCGCTGGGAGTGCGGGCGCGGGGCACGGTTCTGCCCTGCTCCTCGATATCCTCAAACCACAGCGCGACGGCTTCCGGCGCATTCGCCAAAGCCTCATCGAGCGTATCCCCGGCCGAGAAACAGCCGGGGAGGTCGGGAAACCAGACGCCGACGGCGAAGTCGGGCCCTGCGTCCTCGATGATGGCGACGTAATGAGTCATGTCAGTCGCGTGGCCAGCCTGCCTGCTTGTAGATTTTCAACACGAGGCCGGGACCGAATTTCTTCTTCGGATGCGGCACCGAGATATTGTCACGGACGCCCGGCTTTTTGAAGACGTGGTGCGAGCCGACGACACGCACGCATTCCCAGCCCTCGCGTTCGAGGCGGCGAATGATCTGGCTGCTGCTATTGAGCATGGGTGCCTCGGGTCAACGGAGAAGCACCCAACTATTTATATGCATTTGTATTGCCGCGCTCAAAACGACCGGGCGTGTCCACCGCAAATCCGTAACAGATTGTAATGATTATGTTTTTTAAATCGACCATATAAGATATCGCTGCGACGATTCGCTATATCAATTTCCTTTAACCGCTAACCATATGAGAAATATCATGTTTTATTGCGCGATAGGAAATTGTGATTAAGCAAGTTCAAGATGTCGATTGTACGAACGAGTCAAGCACCATCTTCCGCCCCGCCTTGTCGAAATCGACCGTCAGCTTGTTGCCGTCGACGCTGGCGACGGAGCCTGGCCCGAACTTGACGTGGAAGACGCGGGCGCCAGTGTCGTAGGCCGAGGAGCCGGTCGATTTGGCGGTGAGCTCGCCTTCGATCAGGAGCGGGCCGCGTTGGCGGCTGCCACCGAAGCCGCCCGAGCCGAAGCCGCTGCCGCTTTCGGAGAAGCCCGAGCCGCCGCCCGCCTTCGCCTTGTTCTCCTGCGCGCGCTGCCAGCCCGGCGTGTTGTAGCTGGAGCCGAAGCTTTCCATGCGGTCGAAGCGCGAGGCGCCGTAGCCGCCCTGGCTGTAGTTCGAGGCCGCCTGGACGACCTCGACATGCTCCTCGGGCAGTTCGTCGATGAAGCGTGACGGCAGGCTCGATTGCCAGAGGCCGTGGATACGGCGGTTCGAGGCGAAATAGAGTTTCAGCCGCTTGCGGGCCCGCGTCAGGCCGACATGGGCGAGGCGGCGTTCTTCCTCGAGGCCGGCGCGGCCGCTCTCGTCGAGGGCGCGCTGGCTCGGGAAGAGGCCTTCCTCCCAGCCCGGCAGGAAAACCGTATCGAATTCCAGCCCCTTGGCGCCGTGCAGCGTCATGATCGAGACGCGGCTTGCGGCGTCGCCACTGTCGGCGTCCATCACCAGCGAGACGTGTTCGAGGAAGGCCGGCAGGTCGGGGAATTCGTCGAGCGATCGGACGAGTTCCTTGAGGTTTTCGAGCCGTCCGGCGGCGTCGGCCGAGCGGTCCTTCTGCCACATCTCGGTGTAGCCGCTCTCCTCAAGCACGAGTTCGGCGAGTTCGCCCTGCGGCATGTGCTCGGCGCGGGCCGACCAGCGGCCGAAGGCCTGGACCAGCTCGCGCAAGGAGGTGCGGGCCTTCGGCTTCAGTTCGTCGCTTTCGACGACCATCCGGGCCGACTGCAGCAGCGAGACGCCGGTCGCGCGGGCGTGGTTGTGCAGAATCTGGATGGTGGCGTCGCCCAGGCCGCGCTTGGGCTGGTTGACGATGCGCTCGAAGGCGAGATCGTCGGTCGGGCTGACGACGCAACGCAGATAGGCCATGGCGTCGCGGATTTCGGCACGCTCGTAGAAGCGCGGGCCGCCGATGACGCGATAGGGCACGCCGGTCTGGACGAAGCGCTCCTCGATCTCGCGCATCTGCGCGGAAATCCGCACCAGAACCGCGATCTGCGAGAGGTCATCCCCCTTCGCCTGCATCGCCTCGATCTCGTCCGTGATCAGGCGCGCCTCCTCCTGGCTGTCCCAGGAGCCGGTGATGGTGACCTTCTCGCCGTCGATATCCTCGGTGCGCAGGGTCTTGCCGAGCCGGCCCTCGTTGCGGGCGATCAGCTTGGAGGCGGTGGCGAGGATATGGCCGGTCGAGCGGTAGTTGCGCTCCAGCCTGACGACGGTGGCGCCCGGAAAATCGTGTTCGAAGCGCAGGATGTTGTCGACCTCGGCGCCGCGCCAGCCATAGATCGACTGGTCGTCGTCGCCGACGCAGGCGATGTTGCGCCGCCCCTGGGCAAGCAGGCGCAGCCAGAGATATTGCGCGACGTTGGTGTCCTGATACTCATCGACGAGGATGTAGCGGAAGCGCTCGTGATAGACCGCCAGCACATCGGCGTGGTCGCGGAACAGTGTCAGGCAGTGCAGCAGCAGGTCTCCGAAATCGACGGCGTTCAATGTCTTCAGCCGGTCCTGATAGGCGGCGTAGAGCGTGCCGCCCTTGCCGTTGCCGAAAACCGCAGCCTCGCCCGCTGGGACATCCCTGGGCGCGAGCCCACGGTTTTTCCAGCTGTCGATGAAGCCCGCCAGCATCCGGCCGGGCCAGCGCTTCTCGTCGATGCCCTCGGCCTGGATGACCTGCTTCATCAGGCGGATCTGGTCGTCGGTGTCGAGGATGGTGAAGTCGCTGCGCAGGTCGAGCAATTCGGCGTGGCGGCGCAGGATCTTGGCCGAGATCGAGTGGAAGGTGCCCAGCCACGGCATGCCCTCGGCGACCGGGCCGACGAGATGGGCGACGCGCTCCTTCATCTCGCGCGCGGCCTTGTTGGTGAAGGTCACCGACAGGATCTGCGAGGGCCAGGCCTTTGAGGTCGCGATCAGATGGGCGATGCGGGTGGTCAGCACCCGGGTCTTGCCGGTGCCGGCGCCGGCCAGCACCAGCACGGGTCCGTCCGTCGCCTCGACGGCGAGCCGCTGCTCGGGGTTGAGCCCGGCGAGATAGCCCGCGCTGGGCGCCGCGGCTGCACGCGCGGCGAGGCCGCCGGGGCGGGGCAGGGGGGCGGATGTGGTGCTGTGGTCGGACAAGGACGGCGCCGTTCGATCGTGATTCGTTCTGGCGTCAATATAGGGTGTCGGGCGGGGATTGCGCGGCCTTCGTCATTCCGGGCGACCCGCAGGGGCAAGCCCGGAACCCATACGAACAGGGTTGTTCTTTAGGGGCGCTGATCGTAGCGCCTCGTCTGACCGTCGCAGTGGTTATGGGTTCCGGGCTCCTGGATGCGCCAAGCCCCGGAATGACGAAGGGCTTGCGATCGCGGCGCCCCGCGAGACAGTCCTACGAATGCGCGCCGCCGGCCTCGCTGCCCCAGAGCTGGTTCAGCCGGCTGTCGCGGCCGCAGCCGGTGCGGTAGATTTTGTAGCGGATCGGGTTCTTCTGGTAATAGTCTTGATGGTAGTCCTCGGCCGGGTAGAAGGCCGTCTGGGCCACGATCTCGGTGGTGATCCGGCTCTTGAAGCGCCCGGACTTCTCCAGCTCGGCCTTCGAGGCCTCGGCCAGCTTTCGCTCCTCCTCCGAGCCGAAATAGATGCCGGCGCGATACTGGCTGCCCTTGTCGCAGAACTGGGCGTTTGCCGTCAGCGGGTCGTGGTTGCGCCAGAAGACGTGGAGCAGTTTCTCGTAGGTCACCTTGGTCGGGTCGTAGACGATCTTCATCGCTTCGGTGTGGCCGGTCTTTCCGGCCGAAACCTCGGCATAGGTCGGGTTCGTGGTGGTCCCGGAGGTGTAGCCCGACGTCGTCGAGAGCACGCCGGGCAGCGCGTCGAAGGGCGGCTCCATGCACCAGAAGCAGCCGCCGGCGAAGATCGCCGTGGCCGTCGTGGCAGGTGCCGGCTTGGCCTGTTGGCCGAAGGCCGTGCCCGAGGCTGCCAGCGCCACGAAGCCGAGCGCCGCGAGAAGAGCACGGCGTCTCACGACGCCGCGTCCGTGCCGGCCGCAGGTTCGAAGTTCATGGCCACGCCGTTCATGCAGTAGCGCAGGCCGGTCGGCGGGGGGCCGTCGGGAAAGACGTGGCCGAGATGGCCGCCGCAGCGGGCGCAATGAACCTCCGTGCGGACCATGCCGAACTTGCGGTCCTCGGTGACGCCGACGGCGCCTTCGAGCGGCTTGTCGAAGCTCGGCCAGCCGGTGCCGCTCTCGAATTTCTTGCCGGTGGTGAACAGGGGATTGTCGCAGCCGGCGCAGGTGAAGGTCCCCGCGCGCTTTTCGTAGTTCAGCGCGCAGGAGCCGGCACGCTCGGTGCCGTGCTGGCGCAGCACGCGATACTGTTCCGGCGTCAGCAATTCGCGCCATTCGGCGTCGGTGTGGGTGACCGCGAAATCGCCGGGCTCGTCCTTGTCCCGGCTGAACAGACCCATCAGGCTCATCTGGTCACTCCTCCGCTCGCAGCGATGTCAGGTTATGACCGCAATATGGGGATCATCGTCGCGAAATTCAGCTGTTGGCAAATCTCGCATATTCACGATCGCGTGGCAGTCGGGGTCCACTTCCGACAAAGCGCGTCACCCTACCGTCACGCGACTCCTCTAGTCGGCTCGCCACCGCAATGGAGCCGCGCGAGGGGCTGATGAGTATGCAGACGGCGCGCACGGTGCGGCGGGATACGACGCTCGGATTGACCTCGGCGGTCCACCGCAACAAGCCTCTCTCCAGGGCCGGGCTGCTGGAGCGGATGTTCACGCTGGCCTTTTCGGGCCTGGTCTACCCGCAGATCTGGGAAGATCCGGTCGTCGATATGGAGGCGCTCGCGCTGAAGGCCGACGACCATGTCGTCGCCATCGCGTCGGGCTCCTGCAATATCCTGTCATATCTGACCGCGGATCCGGCGCGGATCAGCGCCATCGACCTGAACGGCGCCCATATCGCGCTGGGCAAGCTCAAGCTCGCGGCGCTGGCGCGGGTGGACGACCACGCCGCGTTCCTGCGCTTCTTCGGGCAGGCGCAGTCGCCCGCCAATGTCGCGCTCTATGACGAGGCGATCGCGCCGCATCTCGACCCGGTCTCGCGCAGCTACTGGGAAGGGCGCGGCCTGAACGGACGTCGCCGGATCAACGTCTTCGCGAAGAATTTCTATCGCTATGGCCTGCTTGGCCGCTTCATCGGAGCAGGGCATCTGCTCGGCCGGGCACTTGGGCACGACCCGCGCGCGATGCTCGAAGCGCGCGACATGGCCGAGCAGCGCGTGCTGTTCGACCGGCATCTCGCGCCGGTCTTCGACCGTCGCCTGATGCGCTGGCTGGTGCGCCAGCCCGCCTCGCTCTACGGGCTCGGCATCCCGCCGGCGCAGTACAAGGCCTTGGCGGCGGATGGGCCCGACGGCATTCGCGGTGTGCTGCGGCATCGGCTGGAGCGGCTTGCCTGCGGCTTCGATCTCAAGACGAACTACTTTGCCCGGCAGGCTTTCGGGCGCGGCTACGAGCAGAGCCCGGATGCGGCGCTGCCGCCCTATCTGCAGCCGCAGCATTTCGCGGCGGTAAAGGCGCGGGTGGGGCGTGTCGGCTATCATCAGAGTGCGATCACGTCGCATCTCGCGGCGCAGCCGGCCGAGAGCTGCGACGCCTATGTGCTGCTCGATGCGCAGGACTGGATGAACGATGCCGATCTGACGGCGCTGTGGACGCAGATCACCCGAACCGCGAAGCCGGGCGCGCGCGTGATCTTCCGCACCGCCGCCGATGAGCGCCTGCTGCCGGGCCGCGTGCCGGACGCGATCCTGAACCGCTGGCACTACGAGGCGGAGAAAAGCCGCGAACTCGGCGCGCGCGACCGCTCCTCGATCTATGGCGCCTTTCATCTCTATGTGCTGGGGGCCACAGCGTGAGCGAGGCCGCCTCTCGCGGCGAAGCTGCAGGCCTGATGGATGCGATGTATCGCCATCAGCGCCACATCTACGATGCCAGCCGCAAGTTCTATCTTCTCGGGCGAGACGAACTGATCGCCGGCCTGGCGCCGCCGCGGGGCGGCAGCATCCTGGAGATCGGCTGCGGCACGGGACGCAACCTGATCAAGATCGCGCAGACCTATCCGGGCCGCGCCTGTCATGGACTCGACGTTTCGGACGCGATGCTGGCAACGGCGCGGCAGTCGGTCGCAAGGGCTGGACTCTCGGGGCGTATCGTCCTGGCTCAGGCGGATGCGACCGGTTTCGATCCGCAGGCGTTGTTTGGCCGGGCCGGCTTCGACCGGATCGTGATCTCCTATGCGCTGTCGATGATCCCGCCTTGGCGCGGGGTGGTCGAGGAGGCGATGCGCCGACTGTCTCCGGACGGTGAATTGCATATCGTGGATTTCGGCGACCAGCGGGGGTTGCCAGCGCCGTTCAGGGCGGTGCTGAACCGCTGGCTCGCGCTGTTCCACGTCACGCCGCGGGGCGAGCTTGCGGCCGTTCTGGACGATGTCGCGCGCTCCGGGGGGGCGGCCGTTCTAACCGACGCACTCTATGGCGGTTATGCCGCGCTGGCGCGGCTTCGCCGCGTAGCCTGAGCGCGAGCGTCCATCGATCCGACGCGTCAGGCTTGCCGGACTCGACGATGCGATCGGCTCCATGCTAGCGCCGGTAGGATGAGCCAACCCGGAGACACGGACGCGCAGGCTGGGTTCGGGCGCATGTGCGACCGGCTGAGGCAGCTCTATCACGGGCGCTCACGGGCCGCTTTGCGCTTCCAGATGGCGGCGGCCATCATCGATGTTCTGATCATCGCCTTTTTCATAGCGGCTCCGCTGATCCGGGACCGTCCGGCCTTTTTGTGGATCGATTATTCGATCGCAGCCATCCTGATGGTCGAGATCGCGGCCCGGATGCTCGCCTCTTCGAACGTGCTGCGGCTGCTGCGCCAGCCGACCATGCTGCTCGACCTGTTCATTCTGGCCACGCTGCTCGCCCCGCATTGGCTGGACAATTTCGGCTTCTTGCGAATCCTGAGGCTTTGGTCGCTGTCGCAGCGTGGCTCGATATGGGCGCAGCTGCGGCAGACGCGCTTTCGCGCATGGGAAGATGCCGCCAAGGCGGTGATCAACCTCGCGACCTTCCTCTTCGTGGTCACGGGCTTCATCTACAGCTTCTTCTTTGCCGGACGGCCGGGCTTAGAAGGCTATGTCGACGCCTTCTATTTCACCGTCGCGACGATGACGACCACGGGGTTCGGCGACATCGTCCTGCCCGGTATCGCGGGCAAACTCACATCGATCGCGGTAATGATCGTCGGCATCTCACTGTTCGTGCGTCTGGCGCAGGCCGTTTTCCGGCCGAACAAAGTGACATTCCCGTGTCCGCGCTGCGCCCTGCAGCGCCACGAGCCCGATGCCGTGCATTGCAAGGCCTGCGGCCATGTCCTGCAGATCCCCGATCCCGATTGAACGGAGTCAGTCGGCTGACGCCGACAAGCTGTCGCAGTCAGTGCCGCGTCTCGGTTTCGGTCTCTTGCTCGCTCGTCATGGCTTCGACCGTGATCGCGGTCTTGCGCGGCATCCCGATGATCCGTCCGATCGTGGCGGGCAGCGGCATCATGCTGTGGGCTGCCTTCATCAGCGCGATGTTGGCCAGGATGTCGGGCGGGAAGGGCGTCACCTTCCGGGTTGTCATATCGACATGCAGGGACAGGTTCTCGCTGGTGGCGGCGAGCCAGCCCTCATGGGCATGGCGCATTTCCAGATAATAATGCAGCCGCTTGTCGTCGAAGGCGATGAGTTGGGCGGTGACGCGGACCTGATCGCTCTCGGTCAGCTCGCGCTTGTAGAGGATGTGGCATTCGGCCGCGAAGAAGGAGGCGTGGCGGGTATCGACATAGCTCTGGTTGAGGCCGACCAGCGAAAAGACCTCGTCGGTCGCCCGGTCGAACAGCACATGGTAATAGGCCATGTTGAGATGGCCGTTATAGTCGATCCATTGCGGTTCGACCCGCATCATCGACGAGACAAAGGGTGCGAAGAACAGCGCCGGAGCGCGGATCTCGTCTGTCATAACCATCTCCTGCCGCCGCCGCCGGCCGGCATCCTATCCGTCGATGGCGCGGTCGCCGAAGCGGCTGCGCCTTTCGAATGCGTGTTCTATGGTGCGCGAAACGCGCCTGCCGTCTATGACGAGGCGCAGGATGATGACACCCGACTTCGCCAAGGTCGGTCGCGTGATCCTGTGGACCGCTGCGAATTCGACCAAACCCAAGTTAAGCGCCAAAATCGGACGATGACAATGAGCCTTCCCGCCGCAGACCATGACACCGCCGCGCCTGTTGCAACGCTGCCGCCATCCGCCGCGGCGGTTGCCGCCGTCACGCGGGCGCTGGCGGCGTCCTTCGGCAATCGTCTGGTCACCAGCCTGGCAGTCCGTCAGCAGCATGGCCATACGCTGACCTGGATCCCGAACCAGCCGCCGGATGCGGTGGTGTTTCCGCACAGCACGCAGGAGGTCTCCGAAATCGTCACGCTTTGCGGCCGTCATGGCGTGCCCGTAATCGCCTTCGGCACCGGCACTTCGCTGGAAGGCCATGTGAATGCCCCCTATGGCGGCGTCTGCATCGACATGAGCCAGATGAAACAGATCCTGGCCGTGCACGCCGAGGATCTCGACGTCGTCGTCGAGGCCGGCGTCACCCGCAAGGAGCTGAACGAGCATCTGCGCGACCAGGGCCTGATGTTCCCGATCGACCCGGGCGCCGACGCCTCGATCGGGGGCATGGCGGCGACGCGGGCCTCGGGCACCAATGCGGTGCGCTACGGCACGATGAAGGACAATGTGCTGTCCCTGACCGCCGTGATGGCCGACGGGTCAATCGTCAAGACCTCGACGCGGGCGCGCAAGACCTCTGCCGGCTACGATCTGACGCGGCTGCTGATCGGTTCGGAGGGCACGCTCGGCATCATCACCGAGATCACGCTGAAGCTGCACGGCATCCCCGAGGCGATCTCGGCCGGCATCTGCCCGTTCCCGTCCGTGAAGGCGGCTTGCGACGCGACCATCGTCACCATCCAGTCGGGCCTGCCGGTGGCACGGATCGAACTGCTCGACGAGGTGATGATCCGCGGCGTCAACCTTCATTCCAAGCTTGGCCTGCCCGAGACGGTGATGCTGTTCGTCGAATTCCACGGCACGGAAGCGGGGGTGAAGGAGCAGTCGGAGCGCTTCGGCGAGATCGCGGCGGAGTATGGCGGCGGGCCGTTCGACTGGGCGACCAAGGCGGAGGATCGCTCGAAACTCTGGCAGGCGCGGCACGACGCCTATTGGGCGGCGCGGGCGCTGCGGCCAGGCGTGGAGTCGGTCGCGACCGACGTCTGCGTGCCAATCTCGCAACTGGCCGATTGCGTCGAAGAGACCAAGCGCGACATCGAGGCGAGCGGGCTGATCGCGCCGATCGCGGGCCATGTCGGCGACGGCAATTTTCACACCCAGCCGCTGGTCGATCTGACCGACCCCGACGAGGTCGCGCGCGCCGAGGCCTTCATCGAGCGGCTTGTGAAGCGTGCGCTCGCCATGGGCGGAACCTGCACCGGCGAGCACGGCGTCGGCCAGAAGAAGATCAAATATCTCGAGGCCGAGCATGGTGCGCCTGCGCTGGCGGTGATGCGCCTGCTGAAGCGTTCGCTCGATCCGCAGAACATCCTCAATCCCGGCAAAATCCTCACCCTGTGACGCTTGCGCAGCCCGCCACCATTCATCATATGGCCGGAATGTCGTGATCTTGCCGCGACTTGGCGGCATAATGGCTGGGCCATGATCCTTTTTGAGAAACGAAACCTCCGGTGCGCGAGAGCCTGACAGTTCTGGCCGGTCTGCTGGTGCTGACGCTGCTCGCGGCCCTGATCGGACCGGGCTTCGTCGACTGGCGCATGTACCGTCCGCAGATCGAGCAGCGTCTCAGCACGGTGCTCGGCGTCGAGACACGCGTTGCCGGCGGCATCGGGCTGACCCTGCTGCCGTCGCCGCGGGTGATGCTGTCGGATGTCCGGATCGGCGGTGCGTCGGGGGATGCCAGCACTGCGACGGTTGAGCGATTCACGGCCGAGCTTGCGCTGTCGGCGCTGGCGCGCGGCGAATTCCGGTTCTCCGATGCGGCGGTCGAAGGCGCGACAGTCTCGCTCGTCGCCGACGAGGCCGGTGCGGTGCGGCTGCCGGTGCGGATCGGCCCCGGCCTGCCGATCGAGACCAGTCTCGACCGCCTCAGCCTGCGACGCTCGGCGCTGATCTGGCGCGAAGCCGGCCGCGAGCCGGTGACGATCGCGCCCGTGGCGGCCGAGATTTCCGCGGTCAGCCTCGCCGGGCCCTGGCGGATCGAGGGCGAGGTCGCCGGGGCGTCCCTTAGGATATCGACGGGCGCGATGGAAGCCGACGGGCGTCTGCGCACCAAGGGATCTGTGACCGGGGAAGATACGCAGGTTGGCTTCGATGGCGCGATCGTGCTCCCCGTAACGGTCGGCGGTGTGGCGCCTACTCTGGAGGGGGCCTTTACGCTGTCGCCGGGCGGGGCGCTCGTCCTGTCGGGACGGGTCCATGGCGGCAGCCGCCAACTCGATCTCGTCGGGCTCGTCGTCGATATCGCGGGCGGCGCGGCGCGGCTGGAAGGCGAGGGCCAGTTTCTGCCCGGCTCGGGCGCCGGTTCGTTGTCGCTGCGGGCGCGGCGGCTCGATGCGGACGGGCTCGTCGCCGCGCTCGGCGAGCGCAGCGGCTTCGAGCGCGGCCTGCGCGGCTTGCCCGGTATCTTCGATATCGGGCTCGATCTCGACCAGATGATCTGGCGCGGCGAGGATTTCTCGGCCATCGCGCTGCGCGGCAAACTGAACGAGGAGGGCCTGAGCGACAGCTCCGCCTCGCTGCGGGTGGCGGGCGCGCTCGTCGGCGCAACCGGCAGCGCCGGTCCTGGCGGGCTGGCCGGCAAGGTCACGCTCAAGGCCGACGACGCACGCCGCGTCGCGCTGGCGCTGCTGCGCGCGGGGCTCGATCCGGCGCTGGCGGATTTCATCGGCGGGCTCGGGGGGATCGAGGCCGAGGCGGCCGGCGGCTGGACGCCGGAACGGCTCAACCTGACGCGGATCTCCGTCAACGCTGCCTCCGGTATCCGGATCGAAGGCGCCGGAGACCTTTCGTCCCGGGCGCTGACGGCGAAGCTGACGATGAACGGGCTCGATCTCGGCTCGCTGCCGGTGGCGGATCATTTCGCCGGACTGATCGGTTCGCGTGATCTCGCACTCGATCTGGCGTTGAACCGGGCGCGCTTCCGCAATGCTCCGCCGGGTTCGGTCAATCTCGATCTGCGCCGGGATGGCGCCAGCTGGCGGCTGAGCCGTCTGGCGGTGGACGGTTTCGGGGGGGTTTCGGTGAACGGGGCCGGTGCGCTCCTGCCTGAAGGCGGTGAGATCTCCGGCCGTGTCCGTGCTCCGCGCTTCGATGCGCTGGCTGCTCTGGCCGGGCCGATTCTGCCAGAGGGCGCGCGGCAGGCACTGGGCAGGGCCGGCGAGGGGCTCTCGCGGCTGGACGGGACGTTCCGCCTGACGCGCGTTCCGAGCGGCGAAACCGGTGTCACGATGAACGGCGCGGCGCAGGCCGGGCGCCTGTCGCTCGACGGCAGGCTCGACGCGGCCGGGGCCTGGCGCAACGCGTCGCTGCGCTTCGATCTGGCCGATCGCCGCCAGGCTTTCGCGGTGCTCGGCCTGCCGACGCCGATGCTGGGCGGGCCGGGCAGCATCGTCATCAGCCATGCGCCGGGGCGGCTGGCCGGCTCGCTCGCGGGCCCCGGCCTGTCGATCGTGCTCGATGGCGACGCGACGCCGCTGCCGCGGCTGACAGTGCAGGCCGAAGGTCCCGGTCAGGTTCTGCCGGAAGGGGCGGCGCGGCTCTTGCCGGACGGTGTGATCGACGCGAATGCCGGCATCCGATTCGAGCCGGAGGCGATCAGTCTGGACGGCCTCGTCGTCAATCTAGGCCTGGACAGCGCGCGCGGTTCGCTGACGCTGCCGCGCGAGGGTGCGGTGTCGGGAACGCTTTCGCTGCAGCGGATCGATCTTCGCGCGCTGCTGGGTTCGGCGCTGGGTTCGGCACCTCCGCCGGCCGGTGCGATCTGGTCGAGCAGCCGGTTCGGCTCCTTCGCCGGCCTCGGCGAACTCAAACTGAGATTGTCGACGCCGACCCTGCTCGCCTGGGACGGGATCGTGCTGCGCGATGCGGGCTTCATGCTGGAATCCGACGCCGACGGCCTGACGGTTTCCGATCTGTCGGGCGGCTATGGCGGCGGACAGTTGGCGGGCCGGCTGCAGATGCGCCGCGACGGCGGTCTGGCGCAATTGTCCGGAAAGGCAAGCCTGACACGGATCGATCTCGCGGGGCTGACCGGCGGGGCGATGTCGGGCAGGCTGTCGGGGCAGATCGAGGCCGGTGGTTCGGGCGAGAGCCCGGCCCGGCTGGTTTCGGGTCTCGGCGGTGCGGGTACGCTGTCGCTGGCCGGCGCGCGACTGGCGCGGTTCGATCCTGCCGCCTATGGCCGGATCATCGCCGCGATCGGCGAGGATGCCTCGGAAAGCGAGGCCGCGCGCCTGCAGCAGCGGCTTACCGAGGCGCTCGACAGCAATGCCTGGCCGCTTGGGGACGTCTCGCTGTCCTTCACCCTTGCCGGAGGACTTGCGCGGCTGCAGCCTCTTACCCTCGAACGCTCGGATCTGCGGGTCGACACGAGCGGCATCGTCGATCTGCGGTCGCTGAGCGCCGATATCAAATTGGGCCTGCGGCCGCTTGGCCCCTTGCCGAAGGGGTGGCCGGGCGATGCGCCGCAGATCGGCGTTGCCTGGCGCGGGCCGCTATCGGGCCTGAAGCGCGAAACCGATGTCGGGGCGCTGTCCAACACGGTCGCGGCGCGTGCCCTGGCGCGCGAGATCGAGCGGGTCGAGGCCTTCGAGGCCGATGCGCGCGAACGCGCCGCCAATTCGCGGCGGCTTCGGGCCGAACGCGAAACCCGCGAGAACGAGCGCAAGCTGGCCGAGTTCCTGAAGGCGGAAGAGGAGCGCCGTCTGGCCGAAGAGAAGCGCATCGAGGAGGCGCGGCGCGCCGAAGAAGCCCGCCGCATCGGGGATGAGAAGCGTATGGAGGAGCAGCGGCGTCTCGACGAGGTTCGCCGTCTCGCCGAGGAAAGGCGAGCCGAGGAATTGAGGCGGGCCGAGATCGCCCGGCAGGAGCAGGAGGCGCGCCGCCGTGCGGAGGCCGAGGCGCGGGCAGCAGCGGCAGCGCGCGCCGCCGCCCAACCGCCGCAGCCGGGGCCGCTCGTGCTACCCGGCGCGCCGATCCAGAATTTTCCGGGGCCGGCGCTGTCTGTGCCGGGCGGAGCGATGCCGCTGCCACCACCGCTCGACATCCAGTCGGTGCCGAGACCTCTGTCGCGGAGCGTGGCGCCGAACTGACCTACATCTTCGCAGGGTGATTCAAGTTGCTGCGGGGTTGATTCAATCGACCCGCGCAAGTTCTTGAATGCGCGGTAGTTCCTGCCTCGGCTTGTCAGAGATCCTCGACCAGGCGCCGATAGTGCTCCAGCACGTGCAGGCGCAAAGCGGAGGAGAGGTTGGTCGCGCCACGGCGTGAGTCCACCTCGGCGACGAGGGCGGCCATGGTGCGTCCGTCGGCGGCTGCGATCTGCTTGAGGGCGTCCCAGAACGGGTCTTCGAGCGAGACGCTGGTGCGGTGGCCGGCGATCGCCAGCGAGCGCTTGCGCTCCGCGCTCACGCGGCCGATCCGTCGTCGTCCGGAAGGCGATGGCCTTCGAGATCGCGCTCGGCTTTTTCGCGGGTCGCCTCGGTGATCCGGCGCTCGGCTTTCGTGCGGCCGAATGTCAGGCGGTTCTGCTGCGCCTGCGCCTCGGCGTCCTGCCTTGCGCGCTGCTTGCGGGCGCGGCGCAGATTGACGATCTCGGCCATGCGCCCGCCTGTCAGTTTGGACCGAGCATGAGTTCCGGCCTGACCACCGTGTCGAACAGCTCGGCCTCGACGCCGGCGCGCAGGGCCTCGTCGCGCAGGGTGGTGCCGTTGTGATGGGCGGCCTTGGCGATGCTGGCCGCCTTGTCGTAGCCGACCGAGGGCGCGAGTGCCGTGACCAGCATCAGCGAGCGCGACAGCAGGTCCTGCAGCCTCTCCTCATTGGCCTCGATACCCTCGACGCAGTTGGTGCGGAAGCTGTCGGCGGCGTCGGCCAGCAGCCTGACCGATTGCAGGAACGCCGCCGCGATGACCGGCTTGAAGACGTTCAGCTCGAAATGGCCCTGGCTGGCGGCAAAGCCGATCGTCGCCTGGTTGCCGTGGACCTGGGTCGCAACCATGGTCAGGGCCTCGGCCTGCGTCGGGTTGACCTTGCCCGGCATGATCGAGGAGCCGGGCTCGTTTTCCGGCAGGCTGATCTCGCCCAGTCCCGAACGCGGCCCCGAGCCCATCAGGCGGATGTCGTTGGCGATCTTGAACAGGTCCGAGGCGAGGGCGGCGAGCGCGCCATGTGCGGCTGCCAACGCGCCGTGGCTCGCCAGCGCCTCGAACAGGTTGTCGGCCGTGCGGAAGGGCAGGCCCGAGAGCACAGCGACCTCCCTGGCGAAGAGTGCCGCGAAATCGCGGTGTGTGTTCAAGCCGGTGCCGACGGCGGTGCCGCCCTGCGCCAGGGCATGAAGCCCGCCGAGCAAGCCTTCGATGCGGCCGATGCCGAGATGGATCTGGGCGGCATAGCCCGAGAACTCCTGGCCGAGCGTGACCGGCGTGGCGTCCTGCAGATGGGTGCGGCCGATCTTGACCAGATCGGCGAAGGTCTCGGCCTTGGCGGTCAGCGACTGTTCGAGCTTGCGCAGGGCCGGCAGCAGGCGCCGCGATATCTCGAGCGCGGCGGCGATATGCATCGCGGTCGGGAAGCAGTCGTTGGACGACTGGCCGCGATTGACGTGATCGTTGGGGTGGACCGGGTTCTTCGCGCCGAGGGGGGCGCCCAACAATTCGTTGGCGCGGTTGGCCAGCACCTCGTTGACGTTCATGTTGGTCTGGGTGCCGGAGCCGGTCTGCCAGATCACCAGCGGGAAATGCCCGTCGAACTTGCCGGCAAGCGTCTCGTCGGCGGCACGCGCGATGGCGCCTGCAACCCGCTGGTCGAGCAGGCCCAGCCGCGTGTTCACATGGGCTGCCGTCTTCTTGACCAAAGCGAGGGCATGGATGAGCGGCAGCGGCATTCGCTCGCTCTCGCCGCCGATCTTGAAGTTCTGCAGCGAACGCTGCGTCTGTGCGCCCCAATAGCGATCCGCCGGCACGGCGATGGGTCCGAAGGAATCGGTTTCGGTGCGGATCTCGGACATGGGGTGCCTTGTCAGGTCTTCTTGCGGAACGCGTCGAGGCTGACGACTTCGGCGCTGGCGCCTTCATCGGCGTCTTCGGTCTCGGCCTTTTTCGCCGCAGCCTTGCCGCCTGCTTTCGCGGCCGGTTCGGCGTCGCGCTCGGGCGTCTTGCCCTTAAGGGCCGGCACGCCGGCCGGCGTCACCCGCGCCGGCAGCGAGATGGGGGCAGCGAGCGCCAGGCTGGGCTCGGAGCCCGCGCCGCGCGGCGTTTTGCCGGCGCCAGCCGGGGCATCGCCGTTGGCGGCGTCGTCGGGCGCCTCCTGGGCCTCGAACTTCAGGCCGAACTGCACCGACGGGTCGAAGAAGGTGGTGATCGAGTCGAACGGCACCAGCAGGCGCTCGGGGACGCCGGAAAATGACAGGCCGACCTCGAAGGCGTGCTCGCTGACGTTCAGATCCCAGAACTGGTGCTGGAGCACGACCGTCATCTCTTCCGGATGCTTCTCCCGCAGGCGCTGGGATAGCCTGACGCCGGGCGCGGTGGTGCGGAAGGTCACATAGAAATGATGGTCGCCCGGCAAGCCGTCGCGGCCCGCCTCGGTCAAGATCTTACGCACGACGCCCTTGAGTGCCTCCTGCACCATGAGATCGTAGCGAAGAATGTCCTGTGCCATCGGCGATCCGAATTCCACTTTACCAAGCTGCGGCGGGAACGGCCGGCAGGCCCTCAAGAAAAAAGTGGAGGCTTCTGTTGCCAGGCGCCTCCGGGCCCCGCCTTACGTCGCTAAACGGAAGGACTTAGGTTTGGGAACCAGCACCGCTTACGCGGCGACAGCGACCCGAGCATTGTTGTCATTGGCAACTATGCGTTAGCCCTATAACGGCGGAACCATACCGAGCAAAAGAACGACCTTTACACCCTCGTCGATCCTATTTCGCCCCCGCCGCAGCCCTGCCGCCAACCGGCTGCAGGATGCCCCAAAGCTTGCGCCGCAGATCTCTCTGTGCTCGCGCCGCAGGGCTGTGGTGGAGGCGCCGGGTACCGCCCCCGGGTCCGAAAAGCTTATTTCGACGTCCGTTTATCGCCATAGCCGATCTTGCGAACGGCAAAGCGAATATAGGGGCTGCGAGGGCCGGGGGAAAGAGAGAATGCCAAATTCCGCTGAAATGGCTTCAGTTCAGAATGCGGCCATCCTTCGCGTCGACGTCCAGCACGACGTCGTTGCCCTCCTCGTCGCGTCCGGCGATGTGCCAGAACACGCCCGTCAAGGTGATTTCCTCGACGCGGACGATGCCGAAGCGCCAGGCGATATCACGCGCCTGCCGCTCCGGGATGGCTTTTGCGGGGTAGGCGGGTGGAGGGCTGGACGCTGCCGCACCGACCTCGCCGGCCAGTGCGATGCATGAAACGGCGAGCGTCAGCGCCGCCCCAAACCAAGCTCGAGCCATCTCAAATCTCCGGAATCGCTAAAATGTCCCGGAGCCGACTAACGTTGCGATTGTGGCAGCCTTCACGGCGAGCGTTGCCGCCAGTCTTCACGTTGCTTCGCGATCGCGTGAACGGTCCCCTCAGGGGCGGACAGCGGCCGAAGCGGGTCGTTCGCGTTCGACCTTGATCACCGTGCCGTCGGTCGCCCGCACCTTGAGCTCCATTTCGGCGCCGGTGCCGTCCCGGCCATCGACGTCCCAGACACCGTTGTCGAGCTTGATGTCGTCGACACGCATCATGCCGTTATCGGCCGCGATGCGGCGGGCCTGGTCCATCGAGATTGCTGGTAGGGCGTCCGGCCTGATAGGTGCCGGGGCCTGGGCGCCGGCGAGACCGGACATCGCCAGCAGCGCGCCCAATCCGATCATGCGGACGTGGTTAAGAATGGACATGAGCCGTCTCCCTTCCTGTTCGCTTTCAAGGCAACAGTGCGAAAATGGCTTTGTTCCGATGCGGACCTGGCGGCCGCTTGCGAAAACAGGGGATCGCGTGCCGGTCGTCCGTGCAGCGCCGCGACAATTCGCTATGCTGCCGCGCCCTGACAACGAGATTTGCGACACGCTCCGCCATGCGCCAATATCACGACCTTCTCCAACGCGTCCTGAGCGAGGGCGTCCGCAAGGACGACCGCACTGGGACGGGCACCATCGCGGTCTTCGGCCATCAGATGCGCTTCGATCTTGGCCAGGGTTTTCCCCTGGTGACGACGAAGAAGCTGCATCGCAAATCGATCATCCACGAGCTGATCTGGTTCCTGCGCGGCGACACCAATATCCGCTACCTGCAGGAGAATGGGGTCACGATCTGGGACGAATGGGCCGATGCGAACGGCGATCTCGGCCCCGTATATGGCCGGCAATGGCGCTCCTGGCCGGCGCCCGACGGGACGACGATCGACCAGATCGCCTGGCTTGTGTCCGAGATCAAACGCAATCCTGATTCACGCCGGCTGATCGTCTCGGCCTGGAATCCGGCCGATATTCCGAAGATGGCGCTGGCACCGTGCCACTGCCTGTTCCAGTTCTTCGTCGCGAACGGGAAGCTTTCCTGCCAGCTCTATCAGCGCTCGGCCGACGTCTTCCTCGGCGTGCCGTTCAACATCGCGAGCTACGCTCTGCTGACGCATATGGTGGCGCAGGTAACGGGGCTGGGCGTCGGCGATTTCGTCCATACCATCGGCGACACGCATCTCTACGTGAACCATCTCGATCAAGCGAAGCTGCAGCTCAGCCGCGAGGCCCGGCCGCTGCCGCAGCTCACGCTCAACCCAGCGGTGACGCGGCTGGAGGATTTCTCCTTCGCCGACGTGATGATCGAGGGATACGACCCGCACCCGGTGATCAAGGCGCCGATCGCGGTATGAGCCTTTCAATCCGCCCTGCCCAGCGTGAAGACGCTCGCCTTGTTCTCCGCTTCATCAAGGCGCTGGCCGAGTACGAGAAGCTCGCCCATGAGGTTGAGGCCGGCGAAGCCGAGATCGCGAACTCGCTGTTTGGCGAGAATCCGCGCGTCTTCTGCGACATCGCGGAGTGGGACGGCGAGCCTGTCGGCTTCGCAGTCTGGTTCTACACCTACTCGACCTTCAGCGGCCGGCACGGGATCTGGCTGGAAGACTTGTTCGTCGAGCCTGCGCAACGCGGGCTCGGCATCGGCAAGGCGCTGATCGCTGGTCTGGCGAAGCGCTGCGCCGATGAGGGCCTGTCGCGGCTGGCCTGGTGGGTTCTGAACTGGAACGAGCCGTCGCGGGTGTTCTACCGCTCGGTCGGCGCGGTGGCCCAAAGCGAGTGGACGGTGAAGCGGCTTGATGGCGAGGCGTTGGTGCGGCTCGGGCAGGGGGTTTAAGCGGCATGGCGGCGCTACCCCTCGTCATCGTCGCGGCCGTCGCCGACAACGGCATAATCGGCGACGACAACAGGCTGATCTGGCGGCTGAAGACGGACATGCGGCGCTTTCGCAGCCTGACGCTCGGGAGGCCGGTGCTGATGGGCCGCAAGACCTATCTGTCGATCGGCAAGCCGTTGCCGGGTCGCGAGACGATCGTGCTGACGCGTGACCAGAGCTTCGCGGCCGAGGGTGTCCATGTCGCCCATGGGCTCGACGAGGCGATCGCGGCCGGACAGCGCCTGGGCGCGGCAATGGGCGCCGATACCGTCGTGGTCGCCGGTGGTACCGATCTCTACCGGCAGGCCCTGCCGAGGGCCGACAGGCTCGAACTGACCTTCGTCCATGCGACGCCTGACGGGGACGCGGTCTTTCCCGATTGGGACAAGGGCGCGTTCGAGGAGATGTCGCGCGAAACCCATCCGCGTGGTCCCGACGACGAGCATCCCTTCAGCTTCGCGACGTTTCGCCGCCGCGCCTGAGCGGTCTTTGCGTTGACTATGAAGGAGTTGCGCCGTTGACGAATCCGTGTCCCATGCCCAAGTCAGCGCCAAGGCCCGTCAAGGGCGCTGACAAATGCCCGGCATTCGCTTAATGCACGGGCTGACACGAGCGTAAGGGAACGGCGCAAGTATGCCTTGGAGCAACCAGAGCGGCGGTGGTGGCGGGGGGGGACCCTGGGGCCAGCGCGGAGGAAGCGGCGGCGGCGGTCCGTGGGGCGGCGGTCAGAACAACGGCAGCGGCGGCGGCGGTTCTCCGCCCGATCTCGAAGAGATCCTGCGCCGGAGCCAAGACAAGATCCGGAACCTGATGCCGGGTGGGAGCCTCGGCGGGCGCGGCCTGATCCTCGGCATCCTGGCGCTGATCGTGATCTGGCTGCTGACCGGCTGGTACATCGTGCGTCCGAACGAGGTCGGTCTCAATCTTCGTTTCGGCAAGTTCGTCGGCAAGACCGGCGAAGGCCTGAACTATAACTGGCCCTATCCGATCGGGACCGTGATCAAGCCGCAGGTCACCAACGTCATCACCACCGAGGTCGGCTTCCGCACCGTCGAATCCGTGCGCACCACGCGCCAGACCGATGTCGGCGAGGAGAGCCTGATGCTCACCGGCGACGAGAACATCGTCGATATCGACGTGATCGTGCAGTGGCAGGTCGATCCGGCCCAGCCCGAGGATTACGTCTTCAACATCCAGGATCCGCCGGGGACCGTGAAGGCCGTGGCCGAGAGCGCGATGCGCGAGATCATCGGACGGCGCAACATCCAGCCGGTGCTGACGACCGACCGCGCCGCGATCGAGACCGAGGTGCGCCAGCTCATGCAGGAGACCCTTAACAGCTACAAGGCCGGCGTACAGATCCGCCTCGTCCAGCTGCAGAAGGTCGATCCGCCGCAGCAGGTGATCGATGCCTTCCGCGACGTCCAGGCGGCGCGCGCCGACCAGGAGCGCCTGCGTAACGAAGCGCAGACCTATGCCAATCGCGTCGTGCCGGAATCGCGCGGTCGCGCCGCCCAGCTCGTCCAGTCTGCCGAAGCCTACAAGGATCAGACGGTGGCGGAAGCCTTCGGTCAGGCGAGCCGCTTCAACGCGGTCTACGAGCAGTATCGCAATGCGCCGGGCGTGACTCGCGAGCGTCTCTTCCTGGAGACGATGGAGCGGATCATGGGCGGCACCGACAAGGTCATCATCGACCAGCCGAATGGCGGCCAGGGCGTCGTGCCCTATCTGCCGCTGAACGATCTCCAGCAGCGGCGCGCAGCGCCGGGTGCGCCGCAGGCAGGAGCGATCCGATGAGCGGTTCAATCCTGCGTGTCGGCGCGCTCGTCGTTCTCGCCGTCGTGGCGATCGTCTTCTATGCCGCGACCTTCGTCGTCCAGCAGACCCAGTCGGCCCTCGTCCTGCGCTTCGGCGCCGTGCGCAGCGTCGTGACCGAGCCCGGCCTCTATCTCAAGCTGCCGGCGCCGTTCGAGCAGGTCATCCTGCTCGACAACCGCATCCTCGACCTCGACCTGCCGGCGCAGGAAATCATCGCCTCCGACCAGAAGCGGCTCGTCGTCGATGCCTTCACGCGCTACCGGATTTCCGATCCGCTGCGCTTCTACCAGGCGGTCAACAGCATCCCGCGCGCCAATTCGCAGCTGGCCTCGATCGTCAACGGCCAGGTCCGTTCGGTCCTCGCCGAGGCGAGCTTCACCGCGATGGTCCGGACCGACCGGTCGCGGCTGATGAACCGGATTCGCGACGACGTGAACCGGGAGGCTGCCCGCTTCGGCATGACCGTGGTCGATGTCCGCCTGCGCCGTGTCGACCTGCCGGCGGCGAACTCGCAGGCTGTCTTCCAGCGGATGCAGACAGAGCGCCAGCGCGAGGCGGCTGAGGCCCGCGCGCTCGGCGGCCAGCAGGCGCAGGAGATTCGGGCGCGTGCCGACAGGGATTCGACCGTGATCGTGGCCGAGGCGCAGCGGCGCTCCGACGAGGTTCGCGGCGAGGGTGAAGGCGAGCGCAACCGCGTCTTCGCCGAAGCCTTCGGCAAGGATCCGGAGTTCTTCGCCTTCTACCGTTCGATGCAGGCCTATGAGGCGAGCATCAAATCGGCGGATACGCGGATGGTGCTGTCGCCGGATTCGCCGTTCTTCCGCTTCTTCAACGGGCCCAATGCGCCCCGGCGCGAGGTGGCTCCGGCCGACGCCCCGGCGGCGCCGGCTCGCCCCTGACCCTGCCCGGGCGCCGCGTATGCTGGATTTCCTCGCGGCGCTCGGGCTGGTTTTCGCAATCGAGGGCATCCTCTTCGCGGCGATTCCCAATCTGGCCAAGGACGCGCTGCGCAGCGCGGCCGAAACGCCGGTCGAGCGGATGCGGCTGATCGGGCTCGGCTCGGCGGTTCTGGGCGTCGTGCTGGTCTGGCTGGCGCGCGGGATCGGCTGAGCGTCCGGTTGCCGCCGCCAAAGCCGGCTGCTGCCGCCGAGCCTTGCAGGTCGCGGGCTCATGCTCTTCACTCGCAAGTTTGGCGTCATACGGCCGAACGGGGCGATGACGCGATCGTGCGTCGCCCTTCCGCCGTATTTTGAGGTTCAATCTAGTTCAGCTCTCTAGCCGCTTCGATCGGCCCCCGAATCTTTCACGAGGACACTGATGGCACTCACATCCATTCCCGCTTCCCGGCCTGTTCGAATCGCGCTGGTGGCCAGCGTGGCCGCCGCGGCACTGGTGATGTCGCCGCTGCTGGCGCCGGCGCAAACAGCCGCCTCGCCTGTTCTCCAGGGCCAGATCTCGCTCGCCGATCTTGCCGAGCGGGTGATGCCGGCGGTGGTCAACATCTCGGCCGTCACGACCAGCGATACGCGGAACCGGACCTTGCCGCAGCTGCCGCAACTCGGCCCCGACACGCCGTTCGGCGATCTGTTCGAGGAGTTCTTCAACCGGCGTGGCCAGGGCCAGCAAGGGCAGCCTGGAGAGCGCCAGCAGGGCGAGCGCCAACCGGGCGAGCGTCAGCAAGGCGAGCGACAGGCGCCGCAGCAGCGCCGCTCGCAATCGGCGGGCTCGGGCTTCGTCATCGACGGCTCCGGCATCGTGGTGACCAACAACCACGTCATCGGCGACGCCAACGAGATCACCGTGATCTTCAACAGCGGCCTGCGGCTCAAGGCCGAGGTGATCGGCAAGGACACCAAAGTGGATCTCGCGGTGCTGCGGGTGAAGCACGACAAGCCGCTGCCGGCGGTGAAGTTCGGCGATTCCGACGCGATGCGGATCGGTGACCCCGTGATGGCGATCGGCAACCCATTCGGCCTGGGTGGCTCGGTTTCGTCGGGCATCGTCTCGGCGCGCAACCGCGACATCCAGCAGGGCCCCTACGACACCTATATCCAGACGGATGCGGCCATCAACAAGGGCAATTCCGGCGGGCCGCTGTTCAATATGAACGGCGAGGTGATCGGCATCAACACGGCGATCCTGTCGCCGACGGGCGGCTCGGTCGGCATCGGCTTCGCGGTGCCGTCGTCGCTCGCTTCCAACATCGTCGAGCAGCTGCGCGAGTTCGGCGAGACCCGCCGCGGCTGGCTCGGCGTCCGCATCCAGAGCGTCGACGACGCCACGGCCGAGGCGCTCGGCCTGGGCACCGCACGCGGCGCGCTCGTCGCGGGCATCGACGAGAAGGGTCCCGGCAAGCCGGCCGGCCTCGAGGTCGGCGACGTCATCGTCAAGTTCGACGGCAAGGAGGTCAAGGATTCGCGCGATCTGCCGCGCATCGTCGCCGCCACCCCGGTCGGCAAGGATGTCGCGATCGCGGTGATGCGCAAGGGCAAGGAAGAGGTCAAGACGGTCAAGCTCGGCCGTCTGGAGGATGGCGAGAAGGTGCAGCCCGCATCGGCGAAGACTTCGGCCGAGCCGGCCAAGCCGGCCGTGACCTCGGCGCTCGGCCTCGAATTCTCGCCGCAGACCGAAGACCTGAAGAAGCGCTATTCGATCAAGGACGGCGCCAAGGGCGTGGTGATCACCAAGGTCGATCCGAACTCCAACGCCGCCGACAAGCGCATTTCGATCGGTGAGCTGATCGTCGAGATCGGGCAGGAGCCGGTGAACTCGCCCGAGGACGTGACCAAGCGCCTGGATGCCCTGAAGAAGGAGGGTAAGAAGTCGGCCCTGCTTCTGGTCGCCAATGCGCAGGGTGAAGTCCGCTTCGTCGCGGTGTCGATGAACTGAGGTTTCAGGCCTCTGCAGCTTCGACGGGCGGCCCTCGCGGCCGCCCGTTTTGTTTTGGCGCCGGCGATGGAATTCATTCCGGTTTTGCATTGGCTTTACGCCCGATGCGATGACAGACCTTCCGTCTGCCTGCGGAGACCGGCCCATGAAGATCAGCGATATTCCCTTCGTTACGACTGACTGGTCGACGATCAGGCCCGAGCGCCATGCCGGCGATGCCGGCGAGGCGACCTGGCGCACGCAGCATTTCGGGCCGGAAGAGAACCGCATCCGGGTCAGGATGGTGGAATACTCGCCCGGCTATGTCGCCGACCACTGGTGCTCGAAAGGGCACATCATCCTGTGTCTCGACGGCGAACTGGAGACGACCCTGGACGACGGGCGCGTGATGCTGCTCAAGGCGGGGATGTCCTATCAGGTCGCCGACGGCGCCGAGGCGCATCGCTCCAGCGCGCCCAAGGGCGCAAAGCTCTTCATCGTCGACTAGGCGCGGACGATCTCATCCCCGCGATAGCCCTGAGCGTAGAGCAGCGCCGTGAGATCGGCATGGTCGAGACGGGCGTCGGCTGCTGCGGCCACTGCCGGCTTGGCCCTGAAGGCGACGCCGAGCCCGGCTTCGCCCAGCATGGCGAGGTCGTTGGCCCCGTCGCCCACGGCCAGCGTCGCGGCGGGTTCGAGGCCGGAGCGTGCGCGCAGCTCCACAAGCGCATCGAGTTTGGCCTGCCTGCCGAGGATCGGTTCGGCGACCTCGCCGGTCAGGATGCCATCCTCAGCCAGAAGCGTATTCGAGCGGTGCTCATCGAAGCCGATGGTGGTCCCGAGTGGACCCGTGAAAACGGTAAAGCCGCCGGAGACAAGCGCCGTGTAGCCGCCATTGGCGCGCATGGTCCGCACCAACTCGCGGCCGCCCGGCGTCAAGGTGATGCGCTGCGCGATGATCTCGGCCACGACCGAAAGCGGAACGCCTTTCAACAAGGCGACGCGCTCGCGCAGAGCCGGCTCGAAGGCGATCTCGCCGCGCATGGCGCGCTCGGTGATCCCTGAGACCTTTTCCTTGAGGCCGACATAGGCGGCGAGTTCGTCGATGCATTCCTGGCCGATCATGGTGGAATCCATGTCGGCGAGGAACAGGGCCTTGCGCCGGGTCGCGGCCGGCTGGACGAGGATGTCGATCGCCGCGCCGTCGAGGGCCGTGCGCAGATCGGCTTCCAGCTTGCGCGCATCCCCGGCTTCCGCGAAGAGGTCGGCGGCGATCTCGCCGTCGAGGTGCTCATGGCGGGTGATGCCGGGCACGGAGGCGGAGAGGCGGCCGAGCAGGGCTTCGCCGATCAAGGCCTGACCGGCAGCGGAAACAAGTGTCGCGACGAGCATGACAAGGAACCGGATAGCGTGACGATCAGGGCGGTGCTCATCGCAGGTCCGACGGCGAGCGGCAAGTCGGCGCTTGCGATGGAGATCGCGCGGCGCAACGGCGGGGTGGTCGTCAATGCGGATTCGATGCAGGTCTATCGCGATCTCCGGACCATCACGGCGCGGCCGAGCCCGGCCGAGGAGGCCTCCGTTCCCCACCGTCTCTACGGCCATGTCGACGGGGCGATCAATTATTCCGCGATGCGCTATGCAGCGGATGTCGTGGACGTTCTGGCGGAGCTTGCGCACGAGGACGTCCTGCCGGTCCTCGTCGGCGGCACGGGGCTTTATTTCAAGGCCTTGACCGACGGCTTCTCGGCGATGCCGCCGGTGCCCGAGGCGGTCAGGGCGGCGTTTCGCGCACGGGTCGAGGAGGTCGACACGGTAGCGCTCCATGCCGAACTCGCCGGTCTCGATCCGGCCATGGCCGAGCGGCTGCGGCCTAGCGACCGGATGCGGATCATGCGGGCGCTGGAGGTCTTTCTGGCGACGGGCCGCTCGCTGGCGAGCTTCCAGGGCGAGCGCGTGCCGGGACCGCTTGCGGGGGCCCAACTGCTGAAGCTGTTCGTGTCGCCGCCGCGCGAGGTCGTCAGGGCACGGATCGATGCGCGCTTCGAGGCGATGATCGCAAGCGGTGCGCTCGACGAGGTTGCGGCGCTGCGGTCGCGCCAGCTCGATCCGCTGCTGCCGGTGATGCGGGCGCATGGCGTGCCGGGCCTCATCGCCCATCTCGACGGAGCGCTGAGCCTCGACGAGGCGATCGCGCGCGGGCAGGCCGATACCCGCGCCTATGCCAAGCGGCAGGTGACATGGTTCCGGCACCAGATGGAGGGCTGGCAGGCGGTCGCCCCCGACGAGGCGCTTGAGGTCGCGCTGGGGGCTCTGGGCATTGCGCGATAGGGCGGTCGGCGGAGTTGCATCTTGACCGGGACCGGCGGCTCGGTTAATTGATGGCACTATTCGCAAAGGTTGGAGCGCGAGATGCGCAAGCTTATTATCGTACGGGTGCGCTGGTAGGGGCCGGTTCTTCACGAACCGAGCGTCCCCGACGCCAGCGCACGTCCAGGCCCCTCAGAGGGCCTTTTTTATTGCCCGCTTTCCGCCAAACCTTCCTACCGCGAAGACCAAGACCAGCCGCAGGAGACCGTTATGAGCGAGATGATGACTGGCGCCGAGATGGTCGTCCGGGCGCTTCAAGACCAGGGTGTCGAGCATCTGTTCGGCTATCCGGGCGGGGCGGTGCTGCCGATCTATGACGCGCTCTTCCAGCAGGACAAGGTCAAGCATGTCCTCGTCCGCCACGAGCAGGGCGCGGTCCATGCCGCAGAAGGCTATGCGCGCTCGTCTTCCGGCAAGGTCGGCTGCGTGCTCGTCACCTCCGGGCCCGGCGCGACCAACGCCGTCACGGGGCTGACCGACGCGCTGCTGGATTCGATCCCGCTCGTCGTCATCACCGGCCAGGTTCCGACGCATCTGATCGGCTCCGACGCATTCCAGGAATGCGACACGGTCGGGATCACCCGCTCCTGCACCAAGCATAATTATCTGGTGAAGAGCATCGCCGACCTGCCGCGCATCCTGCACGAGGCGTTCTACGTCGCCGCCAATGGCCGGCCGGGACCCGTCGTCGTCGACATCCCCAAGGACATCCAGTTTGCGACGGGCTCCTACAGCCGCCCGCGCGACAACCAGCACAAGACTTACCGCCCCACCGTCAAGGGCGACCTGAACAAGATCAAGGCTGCGGTCGAACTGATGGCCAGCGCCAGGAAGCCGGTGTTCTACACCGGCGGAGGCGTGATCAATTCCGGGCCGCACGCCTCGGCGCTGCTGCGCGAACTGGCGCGGCTGACGGGCTTTCCCGTCACCTCGACGCTGATGGGGCTTGGAGCTTTCCCGGCCGCCGACAAGCAATGGCTCGGGATGCTGGGGATGCACGGTACCTATGAGGCGAACCTCGCCATGCATGACTGCGACGTCATGATCAATATCGGCGCGCGCTTCGACGACCGTATCACCGGCCGGCTCGACGGGTTCTCGCCGCATTCGAGGAAGATCCATATCGATATCGACCCGTCCTCGATCAACAAGACGGTCAAGATCGACATCGGCATCATCGGCGACTGCGCCCATGTGCTCGAAGACATGGTCCGGATCTGGCGCGAGACCTCGCCGCAGGTCGACAAGACCGCGCTGACCGCCTGGTGGACGCAGATCGAGGGCTGGCGCGGCCGCAAGAGCCTCGCCTACAAGCAGTCGGGCTCGGTCATCAAGCCGCAATATGCGCTCGAGCGGCTCCATGCGCTGACCAAGGACCGCGACACCTACATCACGACCGAGGTCGGGCAGCATCAGATGTGGGCGGCACAGTATCTTCAGTTCCAGGAGCCGAACCGCTGGATGACCTCGGGCGGGCTGGGCACGATGGGCTACGGCCTGCCGGCCGCGATCGGCGTCCAGATGAAGCACCCCAAGGCGCTCGTCATCGACGTCGCAGGCGAGGCCTCGATCCTGATGAACATGCAGGAGATGTCGACGGCGGTGCAGTACCGCCTGCCGGTCAAGATCTTCATCCTGAACAACGAATATATGGGCATGGTGCGCCAGTGGCAGGAGCTGCTGCATGGCGGGCGCTATTCGGAGAGCTATTCGCAGTCGCTGCCCGATTTCGTAAAGCTCGCCGAGGCCTATGGCGGGCACGGCATCCGCTGCGACGACCCCGCCAAGCTGGACGATGCGATCATGGAGATGATCGATACGCCAAAGCCCGTGATCTTCGACTGTCTCGTCGCCAAGCATGAGAACTGCTTCCCGATGATCCCGTCGGGCAAGGCCCATAACGAGATGATCCTGCCCGATTTCGAGGGCGATACCGGCGAGATCATCGACGCCAAGGGCAAGCAGCTGGTCTGAGCAAAGGCAGTCGGCAGTAGGCAATAGGCAGTCGCATCGGTCCGATTGCCTACTGCCGACTGCCCCAATCATCGGAGCGACACATGACCACAATCGGTCTGATCGGCGGAATGAGTTGGGAGTCGACGGCGGTGTATTACCGCCTGCTCAACGAGGGCGTGCGGGCGCGACGGGGCGGGCTGCATTCGGCCGACTTGCTGCTGCATTCGCTCGATTTTTCGCCGATCGCCGAGATGCAGGCCAAGGGCGATTGGGATGCGGCGGGCATGGTTCTGGCCGAGAGCGCGCAGCGTCTGGAGAGAGCGGGGGCGGGCTGCATCGTGTTGTGTACCAACACCATGCACAAGCTTGCCGACCGGATCACGGCGGCGACGCGGGTGCCGTTCCTGCATCTGGCGGATGTGACGGCGCAGGCGATCCTGCGCAGCGCGTCGCGGCGGCCGCTGCTGCTGGCGACGCGCTTCACCATGGAGCAACGCTTCTATCTCGACCGTCTGGCTGCCTTTGGCGTCGAGGCCATGGTGCCCGGCGAGGCCGAGCGCGCCGAGGTTCACCGCATCATCTATGAGGAATTGTGCCGGGGACGGATCGAGCCGGCTTCAAAGACGCGCTATCTCGCGATCATCGAAGAAGCCGCAGCACAAGGCGCCGACGGCGTCATTCTGGGCTGTACCGAGATCGGGCTTTTGATCTCGCAGGCCGACACGGCGCTGCCGGTCTTCGACACGACCGCGCTGCACGTCGAGGCCGCGCTCGATTTTGCGTCCAATCCGGAGAGTCTGGCAGCATGAAACTCGTCATCGCCAATAGGAACTACTCCTCGTGGTCGCTGCGGCCATGGCTGCTGCTCACGGAGTTCGACATTCCGTTCGAGGAGGTTCTGGTGCCGTTCGGCCCGACCTTCGACGATCCAGACTGGAAGCGGGCGGTATCGGCCTACACACCAGCCGGCAAGGTGCCCGCGCTGATCGATGGTGACATTCAAATCTGGGAGTCGCTTGCCATCATGGAATACGTCGCCGACACGCGCCCCGATCTTGCGATCTGGCCGCGCGATCCTGCGGCGCGGGCCATGGCGCGCTCCGTCGCCAGCGAAATGCACGCAGGCTTTTCGGCCCTGCGCGGCGCCTGCCCGATGAACCTGGCCTGGGTCCATCCGGAGCATGACCGCGGCCCCAAGGTTGCGGCGGATGTCGCCCGGATCGTGACGATCTGGCGGCAAGCGCGCGAGCGCTTCGGCGGCGAGGGGCCGTTCCTGTTCGGGGCCTTCAGTGCCGCGGATGCCATGTTCGCGCCGGTCGTGGCGCGGTTGTCGGGTTATTCGATCCCGCTCGATCCCGTCTGCGCCAGCTACGCCTCTGCGGTATCCAGCACCAAGGGTTATAGTGCCTGGCGCGACGCGGCACTCGCCGAGCCCTGGATCGTCGCCGAAGACGAAGTCGCCGAACCCGTCCTCACCGATTTTCGTCCTCATCTCAGCCGCAGCCGAGTTTCCTCATGAACACCTCGTCGCATTATTCCAATGCCCCGGTCGCCCAGCCCGTCGCGCGCCATACTCTGGCGGTGATCGTCGACAACGAACCCGGCGTGCTCGCCCGGATCGCAGGCCTGTTCTCCGGCCGCGGCTACAATATCGAGAGCCTGACCGTCTCCGAGACCGAGCACGACAAGCACATCTCGCGGATCACGGTGGTGACCTCGGGCACGGCCAATGTCATCGACCAGATCAAGGCCCATCTCGACAGGTTGGTGCCGGTGCACCGCGTCGTCGACCTGACCTTGCAGGGCGAGGCGCTGGAGCGTGAACTGGCTCTGGTCAAGGTCGTCGGCAAGGGAGAGCACCGGGTCGAGGCGATGCGGCTGGCGTCCGCCTTCGGTGCCCGCACGCTCGACGCCTCGCTGACCTCCTTCGTCTTCGAGTTGACCGGCTCGACCGACGAGATCGAGCGCTTCATCAAGCTGATGACGGTGGTCGGACTGACGGAGGTCTCGCGCACCGGCATCGCGGCGATGAGCCGTGGGCCCGAGGCGATGTGATTTGCCGGATATCCGGCGCCCATGTTACGGATATCCGCGAGGAGGCCGGCATGAAGGTCCAGGTCGCGAAATGGGGCAACAGCACTGCGGTGAGGCTGCCGAAGGCGGTGGTGAAGCAGCTTGGCCTCATCAGCGGTACGACGCTCGACGTCAGTGTAGACGGCGAAGAGATCAGGCTTAAGCGCGTCATATCGGGCAAGGTGAGCGATGATCTCCTTCCGACGCCTGAACCGTATCCGGTGACCGCCGAATGGCTTCTGGCCGAGGCTGAAAGGCTTGGCGGACTGGCCAATGCACCCGTAGACGACTGGGATTGGGGTCCCGACAGAGGGTCGGAGATCATCTATGATGACTACAATCCCCGTCGCTGATTGCCGGTCCGGGGATGTTTACTGGATCGATCTCGATCCGGTCATCGGTTCTGAGCAAGGTGGGCGACGTCCTGCTTTGATCATATCGAATGAGACATTGCATGGGATATCGGGGCGGATCCTGGTCTGTCCCATCACTTCGAATCCCGGAAACTGGCCCACTAAAATCGTCATTCCAGCCGGTTCCATTGTTTCCGGAGCGCTGTTGACGGATCAAGTCCGAATGGTGGATCGCGAACGGCTCCGGCGTCGCATCGGGTCTCTCTCCGACGAACTTGTCTCACGCGTCGCACACAGGCTTGCAGCCTATGTGGGAATCCAGGTGGAACCCGTTTCGAAATGACACCGCCAAGCCTGGAACACATCGCCTTCGGGCTCGGCATTGTCGGCTTCGGCTGCTTTGCCTGGCCGATCCTGCAGCGGCTGAACGGCAAGGTGCCGGCCGAGGCGCCGGGCAGCGGCAAAAGCCTGCGCTCGCCGCTGTGGTGGGCCGGCTTCGTCCTGACGATCGCGGCGATCTTCCTGCAGCGGATCGCAAGCCAGCAGGCTGCCGGTCTGTAGCGGCAGGCGCGTCGGCCCGAGGCGTCGCCCGCAAGCAAGCGACTGACTGCATAGCCTGCTTGCGAAGGGATTTATCATGGGCTAAAGAGCCGAACCGTAACGTACGGTACGGCATTTTCTCCAGCTCCAGACGCTCATGACGACGACACCTGACACGGCAGACACGGACGAACCTACGGCTCGCCAGCAGGCCGTGTTCGATGCCGTGCTGTCGCTGATGGTCGAGGGCGACCAGCTCACCATGAACGCAGTGGCGCGGCGTGCGAGCTGCTCCAAGGAAACGCTCTACAAATGGTTCGGCGATCGCGATGGGCTGTTGACCGCAACAGTTCAATGGCAGGCCGCGCGCGTGAGGGCTGGGCGCTACGATGCGCAGACCCTCGACATCGCGACGCTTCGTGACAGTCTCAAAGACTTCGCGGCGAATTGGCTGACGGTAATCTCCAGCCCAACTTCGATCGCGCTCAATCGCCTGGCGATCGGCCATGCGGCCTCGCGCAAGAGCAATCTCGGTAGCATCGTGCTGGCCAATGGGCGGCTTGCCATCGGAGATAGGCTGCGGCCGGTGCTCGAAGCGGGCAGGGAAGCCGGCTTGCTCGCCTTCGACGATTCCGAAACGGCATTCCGCACGTTCTTCGGTCTTGTCGGGCGCGACGTGCAGATCCGGCTTCTGCTGGGTGATGCTCTCAGCGAAACTGACATTGCGCGCGATGCCGCCAGGGCAACCGACCAGTTCCTCGCACTTCACGGGCGGGCCTCAGCCGCACCGAAAGCCTGAAGAAACCAACCACGCTCCAAGGAAGGACCACCATTATGCGCGTCTATTACGATCGTGATGCCGACATCAACCTGATCAAAGGCAAGAAGGTCTGCATCGTCGGCTACGGCTCACAGGGCCATGCCCATGCGCTCAACCTGCGCGATTCCGGTGTCAAGGACATCATCATCGCGCTGAAGGCCGGTTCGGCGACCCGCAAGAAGGCCGAAGAGGCCGGCTTTGCCGTGATGACCCCGACCGAGGCCGCCAAGGTTTCCGACATCATGATGATGCTGACACCCGACGAACTGCAGGGCGACATCTATCGCGACGAACTGCATGGCAACATGAAGGAGGGCGCCGCCCTTCTGTTCGCCCACGGCCTCAACGTGCATTTCAACCTGATCGAGCCGCGCAAGGACCTCGACGTGCTGATGGTCGCCCCGAAAGGCCCCGGCCACACGGTTCGCTCCGAGTATCAGCGCGGCGGCGGCGTGCCGACCCTGATCGCGATCCATCAGGACGCGACCGGCAATGCCCATGACCTCGGTCTCTCGTACGCGTCGGCCAATGGCGGCGGTCGCGCCGGCATCATCGAGACGACCTTCAAGGAAGAGTGCGAGACCGATCTGTTCGGCGAGCAGGTCGTCCTCTGCGGCGGCCTGGTCGAGCTGATCAAGGCCGGCTACGAGACGCTGACCGAGGCCGGCTATGCGCCCGAGATGGCCTATTTCGAGTGCCTGCACGAGGTGAAGCTGATCGTCGACCTGATCTATGAGGGCGGTATCGCCAACATGAACTATTCGATCTCCAACACGGCCGAGTATGGCGAGTACGTGACGGGTCCGCGCATCATCACCGCGGAGACCAAGGCCGAGATGAAGCGCGTGCTGACCGACATCCAGTCGGGCAAGTTCACCCGCGACTGGATGCTGGAGAACAAGGTCAACCAGACCTCGTTCAAGGCGACCCGCGCCCGCTATGCAGCCCACCCGATCGAGGAAGTCGGCGCCAAGCTGCGCGACATGATGCCCTGGATCAAGGCCAAGGCCCTGGTCGACAAGACCAAGAACTGAGCTTCAAATCTTGCGTCGGCGGGACGTGTTCCCATATCGATTCAGGAGCCTGCCAATTTGATTCCGGTTCGGCCGGCAAGATTCTGGTAAGGTTAGGGAATTTTCGAAAAAGCCATCAAGGCGGGCGCAATCGTGCGCCCGCTTTTTTGTTTCGATGCGTTGGGCTGCGGTGTCGGTGGGGGAACACGTGGCCTCGGCGCGCGTTCAATTTGCCAGTTGGACCTCGATGGAGAGATGCCATGGCGCGGCACCAGGATATTGACGACATGTCGGCTCGCGAGCGCCGTTCAGTCGCGGTCCGAAATGAGGCGGAGCATCAAGGCGCGACCGTCGCGCAGCAGGACGACGAGGAGGACTGGCCGTTTCTGACGGCCTTGTTCGCCGGTCTTGCGGTGGCGGTGATCGTGAACACGTTTCTCGGCCTGATGCCGGGTTGAGCAAGCGAAGACGGCAGCGCGAACCCGCGTCGCTGAAGGGTGAAGCAACAGGAGGCGATGCCATGATCGACCAGGAACAGCGTCCTGTGACGCCGGACGGCCGCCCGACGGGAGAGGCCCCAAGCCAAGTCAATCAGGTGGCCGACACCCCGGCGGTCGAAACGCCGGTCGAGGCGCGCGGCGGATTCCTCGGGAAGCCGGTGATGCTGGTTCTCGGCGTCAGCCTCGCGCTTGCCGTACTGGCTGGAATCTTCGTGGGGTACATCCCCGTGTGAACCGAGTTTCCGCTCCAGCAAATGGAGCGTTTCTGCACGATTTCTTTGACGAGCCCGGCATCACGAATGCCGGGCTCTTTTTGTATGTCGCAGGATCCGAGGTGTTCAGAACGTGATCTTGCCCTTGATGTCGGCTTCGACATTCGAGGGCAGGACGCTGCGCTTCACCAGATCGTCGAAATTCTTGAATTTCGCCTTGGCGCGCTCGTCGATGATCTTCTTCGAGCGGGCTTCGCCGATGCCCTTCAGCGTGTCGAGTTCGGCGGCGGTCGCGGTGTTGATGTTGATCTTCTTCACCTGAGCGGGCTGGGCCGTCGCAGGCGGTGCCGGTGTGGCCGGTGCCGCGACAGGGGCGGCCGGGCGCGCGGGCGTCGCGTCGCGGTCTGGGCGAAGCCGTGGCCGGCGGTGAAGGCGAGGGCCGTCAGGGTGAGCAGAAAGCGGGATATCGTCATGGCTTGGATCCCAAGGGTTCGTCCCGGATGATTTTGCGTCTGTCAGCCGCCGGGCCGGTGGTCAGGCCACGCCAGATCGCGCCCGAACGCGTGAACCCGCCCTGAATAATGCGTTCAGCGGAATGCGGGTTTGAACTCAGCGCGCCATGACTTCGGCGAGCCGGCCCGCGCCATAAAGCAGGCCGAAGCCCCAGGCGCTCGATGCGATCCAGTTGGCGAGCTGGAAGGGGATGAAGGGCATCTTCACGATGCCGGCGACGATCGCGATCACGGCCCGTAACGGTCCGAAGAAATGGCCGATCAGGATGCTGGCGACACCCCATTTCTCGAAGAAGGCGTGGCCGCGCTCCAGCAGTTGCGGGTTCTTGTTCAGCGGCCAGTAGTCGCCAACGCGCGGACCCAAAACGAGGCCGACCCAATAGGACAGCCAGAAGCCGCAGCCGGCGCCGGCCGATGCCGCGAAGGCCAGCGGGATCAGATTGAGGCCGGACGCGCCCGCTGCCGCGCCAAAAGCCGTAAAGAAGACCGTCGCAGGTACGAGCCAGGACAGGACCGCGACGCATTCGGCGAAGGCGACCAGAAAGACGATCGGGATCGCCCATTCCTGGTTCGCCCGCATGAACTCGACGAGCCCGTGCATCCAGAGTTCGAGTTGAGCCATGCGGGGATCGGTTCTCTTAGGCGGAAGGCCGGGCTTATCGCCTTGCCGGAAAGCTTATGCAACCGATGGACGGCTTTGCCTTCGTGGCCCGATCGCCTAATCTTTGGCGAAACGACGAAATCAGCGAGCGGCGAGCGCCCCCAAGAGCGCTGCCCGCCGACGAGGAAACGGAATTCATGGCGTTGCAGGTATCCCCGCAGAGCGATGCGGGACAGGGCGGCGCGCCCGTGGCAGCGCCCGCGGTCGCGTTGCGCGGCCTCGACATCACCTTTCATCTGGATGGCGGCGGCCGCTACCAGGCCGTGACCGGGATCGACCTTGCCGTAAATTCGGGCGAGTTCGTCTCCGTGGTCGGGCCGACCGGCTGCGGCAAGTCGACCCTTCTCAATGCGGCGGCGGGCCTGCTGACGCCGTCGGCGGGCACGGTCTGCGTCTTCGGCAAGCCGCTGTCGGGTCTCAACCGCCGCGCCGGCTATCTCTTCCAGGCCGATGCGCTGATGCCGTGGAAGACGGCGCTCGACAACGTCAAGGTCGCGCTGGAGCCGATGGGCGTTTCGGACGCCGACGCCGACAGGCAGGCGCGCGACTGGCTGGCGCGGGTCGGCCTGCGCGCCTTTGTCGACCGCTATCCGCACATGCTCTCGGGCGGCCAGCGCAAGCGTGTGGCGCTGGCGCAGATGCTGATCCGCAACCCCGAGATCTTGCTGATGGACGAGCCTTTTGGGCCGCTCGACGCGCAGACGCGGCAGATCATGGGCAATCTGCTGCTCGACCTCTGGTCGAAGGATCGCAAGGCCCTGATCTTCATCACCCACGATCTGGAAGAGGCGATCGCCCTGTCGGACCGCGTCGTGGTGATGTCGGCGGGGCCGGCGGCGGGCATCGTCGCCGATTACCGGGTCGACCTGCCGCGCCCGCGCGACATCGCCGAGATCCGGCTGGAGAAGGCCTTTCACGAGATCCACCGCGACATCTGGGCCTCGCTCAAAATCGAGGTGCAGAAGGCTTATGCCATGGGCGACGGGCGCGACATGGTGGAGGCGATGCCATGAACCGCCTCAAGCTTCTGGGCCTGCAGGTCATGGTGATGATCGTGTTCCTGCTGATCTGGCATGTGGTGACGGCCTATCCGCTGTTGGGCGAGACCAAGACGATCCAGTTCTTCTTCTCGACGCCGGGAGCAGTCATCGGCCGGACCTGGACGCAGCTGACCGGAGCGGACATCTACTGGCATCTCAGCATCACGCTGACCGAGACGGTGCTCGCCTTCGTCATCGGCTCGCTGGCGGGCATCTTCTTCGGTTTCACCTTCGCCCGGCGCGAGTTGCTGGCGGCGGTGTTCGACCCCTACATCAAGGCCGCGAACGCGTTGCCGCGCGTGGTTCTGGCGCCGATCTTCGCGCTCTGGTTCGGGCTCGGGATCTGGTCGAAGGTGGCGCTGGGCTTCACGCTGGTCTTCTTCATCGTCTTCTTCAACGTCTATCAGGGCGTGCGCGAGGTCTCCCCGACGGTTCTCGCCAATGCGCGGATGCTCGGCATGAACGGACGCCAGCTCTTCCGGCACGTCTACTGGCCGTCGGCCCTGACCTGGATGTTCTCCTCGCTGCATACATCGGTGGGCTTTGCGCTGGTGGGCGCTGTGGTCGGCGAATATCTCGGCTCCTCGGCCGGCCTCGGCTACAAGATCCACGAGGCCGAGAGCGTCTTCGACGTGACCGGGGTGTTCTCCGGCATGGTGATCCTGGCGATCTTCGTGATCGCGATCGACACGGTCGTGACGATGGTGGAGCGGCGCTTGCTGGTGTGGCGGCCGGGACAGAGCTCGACGACGACGGTGTGAGGGGGCTGTCGTCATGCTCGGGCGCAGACCCGAGCATCTTGACCCGGAGATTCTCGGGTCTGCGCTACGCTCCGCCCGAGAATGACGCGGTTCTTGCCCGTCCGCTGTGATCTCGCCTATCTTCAACCTCAATGCGCTCCTCAGAAGCGCAATCCATTCACCGGAGGAACACCCATGACGATCTCTCGCCGCACGGCGCTGGCTGCGCTCGCCCTTTCCACCGCGCTCGGCTTCGGCCATGCCGCACTCGCCCAAAACGCCGAAAAGCCGAAGCTGACGCTCGGCGTCGGCGGCAAGCAGCTTTTGTATTATCTCCCGCTGACGGTCGCCGAGAAGAAGGGCTTCTTCAAGGAGCAGGGTCTCGATGTCGAGATCAACGATTTCGGCGGCGGCGCGAAGTCGCTGCAGGCCCTGATCGGCGGCTCGGTCGATGTCGTGACGGGCGCCTATGAGCACACCATCCGGATGCAGGCCAAGGGCCAGGACGTGCGCGCCGTGGTCGAGCTCGGGCGCTTCCCGGCGATCACCATCGCGGTCCGCAAGGAACTGGCCGACAAGGTCAAGTCGGCGGCCGATTTCAAGGGGCTGAAGATCGGCGTGACCGCTCCGGGGTCCTCGACGGCGCTGACGGCGCAATACGCCATGGTCAAGGCCGGGCTGAAGGCGACGGATGCGCCGATCATCGGCGTCGGTGCGGGCGCGAGCGCGGTCGCCGCGATCAAGCAGGGCCAGGTCGACATCATCTCGCATCTCGATCCGGTCTCGTCGAAACTGGAAGCCGACGGCGATGTCGTGACTCTGATCGACACCCGTACGGAAGCCGGCACGCGGGCGCTGTTTGGCGGCTCGAACCCGGCCGCCGTGCTCTATCTCAAGGGCGAATTTGCCGAGAAGAACCCGGTGACGACCCAAAAGCTGGTCAATGCCTTCGTCAAATCGCTGAAATGGCTGGAGACGGCCAAGCCCGAGGACGTCGCCGATCTCGTGCCGCCGGAGTATCTGCTGGGTGACAAGCCGCTCTATCTGCGCGCCGTGAAGAACTCGCAGGAAAGCTATTCGCGGACCGGCATCTCGCCGCCGGAGGGCCAGCAGAGCGTCTACGAGGCGCTGAAGTTGCTCGATCCGGAGCTGGCGTCATCGAATGTCGACCTGAAGAAGACCTTCATCGATACATTCGCGAAGAAGGCGGCGGCGGGTTCCTGATCGATCCCTTCACCGCTATCGATTGGTCCCGACGGGGCGCCCAGCCTAGGCTGCGGCGCCCTTTCTCATCTGCGAGGCCGCCATGTTCAAAGCCCATAACCCTGCCGCGATGTTTGTGCCCGTCGGTCCCTATTGTCATGGCCTGGAGGTCGTCCAGCCCAAACGGTTTCTCTTCAGCAGCGGCACTATGGGGCTCGACAAGGAGGGCCTAGCGCCGGAGGGCATCGAGGCGCAGCTCGAAATCGCCTGGACCAATCTCAAGGCGATCCTGGCCGACGCCGGCATGGACGTCGGCAATATCGTCAAGGTGACTACGTTCCTTGCCGATCGTTCCATGCGCGGGCCGGCCACTGCCTATCGACAAGCGATGCTCCGCGACCATAAACCTGCCGTGACGACGATGGTTGCCGGGCTCCTGCAGGATGACTGGCTCGTCGAGATCGAAATCGTGGCCGCAGCCTGAGATCAGCATGAACATCCTCTCGATCCAGTCGCATGTCGCCTATGGCCATGTCGGCAATGCCGCCGCCGTCTTTCCGATGCAGCGCCTGGGTGTCGAGGTCTGGCCGATTCATACGGTGCAGTTCTCGAATCATACGGGCTACGGCGCCTGGAAGGGCCGCGTCTTCGATGGCGGCATGATCGACGAGGTGATGGAGGGCATCGCCGAGCGGGGCGTGCTGCCCTCCTGCGACGGCGTACTCTCGGGCTATATGGGGTCGGCCGATATCGGCCACGCCATCCTGTCGGCGGTCGAGCGGGTGCGCGCCGCCAACCCGAAGGCGCTGTTTTGTTGCGACCCGGTGATCGGCGATGTCGGACGCGGGGTGTTCGTGCGGCCGGGAATCCCTGAATTCATGCGCGAGCAGGCGGTGCCGGCCGCCGATATCGTGACGCCCAACCAGTTCGAGCTCGAATTGCTGACCGATATCGAGGTCAGGACGATCGCGGACGCGCATCGCGCGGTGGCGGCGCTGCGCGATGCCGGCCCGAAGGTCGTACTCGTGACCTCGCTGGTCACCGAGGAGACGCCGGCCGACGCGATCGACATGATGGCGGCCGATGCCAGGGGCGCCTACCGGGTTCGCACGCCGAAGCTGGATGTCAGCGTCAACGGGGCGGGCGATGCGATCGCGGCGCTGTTCTTCGTGCATTATCTGCGCGAGAAATCGGCGGCGGCCGCGCTCGCCAAGGCGGCGGCCTCGATCTACGGCCTGCTGAAGCGCACGAAGGAGGCGGGCTCGCGCGAGATCCTGACGGTGGCGGCGCAAGACGAGTTCGTCACGCCTTCGCACCAGTTCCTGCCGGAAGCGCTCTGAGCGCCATGAAGCTGCGCATCGGCACCTTCAACGTCGAGAACCTGCTGACGCGCCACCGTTTTGGACCCGACGGCGGGCGTACCGACACGTCGGCGGCCATGTCGCTGTTCCATTTTCCCCGGCCCGACGAGCGCGACGCGGTCGAACGCTCGCTGGCGGTCGCGCTGGAGGACGACAAGCGCCAGATGACGGCTCTCGCCATGGCCGAGGCCAGGGCCGATCTCTGGATGCTGCAGGAGGTCGATTCGCTGGCCAGCCTGCAGGCGTTCTTCGCCAATTACGTCCACCGCCTCGCCGACCATCGCTACGGGCATTTCTCGCTGATCGACGGCAACGACCGGCGCGATATCGATATCGGCTTCGCGGCAAGGCGCGATCTCGTCGCGCCGGCGGCGGTCACGGTGCGCTCTCACAAGGACGCGACCTTCGCGCAGATGGGCGCGCACGACGCGGATCTGGCGCGGCTCGGCATCGGCCCGCACGACAAGGTCTTTGCGCGCGACTGCCTGATGATCGAGCTCGATTTCGGCGACCGGACGCTGACCCTGTTCGGCTGCCACCTCAAATCGATGAACAATGGCCGCGAGGACGGCCGGCAGGTGACGCTGCCGGTACGTCGCGCCGAGGCACGTGCGGTGAAGCGCATCGTCCAGGACCGGTTCGGCCCGGGCTGGCGCGAGGCGAACTGGATCGTGCTCGGCGATCTCAACGCCTACCGCATCGGAATCGGCCCCCTGGGCGAGACGACCGACGAGGGCGAGAGCGGGATCGAGCCGCTGCTCGACGATTTCGCCGTCGATCCGATGACGCGATTGCCGGCGCATGAGCGCTGGACGCATTTCCGGCGTTTCTGGTCGGAAGAGCGGCAGCAGCTGGTCGAGACGCATATGCCGCTCGACCATATCCTGCTGTCCCCGGCGCTGGCGGCGGCCAATCCCGCCGCCGTGCCGCAGATGATCCGCCGCGGACTGCCCTATCGCGTCCCGCTCGACCCGCAAGCGTCCGATCGTTCTATAGCGACGCTGGCGACCAGCTCCGATCGCTATCCACGGGTGGGCTGGGACCGGCCGAAGGCCTCCGACCACTGTCCGCTGATCATCGATCTCGCGATCCCACAAGGTATCCGACCATGAAACGCCGCTTCGTCACGCTCGACGTCTTCACCGCCAGGGCCAATGCCGGCAATCCGCTGGCCGTGGTGCTCGACTCTGAGGGGCTCGATACGGCGGCCATGCAGACGATCGCACGCGAGTTCAACCTGTCGGAGACCGTCTTCGTCTCAGGCCCGACCGATCCCGCCAACCGCGCGGCGGTGCGGATCTTCACGCCCGGGCGCGAACTGCCTTTTGCCGGCCATCCCACTGTCGGCACGGCGGTTCTGCTGGCGCTGCGCGACACGGCCGAGGGCCGGGTCGTGGAGAAGCTGACGCTCGAGGAGCAGGTCGGCCTCGTATCATGCACCGTGGCGGTGTCGGGCGAGCGCGCCGGTCACGCTAGCTTCGTTCTTCCGAAACTGCCCGAAGAGATTGAGCAGGCGGGGGCCCTGGCGCTGCTGGCGGGAGCGCTCGGGCTCGACAAGCGCGAGATCGGCTTCGACGATCATGAGCCCAGCGTCTTCTCGGCCGGTGTCGGCTTCACCCTGGTGCCGGTCGCGAGCCTCGAAGCCCTGGGCAGCCTGCGGCTCGACACCAGTCTGTGGTCGCAGGTGATGAAGCCCGCCGATCACCCCAATGCCTTCGTCTATTGCCGCCAGACGAGCGAGAGCAGCCATCAGTTTCGCGCCCGCATGTTCGCGCCTGCCATGGGCGTCGCGGAGGACCCGGCTACGGGCTCTGCCGTCGCGGCCTTCGCCGGCGCGATCATGCGCTTCGAGCAGCCCGGCGACGGCGAACACCGCTTCGTCGTCGAACAGGGCTACGAAATGGGCCGCCCTTCGCAGATCACGCTCGATCTGACGGTGGGGCGCGGTGCTCTGCTCTCGGCACGAATCGGCGGGTCGGCGGTGATGATCAGCGAGGGCGTGCTTTTGTGAGCACGCCGATCGAGAACGGGCGCATCATTCCGCTGACGCGCATCGAGGCGCGGGTCGAGCCCTATGACTGGGCCTTCGCGCGCGAGCGGACGGCCGAGATCGACGCGCATTGGGCGCGGATCAGCGCCGCCAAGCCCGCCATGTTCAACGGGCGTGTCATGCTGCAGAACCGCGCCACGATTCGCGACGGCGTGTTCGAGGCCGGCTATTTCGAGGCCGACTATGCCGCCTTCATGACCTGGCGCGATGCCGGCCTGCCGGGGCCGCTGATCCGCAACGGTTTTGCGATGGGAGCGCTGCGCACCATAGAGGGCGCCTTTCTGTGCGGGCGCATGGGACAGCACACCGCCAATGCCGGGAAAGTCTATTTCGCCGCCGGCACGCCCGATCGCGACGATGTCCGCCCCGACGGCACGCTCGACCTCGCCGGCAGCGTCACGCGCGAATTATGGGAAGAGACCGGGTTGAGCCTCGACGAGATCACGGTCGGAGAGGGCTGGGATGCGGTCGTCGCGCCCGGCCGCATCGCCTTCATGCGGCCGGTCCTGCTGCCGCTGCCGGCGGCGGAGGCGCGTGAGATGATCCTGTCGCGGATCGCGCGGATGGAGGAACAGGAGCTCGACGACATCGTCATCCTGCGCAGCGCCGCCGATTGTGATCGCCACGACATGGCCCCCTTCATGAAACCCTATCTGGCGCATATCTTCGCACGCGACTGATCCTGCCGCGCGATACCCTGCTCTCCACCTTTCGAAAGTTGTCCGACGATGACCGCAGCCGATGCCTTGAGCCTGCCCGCCGGGAATCCCTTCGCTGAGGCGTGGCAGACGCCCTTCGGATTGCCGCCCTTCCAGGCGATCAAGCCCGAGCATATCCAGCCCGCCTTCGAGGCCGCGCTGGAGCGGCACAAGCAGGAGATCGCTGCGATCGTGGCCGATCCCGCAGCGCCTGATTTCGCCAACACGATCGAGGCGCTGGAGCGGGCGGGCCGGGCGCTCTCGCGCGTCGGCGGCGTCTTCTACAACCTGGCGGGGGCCGACACGAACGAGGCACTGCAGGCGATCGAGCGGACGCTGTCTCCGGTGACCTCGCGGCACTGGTCGGCGATCATGATGGATGCGGGGCTGTTTGCCCGGGTGGATGCCGTCTTCGCCAAGCGCGAGACGCTTGGCTTCGATGCCGAGCAGGCGCGGCTGCTGGAGCGGACGCATCGCGGCTTCATCCGCTCGGGCGCCCAGCTCGGGCCGGAAGACAAGGCTAGGCTGGCCGCGATCAGTGAACGGCTGGCGGAGCTCGGTACGCAGTTCGGCCAGAACGTGCTCAAGGACGAATCCTCCTACGCGCTGGTGATCGAGGACGAGGCCGGGCTTGCCGGGCTGCCGGCGTTCCTCGTCGCGGCGATGGCGCGCGCCGCCGGCGACCGTGGCCATGAGGGCAAACATGCGGTGACGCTGTCGCGCTCCATCATCGAGCCGTTCCTGACGTTCTCGACGCGTCGCGATCTCCGCGAGGAAGCCTTCGTCGCCTGGACCAAGCGCGGCGAGAATGGCGGGGAGACGGATAATCGCGCCATCGTCGCCGAGATGGTGACGCTGCGCGCCGAGAAGGCGAGGCTGCTCGGCTTTGCGACCTTCGCGCATTTCAAGCTGGACGACTCGATGGCGAAGACGCCGGAGAACGTCCGCGACCTGCTCGAACTGGTCTGGAAGCCGGCCAAGGCCCGTGCTGTCCAGGAGGCAGCGAACCTTGCCGCGCTCGCACAGAGCGAAGGGGAAAACGCCGCGATCCGGCCCTGGGATTGGCGTCACTATGCGGAGAAAGTCCGCCAGCAGACTTTCGCGCTCGATGAGGCGGTGCTGAAGCCCTATCTCCAGCTCGACCGCATCATTACGGCTGCCTTCGATGTGGCAGGCAAGCTGTTTGGCCTCGCCTTCGAGGAAAGGCGCGATCTCGTGGGCTACCACCCGGATGTCCGCATCTGGGAGGTCAAGGAGGCCGCGAGCGGCCGGCATATCGGGCTCTTCCTCGGCGACTATTTCGCCCGCGCCTCGAAGCGCTCGGGCGCCTGGATGAGCGCCTATCGCAGCCAGCGCAATTTCGACGGCGAGGTCCGGCCGATCATCGTCAATGTCTGCAATTTCGCCAAGCCTTCGGAAGGCAAGCCGGCGCTGCTCTCGATCGACGATGCGCGCACGCTGTTCCACGAGTTCGGCCATGCCCTGCACGGGTTGCTCTCGGATGTGCGCTATGGCTCGCTCGCCGGTACGTCGGTGTCGCGCGATTTCGTCGAACTGCCTTCGCAGCTTTACGAGCACTGGTTCCTGACGAAGGAGGTGATGCAGAGCTATTGCCTCCATGCCGAGACAGGCGAGCCGATCCCGGAGGCGCTGATCGAGAAGATCAAGCGGGCGCAGACGTTCAACCAGGGATTCTCGACCGTGGAGTACACCTCCTCGGCACTGGTCGACCTTGCCTTCCATTCCCTTGAGAATCCGGGGGAGATCGATCCGCTGGCCTTCGAGGCGGCGGAATTGGCGCGGCTCGGGATGCCGGCCGAGATCACGATGCGGCACCGTACCCCGCATTTCGCCCATGTCTTCTCGGGCGACGGCTATTCGGCCGGCTATTACAGCTATCTGTGGTCGGAGGTGATGGATGCCGACGCCTTCAACGCCTTCCTGGAGTCAGGCGACATCTTCGCGCCCGAGCTGGCGGCGAAGCTCAAGCGCTACATCTATTCGGCCGGCGACACGCGCGACGCGGCCGAGGCCTATACGCTGTTCCGGGGCCGGCTGCCGACACCGGATGCGCTGCTGGAGAAGCGGGGGCTGGCGGCGTGAGAACCCTTCTCCCCTCGGGGGAGAAGGGAAGGCCCGCCCGTTACCCCGGATAGCCGAACTTTGCCTTCGTCGCCCTGATCTGGCCGATGGCGCCGCCGTCGTTGCCGGCCGCGCAGGTCGAGCGCGCGGTCGCGATCTCGCCGCTGACGCGAGCATGGACGCTCTTGGTGGTGTGGCCGCTGGCGAGGTCGTTGTCCATCACCGCCTGGAAGCGCTCGACCTCGCCGCCGCAGCCGGAACCCGACGGCAGGCGGAAGGTGCTCGGGGTGACGCCTGGCACGGTGTAGTCCTGCGGTGCGGGAGCCGGCGGCGCGACGGAGGCGCTCTGGCAAGCCGACAGGGCGAAAGCGGCGATGATCATGACGAGGGGCGTGCGCATCGCGGGCTCCGGAGGTTTCCTGATCGCGACAATGGCTGATTCCCTGCCGGGATGAAACGCCGCGCCATTTGGGTGATCGCGAGCCGCCGGCCCGGTCGGGTCATGGGCTCTCAGTCGATATGGGCTGGAATGCTCAGCGAGCCGAGGGCCAGCACGGCGCTGACACCGGCCGAAAGCCAAATCGCGAGGCTGCCGACGGCATCATAGGCGACTGCGCCGGCAACCGAACCGAGCGCGAGGCCAAACCAGATCGTGAAGTTCCTGAGCCAGGCCAGTTTCGGGCCGCCGGTCAGCGCGTTGGCAATCTGCTGGCCCATCTTGACGAGCGTGCCGGTCATGTAAGTGACGCCGATCGTGACCTCGCCATTGCGCTGGAAGACCGAATTCGCGGCCGCCATTGCCAGGACCAGCGCCCCGGTGCTGACGGCCAGATTGCCGAGATTGTCGAAGAGGGCGGCGGTGGCCAGGCAGATCGTCACCCAGCCGAGCACGGCGGCGCGGCGCCAGTGGCCGGCGGCCTTGGCGATGAGCGCGCCGATGACGACGCCGACCACGAAGGTGGCGAGCAGACCGCCGGAGATCGCGATCCCCATCAGGTTGCCGCGCGCGATCTCGATGCCGAAGCGCGTCGAATTGCCGGTCATGAACGAGACGAAGAAGCCGCCGAGGCTGATGAAGCCGATCGCGTCGATATAGCCTGCCAGCGCGGACAAGGCCGAGGCTAGACCGATGGTTCTGCGCACATAGACGGTCATCGACGTCTCCAAGGCTCCACCATCGCCTTGCCGCGTCGTGGCCGCCGCTGCAAGAGGCGCCTTGCGCCGGCCCCCCGCAATCAGCTATGCAAGATTCAGTCGAAGAGGAACGCCCGTGGCCAGCTTTGCCACCCATGCCCCGATTGAGAGCCGCGCCAATGCGCGGGCCAACGGCATGCGCGCTTCCTCCGGTCTTGGTCTGCTTCTTCTCCTTAGCCGCCCCTGAGGGCCGGCCGGGCATCTATGCCTGGGCGCTCAGGGGAGTGACGAGAACCGCCTTCAGACAATCCGGCGCCAGCCTCACATCACGGCGCGGCGCGATCTTTCCAGGATGACGACCATGACCGACGCCACCCAGAACGGCTCCAGCACCGACGTATCTCGCAAGGACCGCGTGCTGATCTTCGACACCACCCTGCGCGACGGCGAGCAATCGCCTGGCGCCACCATGACCTTCGAGGAGAAGCTCGAGATCGCCGATTTCCTCGACGCGATGGGCGTCGATATCATCGAAGCCGGTTTCCCGATCGCGTCGGACGGCGATTTCGAGGCGGTCTCGGCGATCGCCGCCCGCGTCAAGCGCGCGACCGTGGCGGGGCTGGCCCGGGCCGGGCAGAAGGACATCGACCGGGCCGGTGAGGCGGTGAAGGGCGCGGTCAAGCCGCGCATCCACACTTTCCTGTCCACCTCGCCGGTGCATATGAAATACAAGCTGCAGAAATCGCCCGAAGAGGTGCTGGAGCTGGTGCGCTCCTCGGTGACGCGGGCGCGCAACTGGGTCGACGACGTCGAGTGGTCGGCCGAGGACGGCACCCGCACCGAAATGGATTTCCTGTGCGCTTGCGTCGAGACCGCGATCAAGGCCGGCGCGACGACGATCAACATCCCCGACACGGTCGGCTACACCACGCCCGACGAGTACCGGGCGCTGTTCCGGACGGTGCGCGAGCGCGTGCCCAATTCCGACAAGGCGATCTTCTCGGTGCACTGCCACAACGATCTCGGCATGGCGGTCGCCAACACCTTGGCCGGTCTGGAGGGCGGGGCGCGCCAGATCGAATGCACCATCAACGGCATCGGCGAGCGCGCCGGCAATGCGGCGCTGGAAGAGATCGTGATGGCGATCCGCACCCGTTCCGACGTGCTGCCATACGAGACCGGGATCGAGGCCGCGATGCTCAACCGCGCCTCGAAGCTGGTCGCGACCGCGACCTCCTTCCCGGTGCAGTACAACAAGGCGATCGTAGGCCGGAACGCCTTCGCGCATGAGAGCGGCATCCATCAGGACGGGATGCTGAAGCACACCCAGACCTACGAGATCATGACGCCGGAATCGGTCGGCGTCTCCAAGACCTCGCTGGTGATGGGCAAGCATTCGGGCCGCGCCGCCTTCCGCTCCAAGCTGAAGGAGATGGGCTACGATCTCGGCGACAACCAGTTGGAAGACGCCTTTACCCGCTTCAAGACGCTGACCGACCGCAAGAAGCACGTCTATGACGAGGATATCGAGGCGCTGGTCGATGAGAACATCGCCTCGGCCCATGATCTGGTGAAGCTGGTCTCGCTGACAGTGATCGCCGGTACGCGGGGCCCTCAGCGGGCGACGCTGAAGCTCGATGTCGAGGGCCGGATCGTGACCGAGGAGGCCGAGGGCAACGGCCCGGTCGATGCGGTGTTCAATGCGATCAAGGCG